>JBGVPV010000091.1:0-18465 GCA_045127215.1 Eubacteriales bacterium | reverse complement strand
GTTAGGTTTTTCTTCCCCAGAGGAACCGACTTCAACAAGGTGACTCAAGAACAGTTGGACGCTGTTGTTTCTTTGATCAACAATCGTCCGCGTAAATGCCTTGGTTTTTTGTCTCCCAATGATTTTTTGAAAAAAGTGTTGCACTTGGCTTGACATTCTGACGAGCCTATTTTCAAGACCGTGTCGAATACGGGTAATTCATTAAAATCGATTATCATTTAAAGAATGTAGGGACCGGCGTCCTCGACGGTCCTTACGGTCATAAAGTAACATTTACGCCCGAATGGACAGTCGAGGACGCCTGTCCCTACACTTAAAATATTAAACATCAAGAGCGAAAAATCTCCCTGTGGGAAAACCACGGGGAGATAAATTTATAAAATTCAAATGCTATCAATTTAATATATCTTAATATATCAATCTATCCACACGCGCTCGATCAATGACGAAGGATAAAGTGAGCTTAGCTTGTCAATGTAGTTTTTATTTATCAAATAATTATCATTTTTCGACATAAAAATTACAGGTGTGATAATTCCCTTTTCGCAGCTCTCAAGGCATATTTTTACGAGCATGGTAATATCAGAATTTACGTCAGCGCCGACGAATATTCTTCCGCGCATATTATACCTATGCATATATTCTATCAGCTCACGGGAATATTCAAGATTATTCCGCGCGTCTATCATTATTCCTTTATTATTAGATTTTTTATCACTCATTATCTCACATAAAAACTGAGAATACAGGCAATTTATGTCGATATTATTGTATTTTTCGTGTTTTTTGATCTTATTGAATACGCCCTCGGCTATATATCTGTTAGGGGCTGTAAAACGTTCCTTATGCATACGCGCGCACACTATCGATTTCCCCGACGCACGTCTGATGCGCTCAACGAGTTCGGAATAGCTAAGACAAGCATCGATCAGGTTTTTCGTCAACTCAATTACAGTGCTATTATTGTATTTTTCGACACTTATTTTGGGGCATATATTTTCAGAGTCACAAGTGCGTTTTTCATATTTTTCAAAACCGTGAAGCTGATTATACTCACACCAGATGTCCGCCGCCGACAGCTCCGAAAAATCATCAAAGTTATGACCTGGCAGCATATTTCCAAGGGCACGCGTCAGCTCCCCCTCAACCGCATGTTCGCGGCAAAGAGAAACAATACCGCACAGCAGAGACAATCGCTCGTAATCGGAAAATTTATTCACGTCAATGCCAAAGGGCAAAAAAATCTCTTCTGTCTCAGGCACTCTTACCAATATCTCACGCCAAGCGTTCACCGTATTCCCTCCCCTCAAAAAGATCGCGACACGTATATTATAGCAGACACTCCGCTCTTTTTCAATAATCCCCGCAAAAAAACTTCAAAAAGCGCGTGGGAGTCAAAAAAGCGCTGTTTTACGTATAATTTTTTTATAATCTTATGGACAACGCGCGTTTTATGTGTTATAATATATATAATTATGCTTTGGACGTGGTGAAATTATGAAGATAAAGTCTGTATGCCCCTTTTCATTTGGCGCAAATACCTACCTGCTGATCTCGGGAACGCACGCTCTCGCGGTCGACCCCTCGACGTCGGTGGACGCGATATTATCAGCGGCGAGCGAATTTGGCGCGACGCTTGACGGCATACTGCTGACGCACGGTCACTTTGATCACGTGATCTCACTCGACACGCTCAGAGCTGCCGTAAATATCCCCGCGTACATTCACGAATGTGACGCAGAGATGCTGACGAACGGCGAGAAAAACGCGTCCGCGCTGTTCTTCGGTATGCCGAGAACGTGGAAATCCGCCGAGATAACGCTTGGGGGCGGTGACACCGTAAGGCTTGGAGACGAGCAGATACGCGTCATACACACACCCGGGCACACACCCGGCTCGGTATGTTACGATTGCGGTGATTTTTTGCTGACGGGAGACACGCTGTTCTCAAACAGCATCGGCAGATGTGACCTTCCGGGTGGTGACGAGTCGCTTATGCGTCAGTCACTCGCACTTCTCCGCCGTTTCCCACCGAGCACCACGATATACGCAGGTCACGGAGAGCCCGAAAGACTCTCTGACGCCCTTGACAATGCGGCGTATTACCTATAATTTTGACATTCTAACCTGAAAGGAAGTTTATAAATGGATTATTCAAGACTCGCACAATTACTTTTCCCCGAAGTTTCCGAAACACCTGCTGATATGGAGGCAAAATTCCCCCAGCGACAGCTCCCCGAGGGCGCAAAGGTGACCCGTTTTGCCCCCAGCCCCACGGGATTCGTTCACTTTGGCGGACTTTTCCCCACCACCGTTGCCGAACGCCTTGCTCACCAGAGTGGCGGCGTACTTTACCTCAGAATTGAGGACACCGACGCTCGCCGTGAGGTTCCCGGTGCGGCAGAAGGACTTATCAAGACCCTCTCCCGTTACGGCATCAACTTTGACGAAGGGGCTGTCCTTGACGAAAACGGCAAGGTAAGCGACAAGGGTATATACGGCCCTTACAAGCAGAGTCAGAGAAAGGATATATACCACGTTTTTGCAAAGCAGCTCGTCTCCGAGGGCAAGGCTTATCCCTGCTTTACGGCGGCAGACGAGCTTGAGGAATTACTCTCCGTTGACAAAAAGCAGGAGATAAAGAACACCGACTGGCAGGCGCAGGCAGAAGCAAAGCGTGCGGAAATGCTCAAGGCAAGAGAATTTACCATCGAGGACGTCGAGGCGAATCTCGCCGCAGGCAACCCCTTCGTGCTTCGCATACTTGCAGACGGCGACCCCGAGAGAAAGATGAAGTTCACCGATCTCGTAAAGGGCAATATGGAAATTCCCGAGAACGACGAGGACTTCGTGCTTCTCAAATCCGACGGTATCCCCACCTATCACTTCGCGCACGCGGTTGACGATCACCTTATGGGTACGACACACGTAATACGCGGTGAGGAATGGCTCCCCAGCCTTGCAAAGCATCTTCAGCTTTTCAGATACCTCGGCTTCAAGACTCCCAAATACCTTCACATCGCTCAGATCATGCGTCTTGACGAGAACGGCAACAAGAAAAAGCTCTCCAAACGCGATATGGGCGCAAATATGGACGATTACACGGGTATGGGCTACTGCCCCGAGGCAGTTTGCGAGTACGTTATGACGCTTCTCAACTCCAACTACGAGGAATGGAGAATGCAGAACACGGACAAGCCCTACACCGATTTCCCCTTCAACATAAAGAAAATGTCCGTTTCAGGCTGTCTGTTTGACTTTGACAAGCTGAACGACGTCTCCAAGAACGTTATCTCCCGTATGAGTGCGGAAAAGGTAGCTGAAGACGTTACCGCGTGGGCACTCGAGTTCGATCAGCCCTTCGGACAGCTTCTCGCGGCGAGACCCGAGATGACAAAGGAAATATTCGCTATCGGCAGAGGCGGCAAGAAGCCGAGAAAGGACCTTGCAACCTGGCGTGACGCTAAGCCTTATATGGGCTTCTTCTTTGACGAGTATTTCGAGCTTGAATGTGACTACGACGAGAAATATTCAAAAGAGGATATCCTAGGCGTATTCGATCAGTTCCTCGCCACGTTTGATATGGCGGACGATATGAACGCTTGGTTTGACAAGATCAAAGCGATCGCAGAGGCTAACGGCTACACCTCCGATATGAAGGCGTACCGCGCCGATCCCACCGCATTCAAGGGCAACGTGGCAGACGTAAGTATGTTCATTCGTCTTGCGGTTACAGGAAAGCTCAACGCTCCCGATATGTACTCCGTAATGCAGATACTCGGCAAGGACAAGGTTGCCGAGAGAATAGAAAATATGCGCCGCCGCATCAGCGACTGAGCGCATGATCCAAAGCTAAAAAACACAAAGGAAGACAGAAAAATGGAAGAGATCACAAGCAATTTTATTCACGATATAATCGACGCCGACCTTAAAAAAACGCCCGATAAAAAGATACACACGCGTTTTCCTCCCGAACCTAACGGATACCTTCACATCGGTTCGGTAAAGGCTATCTGCGTTAACACCGACGTTGCCAACAAGTACGGCGGACTTTTCAATCTCCGTTACGACGACACCAATCCCGCAAAGGAATCCGACGAATTCGTCCGTTCCATCCGCGAGGATCTTGAATGGCTCGGCGCGACTCCCACGGGCGGAGTTTTCTACGGATCGGATTATTTCGGAAAGTGCTACGAATTTGCAGTTCAGCTCATAAAGCAGGGAGACGCATACGTATGCGATCTTTCCAAGGACGATCTCGCAGACTACAAGGGCACTGACCGCGCAGTTGCATCCAAGGAATCCCCTTACCGCAACAGAAGCATCGAGGAAAATCTTGACCTCTTTGAGAGAATGAAGAACGGTGAGTTTGAGGACGGCGCGCGTACACTCCGCGCAAAGATCGACCCCTCAAATGACAACCCCTATCTTCGCGATCCCGTTATTTACAGAATAAAGCATATTCACCATCACCGTCAGGGCGACGAATGGTGCGTATATCCCATGTACGACTTCGCGCATCCCATTCAGGACGCGCTCGAGGGCATTACGCACTCTCTCTGCTCCAGTGAATTCAGAAACCACCGTCCTCTCTACGATTGGGTAGTAGAAAAGATCGGCTTTGAAAATAAGCCTCATCAGTGGGAATTCGGACGTATGAACATCACCTACACGGTAATGTCAAAGCGTTATCTGCGTCAGCTTGTTGAAGAAAATCACGTTGACGGTTGGGACGACCCCCGCCTTCCCACCCTCTGCGGTCTGCGCCGTCGCGGATATACTCCTCGCGCACTCTTCAACTTCGTTCGTGAAGCAGGTGTTACAAACACCGACCACACCGTAGACGTGCGTCAGCTTGAAGCATGCGTGCGCGACGATCTCAACGAGACCGCACTCCGCCGTATTGCCGTAGTAAATCCCATAAAGGTAATTATCGACAACTATCCCGAGGACCGCGAGGAGATGATCACCGTATCCAATCACCCCGCAAATCCCGACTGCGGCACTCGTGAAGTGCCCATGACGCGTGAGATATACATCGACTCCGACGACTTTGCCGAGGTTCCGCCTCCAAAATTCTTCCGTCTCAAGCCTGACGGAGAGGTTCGTCTTATGGGTGGATATATCATCAAGTGCGGCGAGATCGAGAAAAACGAGGACGGCAGCGTAAAATGCATTCACGCAACCGCTGATCTTGAGACCGGCAACGGTATGCCCGCTGACGGCAGAAAGATCAAGGGTACTATCCATTGGCTTTCCGCAAAATACGCAAAGCCCGCGTCCCTTATGCTCTACGACCGTTTGTTCAACATCGAGAACACCGCAGACGTGCCCGAGGGACAGTCGTATCTTGATTTTCTCAACGATAAGTCGCTCACAAAGATCGAAGGCGCTATGGTCGAGCCCTGCCTTGCTGACGCAAAGCCCGGTGAGAGATTCCAGTTCGTACGCGTGGGCTACTTCTGCAAGGATACCAAGCACGAGGGCACCTTCAATCGCGTAGTAGGACTCAAGGACAGTTTTCCGGCAAAGAAAAACTAAGGAATGGAAGAATACATCCCATATATTTTAGTCGCGTATTTCGCGGCAATATCACTGATCTCATTCGCGGTGTGCGTGTATGACAAATGGGCGTCAAAGCACGACACGCGCCACCGCGTAAGAGAATCAACAATTTTCGCGTATTGTTGGCTCGGCGGCGCGCTTGCCACCCTTATCACAATGAAGCTGATACGCCACAAAACGCTCCACAAAAAATTTATGATAGGCATACCGCTGATAATAATATTGCAGATAATTCTTATCATAGCGGCTATGAATTTCGAAACAATTCTAAAGCTTTTTGCATAAAATCCCGAAAGGATATTAAAACCATGACAAACGAACTCGAAAGATTCAGTCTGATCTTCCCGAGCGATGACGCGCAAAAAAAGCATTACAGCGCGGAAAATAAACCAAATATCGATATGTTCGTGCTCGACGAGCTGGGTCTGCTTGAGGTTTTAGACCTTAAGAACAGCGAGCTGAGTGAGTATTTCACCTCGGACGCGGACGTTATAAAGCACAGAATGGACGTTTTCGGAGATATGCTAAGGTTTCCCGAAATATCCGCGACTCTCAACAAGCTCATTCCCATTCTTACGGACATAATGGAGCTTCGCAGACTTGAAGCGGACGCGGGAGATACCGAGTCTTATCTTGAAAGCATTACCGAAATAGAGCTGTATATCGCAAGTATATCCACGCTCCACGCAGGTCTCTCTCCCATTAAGGATCGCTTGAACAGCGCGGCGCTCTCAACGCTTGCCGCACGCATCTGCGAGCTTGCCGAGAGTGACTACTACAAGGATCTCAACGCAAAGCTTGGTGAGCTTACCAACAGAGTACGCGACATCAAGAGCGTGACCATCGGCGTAAATCTTGACGCACAGCTTCGTCCTTCAAGCGCAGGAGTACTGTCCATAAATTCGGACTCCTTCCGCTCGGGTGACGTGCTTGACAAGATACTTCGCCTCAATTTCAAGGACAACGAGTACACCTGCATCGCGAATCTCGTTCCGTTCAATAAAAAACAGTCCGAGAACCAAAAAACTGCTCTTGCGCTCGCATTCAATTCGGCGATCAACGACGTTTACAAGCAATCTCTGCGTTCCTGGAAGAAGATAGTACAGAGCTACGTACTTGAAAACACCGACTTTTTGTTAAATCTTATGCCCGAGATAGAATTTCTCGTCAAGGGCACCCGTCTGCTCGGCGCGCTGAACGCCAGAGGGCTCGCTCTTTGCAAGCCCGAGATCGCCGAGGACAGCGAGATAGTATTCGACGCGACAGAGCTTTATAATCCCTGCGTGGCTCTTAAGGTAGACTATGAGATCGTCACCAACGACGTCTGCTTTGACAAGGACAACGCGCTTATCTACGTACTGACAGGCCCTAACCGCGGCGGTAAATCAGTTATCACCTGCGCTATCGGACTTTCTCAGGCAATGATGCAGCTCGGTATGTTCGTCCCCGCCAAAAGCGCGCGTATAAGTATTGCCGACGGCATATTCACTCACTTCCCGACGGGTGCTGACGACACCATCGACAAGGGCAGACTCGGTGAGGAGTGCGCAAGACTTAAGGAAATATTCGGCTATGTCAGCCAAAAGAGCCTCGTTCTGCTTGACGAATCGCTTTCGTCAACCGGATCGTTTGAGGCGTCTTATATCGCGGCAGAGGTTCTGGCAGGACTCAGCCACATCGGTTGCCGATGCCTGTTCTCTACCCACCTGCATGAGCTTGCGGCAGAGATAGACAACATCAACGCAAGAACGGCGGCAGACGGCGGCGCGACCATCGATACTCTCGTTGCGGGAATAGAAGAAGGCAGACGTTCCTTCAAGATATTCCGCCAAAAGCCCGACGGCAAGAGCTATGCCCGTGATATTGCGGACAAATACGGCCTCTCATACGAGAGTATCGTTAAAAATCTCCGCGCCTGACTCTAAAACAGCGTACAAATATAGTAAATACAGCCCCATAAAACTCCCGTCAGCGTTCCGTAAAGCAATACGGGGCCTGCCACGGTGAATATTTTGACTCCGATACCCGTCACAAAGCCTTCGGATCGGCTGTCTATCGCGGGGGACGCCACGGCGTTGGCAAATCCCGTAATGGGTACGAGCGTACCCGCGCCGGCGTGCTTGGCGATATTGTCAAAAACTCCGAGCGAGGTCAACAAAATGGCGATCGCGGCAAGAGTTATTGACGCGAGCGCCGAGGCATCGTTTACCTCAAGTGACAAAAAGCGCACATACAGCTCTCTGAATATCTGCGAAAGCAGACAAATAAAGCCGCCTATGACAAACGCTTTGAGGCAATCCTTACCGAGCGGAGATTTAGGCGCGTGCGCCTTTGCGTATTTTTGGTATTCCCGCTTATTGATATTCATAATGCTCTCCCTTCAAGATAAAAAGCTTTATAAATATTTTTGCACCTCGGATATTTTTTATACCCGCGCGTATTTACTTTTACAAAATAAAGTCTATAATAGAATAAAACCCGCAAATCAGTTATACAAAGGAGGAAAAATAATGGCAAATTGGAATGAAATCAAGAAAAATGCAACCAACGTTGCAAAAACTACTATAAGAAAAACAAGTGAGCTTGCGGAAAACGCGACCATGCAAATGAAGCTCGCAGCGCTCCGTAAAAAGCGTGACGAGCTCTACACAAAGCTCGGTAAGCTGACCTACAAGCAGCTCAAGCTCGGCGCATCTCAGGCAGAAGCTATCGCAAAGACCGTAAAGGAGCTTGACAAGGTAAGCTACGATATCGTAAAGCAGAAGGAAAAGATCGAAGAGGTAAAGGCTGAACGCGAGCTCGCTAAGGAACAAAGAAGAATGGAGCAGGAAGCGGCTGACAAGATGGAAGAGGAATTCATTATGTCCGAGGTTCAGACTATGATCAACTCCGACACCCCCGACTTCAACGAAGCAACTCTCGAGCAGGATATTATATAACTTACTTTTTTTCGAGAAAAAAAGTAAGCAAAAAAAGCTTCTTGAAAATAAGGATTAAAATATTATTGGTGGAGTATCCGTATTCTTTATGGGTACTCCACCAAATTTGTTACATTCATTTTTTAATTGTAGGGGTCGACGTCATCGGCGACCCGTTTGAGTGCAAATGTTACTTTACACCCACGCGGACAGTCGAGGACGCCTGTCCCTACTTTTTATTCCTTAAAAAATATAAAAACCCCTTGCAAATGTCGAAAAGATATGTTATAATGATACTAAATGGAGGTGTTTTTTATGGCATACGTTATTTCAGGCGGTATTATCAAATGCGAGGCGGGCGCGAGAAAAACTCGCTACGTCTCCCCGAATAATTACATATTTTTCGTGCTTTCCGGAAAGGGTCACTGCGGCAAGCAAAGGATACAAAAGGGCGCGGGCTTCTTCGTTCGCAAGAATGCGTACGTAGATTATACCCCGTCTGCCGACGCTACTCTGACGCTGGCATACTTTTCTATCGGTCAGATGGACGACTCCCACGCACTTATGAGTGGTGACGCGGACAGCGCGCGCAGCTTTATAGTTATAGACGAGGAATTCGCCCTCAAAATCGTAAGCTCACTGCTCCCCGCAGGTGAGTACAAGAGCCTCGGTGAGAGCTTCGACGCCGCGGCGGCAGAGCTTTTACTCTCACTTGTCAGCGTGTCGAAAAATGCAACCGTGAAACCGAGAAGCGGCAAGCAATATGTAGATGCGGCTATAAAAATCATTGATGATAATTACAATCGTGAGCTTAAAGTCGAAAATATCGCAGAGGAGCTTTGCATTGACAGAAAGTACCTGCGCAACCTCTTCTCACAGCACCTCGGTATGTCCACTATGGATTATATAATGAAGGTCAGAATGAACAGAGCGCGTGATCTCTTGTCAAATTCCGACGTAAGCGTGACGCTCGTTGCGAATTCCGTAGGCTACGGCGACGTGCTTGCATTCTCCAAGGCATTCAAACGCGCGTGCGGTTGCTCCCCCACAGAGTTCAGAACGGCTAACGCAAATATCCCCGCGCCCGTAGCAGAAGAACCCGCAAAGTCCGTCAAGAAGCGCGAGGTGCCCGTATTCATTCTCTGATATAAACAATATGTAAGATATGCAAGAGAATTTTAAAATCACTAAAAATGCAAATAAATTCATAAAAATTCGATTATTTTTGCAAAAAAACAGCCATTTGTGTAATATTTTCATAAAAATATGAAAATAATACAAATATTTTTTGATTAAATATGCGGTGGACGCAACCGAGGGTAAGCAAAAAAACATTTTTACCCATTCGGAAGCGAATCCACCGCATATTTTTCGAAAATTTTTCCTTCATTAATATATATATAAGAAAATTATTTTTGCAAAACATACCTGTGGATGCTTAAATTGCAAGTTTTGAAAGCAAGACTTGCAAAAAAATGCTTAAAAAATCAAAAAAGTTGTATTTTTTCTTCAAAAAAATATTGACAAGCGGCATTTTTCGTGATATAATAGTTTCATTCATATCAGTATACGTTAAATTTAGCGTTTCCCTAAGAAAGTTTTTGAAAAAAGAACTTAATTGCCGCTTTGCCCGAACGTTGATTTTTTGTGTTTGCATCAACCGGGGCTTTGGGAAAACTAAATTTGCCGATATAATGGTAAGTTCAAAAAATTCAATATTCATTATGGAGGAATTATTATGAACAAGAATTTCAAATCCTTGCTCGCACTGGCACTCTGTGCAGTAATGTGCGTTGGCGTTCTCGCTTCTTGCGTAAAGCCTGAAGATGACACCATCACACCCGTTACTCCCGCTACATTCAAGCAGGCTGAGTACAACACCTACACATCTGTAATGCCCAGTAACTGGAACGAACTGACATATCAGGATAACAATGATACTCAGATTATGAGCTACATCGGTTCTTCCTTCTTTGACTACGACTACAAGTTCGAAAATGACAAGAAGTACAACGAAGACGGTTCCATCAACAAGGCTGGTATCGTTTCCGGCGCGTACACCGTAAACTACTCCGCTGCAACAAAGCTTGAGGACGTTACCTCAACTGTTGATGCAAAGTGGGGCTACACCGAAGAGCAGAAAGCAGAAGGCGGCTATGCTTGGAAGATCACTCTTCGCGATGACCTCAAGTGGGACGACGGCACACCTATTAAGGCTGCTGACTTCGTTCGCTCCATGCAAGCACAGCTCGACCCCACATTCATGAACTATCGTGGTAACACATTCTACGATACACTCAGAATTAAGAACTCCAGAGGCTACTTCTTCCAGCACCAGGAAGGTACATACGAGACTGTTGCTTCTCAGGGTTATGCAAATAACGCTGCTGCAAGAGCTGCAGGCGCTGTTGTATACGTAAAGCCTACCGACCTCTTCTCCGGTCTTGAGACATTCGTTGGTGAAGACGGTAAGCCCATGCCTCAGTGGATCACCGGTGATACCATCTACGCTACTCCCGAAGACTGGGCAGCAGGCACACAGGGTATCGACGCGAACGGTATCAACGCTGCATATATCTTCGCTGCTTACGAAGCAGCTTACCTCGATGTTGGATGCTCTTACGAGACATCCGTTGGTATCTTCGTTGAGAACCCCATCCGTGAGATGGCTTGGGAAAACGTTGGTATCTACGCTGAGGGCAACGCAATCGTAGTTTGCCTTGATAAGGCATACTCTCTCCTCAACGAGGACGGTTCTCTTGGCGTATGGGCAGCTTACTACATGTCCAGCCTTCCCCTCGTTCACGAGGCTAAGTACAAGGATGCTAAGATAGCTCCCGCTGAAGGTTCTACTCTCTGGACTTCCAAGTACAACTCCGATCTTGACACCACAGCAAGCTGGGGTCCCTACAAGCTCGCTGAGTTTGAGGCAGGAAGCCACTATAAGCTCGTTAAGAACGAGAACTGGTACGGTTGGAACATGGAACAGTACAAGAACCAGTACAACGTAACCGCTATCAACTGCTCCAAGATCACCGAAGTTACAACTGCATGGACCAGCTTCCTCGCAGGTGAGCTCGATGACGCAACTCTCGATACACACAACATTCAGGAGTACATGGATTCCAAGTACGTAACATACGCTCCCGGATCCGGTACATTCGGCATGCAGCTTTACAGCAACCTTCCTGTTCTTAAGGCAAGCGGCAGAAACAACACTATCCTTGCTATCCAGGAATTCAGACATGCATTCTCTCTCGCTCTCAACAGAACTGACCTCGTTGAGACAATCTGGCCCGGTACATCTACTCCTTGTCTCGGTATCGTAAACTCTATGTACTACTACGACATCGAGAACTCTCCTAACCTTGAGGATTCCGGTGTATACCGTAACACCAAGGAAGCTAAGGAAGGCCTCCTCCGCGCTTACGGCTTTACCCAGGGCGCTGACGGCAAGTGGTCCTCCGGATCCATGCAGAACCTCGACCTCGAGGATGCTTACGATGCACTCTCCGGTTACAACCCTGAGCTCGCTAAGCAGAAGCTCGTTGAAGCTTACAACATTCTCGTTGCTGACGCTGAAAAGTACGGCTACGACTCCAGCAAGAAGATCACAATCATCTACGGTGCATCCGTAAAGAATAAGAAGCAGGAAGACCGCGTTGCATACCTCCAGGGTATCCTCGATGAGCTTGCTAAGGGCACTCCTCTGGAAGGCCAGTTCGAGATCGTTCTCGATGCATCCGCAGGTAACGGTTGGTCTGACGCGTTCAGAAACGGTGATACTCAGATCGGTTTCGGTTACGGTTTCTCCGGTAACGCATTCAACCCCTTCGATATCGCAGGCGCATTCGTTGATCCTGACGACAACCTCAACTACCACGCATACTGGAACACTGACGCTGTAAACCTCACCATCACACTTCCCGCAGGCGACTACGAGGGTGCTGGTAAGACTCACACAATGTCCGCTCAGAACTGGTTCTTCTGCCTCAACGGTCTCGCAGCAGAAAAGGGCGCAGCTAAGCAGTTCAACTGGGGCGAGGGCTTTGCTCCCACTCAGACAAGACTTGTTATCCTTGCTGCTCTTGAAGAGCTCGTTATTAAGGAAAGCCGTTCCGTAATGCTTATCGGTGATTACTCCGGTTCTCTCCTTGGCGCGAAGTTCACTCAGTTCAACGCTGACTACAACACATTCATGGGCTTCGGCGGTATCAGATACATGGTTGTTAACTACACAGACGCTGAATGGCAGACATTCATCGATCAGAACAGTGGCGACCTCACAGCTGAGTACAAGAAGGCTGAGTAATTTAGAAAGTTTTTAAAGCTTACTAAACGCTGAAAATGCGGTGGGCGAAAGTTTCTTTCGCTCACCGCCGATTTTGGCTTATAAGACAGATATTTTTCAGGAAAAATAACCAATTTTCTCGCATATTTGCGCGTTTGGTTAACCGCGAGGGAGTCGAACTAACTGGCTCACCCTATAAAAATTTGTCGGTTCGATCCCCTTACGGTTAACCGTAGGGATCATATTATTGATCAAAAAAACAAACAGAGGAGTAAAATCTTATGTATATGTTTAAATACGTAACTAAGCGCTTAGGCCTTATGTTACTGACGTTTACAATCATTATCACAATGTGCTTTATTCTTATAAAGCTTTTGCCTATCCACGTAACCGTGGGTCCTCAGGGTGACGCTCTCGTAGCTCACAAGATACTTGAGGGTCGAGGCTGGATCACAAACATCCAGGAAGGTGCTAACGGCGTTTACACTTACGACAGAGTGCCGATACTGTTCCAGCTCTTTAACTACGTAAAGCGTATCTTTACCGAGGGAGATTTCGGTATTGCATACAGACACGTTGAGTACTATAACAAGCCTGTTTGGGACGTTTTCGTTTCCAAGCTTCCCCCCACGATACTTATTAATATCTACTCCACCATACTCGGAGTTCCGATAGGCTTGGGACTCGGTATTTTTGCCGCGCTCAAGAAGAATAAGTGGCAGGACCAGGTTATCAACATCTTTATTATTTTGTTGATCTCACTGCCTTCCATCATTCTGGCTATTATGATACAGTACTTCCTTTGCTTTAAGCTGCGATGGTTCCCATTGACTATGGCAAACGAAAACGACTATTTCACGTGGCCGGTATTCCGTTCCATGCTCCCCGCTGTATTTGCGCTGAGCTTGGGCTCTATCGCAGGCTACGCGCGTTTCACTCGTGCTGAGCTTTCCGAGGTTCTTACCGGTGAGTTTATGCTTCTCGCGCGTACAAAGGGCTTGACCAAGGGTCAGGCTATCAAGAGACACGCAATGCGTAACTCCATGGTGGTTATCTTCCCGTCTATTTTGAGTGAATTTATCGGAGTTCTTTCCGGTTCACTTATTATCGAAAGAATGTTTAAGATAAACGGTGTTGGAGGCTTATACCTCGAAGCTATCGAATATCTTGACTACGACCTGTTTATGATGCTGTCGGGCTTCTACACCTTAGTCGGCCTCACGGCAGGTATCGTAATTGACATAAGCTACGGTTTCATTGACCCGAGAATCAGAATGGGGGCGAAATAAATTATGAATAATACTAATTTTAATAACATCCCCGCTGATAAGTTCAGATTTGCCAACAGATCTGATTACAGCCACGACAGCAAGTTCGAAACCAAGCCCGTAAGCTACTTTCAGGACGCTTTCCGCCGTTTCTGCAAGAACAAGGGCGCGGTTGTCGGCGCTATCGTTATTCTTATACTCGTGCTTTTCTCTATCATAGCACCCCTTTTCACTCCTTACACGCCTACTTATGGCGACGCAAGATTTGCATCCGCACGTCCCCGTAACCCCCTGTTCGAGAATACGAACTTCTGGGACGGCTGCTATGAAAAGGAAACCAACTACTACACCTATCTGCGTGACCTCTCTCTTGAGCTTGAGACAGGCAAGGACGTTATCAAGGGTGATAACAACATCCAGCCCAATGAGGAAGGCATGTACGTTTACCGCTACGATACCTACTACGGCGTAGGCTTCGGTCAGTACAGACCTATGTCTATGACTGAGTACAACGATATCATCGCATACCAGGATGAGACCGGCAGACAGGTGCTTTACCCCGTTGTTGCTAAGCGTAACAGACCTGAAGCAATTCAGGACCAGTCTGACGCTAACATCTACTATAAGACCAAGAAGGTAGAAGGAAAGACACGTCCCGTTCTTGATGAGAACGGCAACTTCATTCCCGTTTACTGGTCTTACGAGATCGAGGGCGGCAAGCCCGGTACTGCTGCTGAATACAACTCCAAGATGAGAATCGAGGGTGAAAACGGCTTTACCAAGGACGGTAAGCAGTACTACTACGTTTACGCAATGCAGAAGGACTCCGGTGTTGAAGTAAGAGTAGACTACTACGAATACTACACCTACAAGCATACTCGCGCAGGCGACGGAATTACTGAGCCTATGTTCCTCTTTGGAGCTACCGACGCTATCCACGGCGGTGCAGACGTATTTGCTTGTCTTGCTTACGGTGCAAGATTCTCCTTCTTGTTTGCACTTGCAGTTGCAGTTGTAAACATGCTCGTTGGTGCTATCTACGGTTCTATCGAAGGTTACTTCGGTGGTAAGATCGACCTTTGCATGGAGCGTTTCTCCGAAATTCTCGGATCAGTTCCCTCTATGATCGTTATTACCCTTTTGAAGTACCACATGGGTAGCTCGAGTGACGCGCTGATACTGTTCATATCCTTCTTCGCGACGGGATGGATAGGTATGGCGGGCGCAACCCGTATGCAGTTCTACCGCTTTAAGAACCAGGAATACGTTCTCGCGGCGAGAACCTTGGGCGCACGTGATACAAGAATTATGTTTAAGCACATATTCCCGAACGGTCTCGGAACACTCGTTACACGTTCCGCACTTATTATTCCTTCGATGATCTACTCTGAGACCAGTCTCTCTTATCTCGGTATCATCGACCTCAGTAAAACGTCCAGCGTAGGTACGTTGATCGCTGCAGGACAGTCGGCTATCATGGAGTCCGCTCACATAGCTCTGTTCCCCTGCGTATTCCTCGTATTGCTTATGCTCAGCTTTAACCTCTTCGGTAACGGCTTGCGTGACGCATTCAATCCCTCACTCAGAGGTTCGGAGGGCTAATTATGAATAAAGAAATTAAGTTATCAGTTAATAATCTCAAAATGTCCTTCCGTACGGACGCCGGCAAGGTGCAGGCAGTACGTGATATTTCTTTCGACCTTTACAAGGGCGAGACCTTGGCGATAGTTGGTGAGTCCGGTTCGGGTAAATCCGTTACCTCCAAGGCAATCATGGGTATTTCCGCAGTAAACTCCATTTGTGAGGGCGGAGAGATCCTTTACGACGGTCAGGATCTTCTGCGTATTCCCGAAGAGGAAATGCACAAGCTTCGCGGTGACAAGATCGCGATGATCTTCCAGGATCCGTTGTCTTCCCTTAACCCCATCATGCGAATCGGTAAGCAGATCACCGAGGCAATGCTTCTCAAGAACAAAGCTAACCGTAAGGAAGGCCGTGCTTCGTTTAACAAGTACCTTGAGGATCTCGGTAATATGATGAGAGAGGCACTTGCACAGTCTCCCAATCCCGAATTCACAAACGAACAGGTTTATGAGTACATCAAAACCTTTGACGCATTCAACGTTCAGGCGCTTAAGCTTGAAAACAGCTACAACGAGGCGCGTACCGCTGCTGAGGAGCTCGTAGCTATCATCGAGGACTTCGTATTCCTTGCTGAAAAGAATCAGAAGGTTGACGTTGTGGCTACGCTTAAGCTCGTTGCCGCCAAGCTCAAGGATATTGATGACAAGTACTTTGCAGTTAAGTATGCGGACGTTATAACCGACCACACAAGTGCTCTCGGAGCCGTAACACGTGCCGAGAAGGACAAGGTTTCCCTTATGGATTCCATCAAGAAAGTCGTAACTATGACCGCAACCCGTAACCACGCATCTGATGAAACCGTTGAGGTTTTGAACAAGATCAAGGCTACCGCCGAGGAAATGCTTGCTCAGCCTCAGTATAACTTCTTCAGAATCGGTTACTATATCTACAAGAATCCGGGCACGGATCTTAGCCAGATGGAGCCCGAGGTGGCTAACGAGATGGCTGTCAAGTACCTTAACGAGAACTTTATGAGCTCGTTCATCACACTTGAAAAGATCGCCGTTAAGTACTCTCTTGAAAAGACCCTTGCCAACAAGCAGATGGCAATCGAAAATCTCCGCAATACCATCGAGTTCTTCAAGCGCGGCGGATTCACTTCCGCTGAGGCTTATCTCGAGTGCAAGACGGTAGCTAAAAGCGTTCGTAGCGCAATCGACCCCTTGGCAATCATTAAGGATAACGTTGCGTACACCTTTGGCGGCGCTCTCGAAAGAGAAATTGACAAGTATTTCTTCTTCGCAAAGAACAACCCCAAGGAAGAAGCTCGCTTTGCTAAGCAGACCGCTAAGCGTGAGGCTTTGATCGCTAAGGGCAAGAAGGTTGACTGGGAAGTAGTTCCTAAGTCCGTTATTGATCTTGATAAGCAGATTGGAGCAATAATTTCCGTTCTTACACGAGTATTGAATAAGTTTGAAGCTGATATCGACCAGATCGCAACCGTTGACGTAGACAAGCGTTGCATCGATATTATCGACTTCCTTAAGGAAAAGGCTTCTCAGGTAGTATACGTGCTCACAAAGCGTATCGCTAAGGAAAAGGCTATCAAGCTTATGGATGAGGTTGGTATTCCCGAGGCGAGACTGCGTTACAAGCAGTATCCGTTCGAGTTCTCCGGCGGTATGCGTCAGCGTATAGTTATTGCTATCGCGCTTTCCGCTAACCCCGATATTCTCATCTGTGACGAGCCTACCACAGCTCTTGACGTTACAATTCAGGCGCAGATACTTGAGCTTATCAACCGCTTGAAGAAGGAACGTAACCTCTCTATCATATTCATCACGCACGACCTCGGAGTTGTTGCGAATATGGCAGACAGAATCGCAGTTATGTATGCAGGTAAGATCGTAGAGTACGGTACTGCAAACGAAGTATTCTACAATCCCCAGCATCCTTACACCTGGGCATTGCTTTCGTCTATGCCCGACCTTGACACCAACGAAAAGCTGGAGGCTATTCCCGGCACACCGCCTAACATGATCTATCCTCCCGTTGGTGATGCGTTTGCAGAAAGAAACAAGTACGCTCTTGAGATAGACTTTGAGATGCAGCCGCCTATGTATGAGGTTTCTCCCACACACTTTGCGGCAACGTGGTTACTCCACCCCAACGCTCCCAAGGTTGAGATCCCCAAGATCATCACTGAGCGTATCAAGCACATGAAGGAAAGAGGAGGCAATCATGGAGAATAATAACGAAGTGTTGTTAAAGGTAGACCATCTTTGCCAGTATTTTCGCTTGGGACATAAGGACCTGAAAGCAGTAGATGACGTAAGTTTTGAGATCAGAAAGGGTGAAGCCTTCGGTCTCGTAGGCGAGTCCGGCTGCGGTAAGACCACCACGGGTCGTTCCATCATCAAGCTGTACAACATTACCTCCGGTAACGTGTACTTTAAGGGCCAGCGAATCGGAGCAGGCACCCGCTCCTATAAGGATGCGATTGCTGCTGCCCGCACCGAGGCCGCAAAGAAGATTAAGGCACTCCGCGCCGAAAAGAATGTAAACGACGCAAGAAAGGCCGAGATCCAGAAAGAGATTCAGAAGATCAATGAGGAGCTGGGTGCTGTCGTTGACAAGAACCGTGCGCTCATCAAAGATGCCAAGGCCGACAGCAAGCTGGTGGATGAGCAGTACGCTGCTTCTCTTCTGAAGGATTTGGAAGCAGAGTACGCCGAGAAGTTCCAGGCAGCAGAAGGCAATGCGGAGCAGCTCAAGGCTCTCAAGCAGGAGTTCAACAGCCGCTGCCGCGTAGCTAAGAAGAGCCGGCTGATCACCCAGA
>JBGVPV010000090.1:0-19944 GCA_045127215.1 Eubacteriales bacterium | reverse complement strand
GTTAGGTTTTTCTTCCCCAGAGGAACCGACTTCAACAAGGTGACTCAAGAACAGTTGGACGCTGTTGTTTCTTTGATCAACAATCGTCCGCGTAAATGCCTTGGTTTTTTGTCTCCCAATGATTTTTTGAAAAAAGTGTTGGACTTGGCTTGTCATTCTGACGAGCCTATTTTCAAGACCGTATCGAATACGGGTAATTCATTAATATTCGAATATCATCCATACAACTTCGAAATTGATACAATCAAATTTGCGGATTACCTGAATCACAAACGGCAACGACAGGTCTTACCTCGTCAGCACAGACCTGTCGTTAATATGATGATATTTATTTTAACTTTTTCAAATTAGCGGTGTTTGTGATAACTATCAGCGTTGTATCGGCGTCTATTATCTGCTCGGGATTTATATTCACGTTGACGTTACCGTTCTTTTTAATGCCGACTACGTTAAATCCGTATTTCTTGCGCAGATTGAGCTCAATCAGATTTTTGCCTATCCATTCGCTTCTGACGTCGATCTCGACCATAGAAACGTCGTTTGACAGAGATATCATATCGACAAATCCCGAGCTGATCAGATTTTTTGCAAGACGTTCCCCCGATTCTTTTTCAGGGAAAACTACCTGATCCGCACCAACACGAAGCATTATCTTTTGTTGCATCTCATTTGCGCACTTGGCTATAACCGTCTTGACGCCTGCTTCCTTACAAAGCGTTATAGCCATAACGCTCGCTTCAAGATTGCTTGCCATACAAACGATCACGGTATCGATACTGCCGATACCAAGGCGCGATATTACCTCAGCGTCGGTAATGTCCGCGCATTTACATACGGGCAGATGAGCCGCCGCGTCGTTGACTATATTCTGACGGTTATCAACGGCGATTACCTCTTTCCCATTTGCCACAAGCTCCTTGGCTACGGCAAGTCCATATCTTCCAAGTCCGAATACTGCGTAAGTTTTATTGCTTTTCATGATCCTTCTCCTTTATCCTATGCTGATTTCTTCAACAGGCTCTGATATGACGTTCTGACTTTCATCCTTGCTTCCGAGAGCCACCGCCAATGAAATAGGCCCTACTCTTCCAAAATACATGGTTATAATAATAATTATCTTTCCCGCCAGGTTCAGTGCGGGCGTCAATGCTCTTGAAAGTCCGACTGTTGCCGTCGCGCTGACGGTTTCATAGATGGCGTCGATAAAGGAAACGTTATTCGTTGCCATCAGGAAAACCGTTGACGAGATACAGATGGTCATAAAGGTGACTACCACCGCGATAGACTTTTTGACCGAATTTGCAGAAATTTGTCTGCCGAACAAGGTAGCGCTGTTTTTATTTCTTATAGTCGCAAATGCCGAGCATATCAAGACCGCGACCGTAACCGTTTTAATACCGCCCGCCGTTCCCACGGGAGATCCGCCTATAAGCATCAGAATTATCGAGATCATCGCGGAGGCGTTTGTGAGATTCTCCTGAGGTATCGAGGCAAATCCCGCAGTTCTGGTTGTCACCGACTGAAAGAATGAAACCTGAATCTTATCAAAGACCGACATATCCCCGATAGTCAGCGGATTGGAGTATTCAAACGCAAATATCAAAGCCGCGCCGACGATCACCAATACAAGCGTAAGCGTTATGGCGATCTTACTGTGCAGGGTAAGATGTCTGAATATCTTTTTATTTTTTGAATTTCGACACTTGATCACGCGGATCAGATCCCACCACACGATATAACCGAGTCCACCAAGCACCACAAGTGCGCAAGTGACTCCGTTTATCAGAGGATTCGTGGCGTAGCTGCACAGACTGTTTTCAGATATAACGTCGATTCCCGCATTGCAAAACGCAGAAACCGAGGTAAACACCGAGATCCATATACCGCGCGCTCCGAATTGAGGTACGAACACAAGCATATAAAGAGCCGCGCCCAAGCCCTCGATAATAAACGTTCCGAAAAGTACGTTTTTAACGAATTTCACAAGCCCTGACATCGTATTCAGATTGAATGAATCCTGTATGAGCAGTCGGTCGCCGATACCCATCTTTTTATTGATAATAAGCATAACTCCCGACATAACGGTAATTACCCCAAGACCGCCCACCTGAATGAGCACAAGTATAACCGCCTGTCCAAACGCACTCCACGTGGAAGCCACGGGAAGTGTCACAAGTCCCGTTACGCAGGTCGCCGTGGTTGCGGTAAACAACGCGTCGGAATACGGTACGGCAATACCGTCCGCAGAGCTTATGGGCAGCGACAGCAATAAGCTGCCCACAAGAATAGTTACCAAAAAGCTCAACAGTATTACCTGCGTTGTTGATAATGAGAATTTCTTGTTTTTTACCATAGATTTTCCCCTGAAAAGCATAAAGAACCAGCGTCCTCTGCAGTCAGCTGGTTCCTTTAATATCGTTTATATTTTTGTTTGTATATATATCATATCACATTTTACTTTTTATGTCAAGGATTATTCTACCCTGATGGATTTAAAATAATTTGCGTGAATTATATTTCTGAATTTATTCTGATAAAATGAGAGAGGTATTCAAATCCCTTGGATTTGAAGATTCGCACGCCCTGCGCCTGACCGTAGGGGAGGGGCTTGCTCCTCCCGCTTGTTGAATTCACAAATTTGATAGCGGGAGCACCAAGGCGCTCCCCTACCATCGCCCCGCCAAAGCAAAAAAGGCACCCTTCCCAGTGCCTTTTGTATTTACAAAATTATTCAGATAAAATGAGAGAGGCATTCAAATCCTTTGGATTTGAATATTCGCGCGCCCTGCGCCTGACCGTAGGGGAGGGGCTTGCTCCTCCCGCTTGTTGAATTCACAAATTTGATAGTGGGAGCACCAAGGCGCTCCCCTACCATCGCCTGCGGCGAATGAGAACGCTCGCCTCGCGCTTTTTCGTTTATGTCATCCTGAGCGAAAGCCCGCCGAGATTCCGCCTGCGGCGATTTTGCTTTGCAAAATTTCGACTTCGGACTTCGTCCTGCGCTCAGAATGACACGGCGGGGTGAAGTCGAACTGCGAAGCAGCATCAAGCAACGCGCAGATGGGATCTCGGACGAAAAAATGCGACTCACTTCGTTCACTCAGAATGACACAAAACGGCTTTCGGCTCGAATGCGAACTCTCGCCTCGCTTTGCGAGGCAGTGTTCGCAAGCGGCTCTCTCTCCGCCAAGCAAAAACGGGACGCCTTTTGGCGTCCCGTTTGCTTGGCGGAGAGAGAGAGATTCGAACTCTCGGAACGGTATTAGCGTTCACACGATTTCCAATCGTGCGCCTTAGACCAGCTCAGCCATCTCTCCATGCGACCTATGTATTATATCACAAACATTTTTAAAAATCAAGTGCTTTTTGAAAAAATATTTATTTTTTTATTTTCACTGCCAAATTATTTCAGTTTATTTCTTTCTCACAAGGTAAAACTATACATAGCCACAGGCAAAGTCTCGGGCGCACTCCTCGCGCTTGTCTTTGTTTGCGACTCGACAAAACCGCCTGAAAGGAGGCTATTTGGCAAAATGATTATGGACAAGATCGCGCTGATCATTACTATCATCGGCGCTCTTAACTGGGGTAGCATCGGTCTTTTCGGATTTGATATCGTCGCTTGGTTAGGCGGCGGTATGGATGCGCTCGTCAGCCGAATTATCTATACGGTAGTCGCTCTTGCCGGTATCTGGTGCATTACCCTTCTCTTCCGTACCAGAGAAAAGTTCAGCGCAATAGGCGAAATGGAATAATTTTTCTTTTGCCCAAAGCTTTGCGCAAAAACCCGCCTCGTTATCTTACAAGAATAACCGGCGGGTTTATTTTTTTAAGTTATTTCTCCAAGTCCAAAGCTAACGGCGATAGCCGTATTGATCTCATTCATAATACTTCCGTCAAGATGCCCCATCTTCTCTTTAAGTCTGCGCTTATCAAGCGTTCTGATCTGCTCAAGCAGCACCACCGAATCCTTGGCAAGTCCTACCTTATCGGCGTATATATCTATATGTGTAGGCAATCTCGTTTTCCCCATTCTTGAGGTTATTGCGGCGGCAATCACCGTAGGACTGTATTTATTGCCGACGTCGTTTTGTATTATAAGCACCGGGCGCAGTCCACCCTGCTCCGAGCCAACCACGGGACTAAGATCGGCGTAATATATATCTCCCCTTCTAATACTCATATCTGTTCGCTCCGAAATACGTTTTTTACTTGCAAATATATTTTTGCCGTAGATTACCTGCGCTTAAACAGGCAGAGCGAACTTTTATTATGGAATTTTTTGGCGTTATTTCTCTCCGCCGACAAAATCGGGGGTGTATTTTGCGCTTGCTGACGAAGCGTGTTGAACAAATCCGTCAAATCCAAGCTCCTCGGCAACGCTCAGCACGCTATCGTATTCAAATCGCGTTATTCTTCGGTGGAGCTCCTTATGCGGTGTATCAAGCGCGAAGTCGGGGGTATATTGACTCATAAGGCTGAGCAAAACGTTTTCCGCGGGAACGGTTTTCGCTATTCTATGCAAGACCTCAATGCTATCCTTACGACAAGAGGGCAACACAAGGTGACGGATAAGCACCCCGCGAGTCAACGTTTTGTCTGACGAATACTTATATTTTCCTACCTGGCGGTACATCTCGGCAAGCGCCCTCTCTGCCACCTCGCAGTAATCAGGGGCGGCTGAGTACTTTGCCGCAAGCTCGGCAGACGCGTACTTAAAGTCGGGCATATAAACGTCAACAAGCCCGTCAAGCGCTTTGAGCGTTTGTACCCTTTCGTATCCCGAGGTATTATACACGACGGGAATATTCAGCTTATTTTTGACAAGCCTGAGTGCCGCCGCGACGCCGTGTGAAAAATGAGTCGGGGTGACAAGATCAATACACGCCGCGCCTTTTTCTTGCAGGTCAAGCATAGCATGGGCAAGCTCCTCGGGCGTCATTATCTGCCCCTCACACTCACCGCGGCTGATAGCTTTATTCTGGCAATACACGCACCCGAGTGAACAACCGCAGAAGAATATAGTTCCCGCGCCGCGCTTACCGCTGATGGCAGGCTCTTCATACGGGTGCAGAGAAATGCGTGAAACTCTGATCTCGGCGCTCTCACCGCAAATACCTCTCTCTCCGTCAAGTCTATTGACCCCACACTCTCTCGGGCACAGCTTACAGCTCGACACATCGAGGGGCTCTGCCGTCTCATCAGCTCTCGGCTTATCCTTTCCCGCAAATTTTGACGGCGGATACCCCGTGAATTTCTTAAAAGCGGAGGAAAAATAATGCAGTGACGAAAAGCCGCAAAGCTCCGCCGTCTCGCTCACGTTATGCTCTCCCGCGAGCAACAAATATCTTGCGCGGTCTATCCTCGCTTTTATCAGATCGTCAACGGGCGACGCGCCGTACAGCTTTTTATAAAGGGCGCAAAATCTGCTGACGGAATAACCCGAAAGCTCAGCCATATCCGAGAGCGTCCACGCCCTGCCGCAATCCCTCAGCATCTCGTCATGCACCCGCTTGACGTCAGCAAACGCTCCGCTTGATGCGTCTGAGTACGCATTCTGTGCAATCGCGCGACCAAGTCCCGCAAGCATAAGATAAAGCAATCCGCAGCTCATATAAGAAGCATTTGCCGTGCGGTCGTTTGACTCCTTGGAAATACGCTCAATAACGTCGGATATCTCCGGATATCGCTCCGCAGAAAACGCGCGGTTTACGGGTATTTCCAGCTCTTTCACTATCTTATCCGCCTCGTCGCCCGAGAAATATATCCAGTCGTTACAAAAGCCGCCGTCAAATTTTTCAGGTGCGCCGTGCACAAGCGGTGTACCGGGGGAATTGAGCAAAAGCTCCCCCGCCCTGCCCTCACATATTTTACCGTCTGCCTCGTAGAAAAACGGAGTTTTAAATTTCATAAGCAACCAATACGGAACGCCGTCGGGTCGGCTGAAAACAAACCCCTTACCGTGCTCGGTCGCGTTACCGCACATATAACAAAAAAGCATTATCCCGCTCCTTTTTAAACAGTTTTAATATATTATACCACAAAAAGTAAGATATTGCAAACATTTGCTATAATTTTTTAAATACATAAGCAATTTCAAGATGTATAATAGGAGTTGATAAGTAAGATATATTAAATATTTTGACAAAGGAGTACATTGTGAATATGAAAAAGAAAAGATCCGACTGCTTTCTTGGAATACATTTTGATTTTCACGCGATGCCGGGTCAGGTAGTCTGCGAGCGTTTTGACCCCGACGTTATAGCTCGAGTGCTTGACGAGATAAAGCCTGATTTCGTTCAATGCGACACCAAAGGACACCCCGGGCTTTCATCTTACCCCACAAAAGTCGGCAACAGAGCCGACGTAATCCTTGCAAACCCCTTAAAAACCTGGAGAGAATTGACACGCGAACGCGGTATTTTACTGTACGGACATCACTCGGGACTTTTTGACAAAAAGGCGATAGAGCTTCATCCCGACTGGGCGGTAGTCAACGGCGAGGGAGTACCGAGCAAGGACTATATCTCCCCCTTCAGCCCTTACGCCGACGAGCTGCTGATCCCTCAGCTTATCGAGCTGTGCGACGTCTACGGACTTGATGGAGCCTGGGTTGACGGCGAGTGCTGGGGCGCCAAGCTCGACTACGGCAAATACGCCACCGAGGCGTATCTTGCGGCGACGGGAAAATTACCGCCGCACAAGGACGAGGACGGCTACGACGAATACAGAGAATTCTGCCGCGAGGGTTTTCGCACATACGTACAAAAATACGTAACTGCGCTCAAAGAACACGATCCCGAATTTGAAGTCACAAGCAACTGGATGTACTCGGCGTATATGCCCGAGCCTCCGAGCGCGCACGTTGATTTCCTCTCGGGTGACTATTCCTCATCAAACGCGCTTGAAAGCGCGCGCTTTCAGAGCAGATGTCTTGCTGCCCGCGGTATGACCTGGGATCTTATGGCGTGGGGACAGAACGCCGTTCCCTGCTCGTGGAGCACTCACAACAGAAACACCAAGGAATACGCGCAATACTGTCAGGAAGCGTCAGAGGTCATAGCACTTGGCGGCGCATTCCAGTTCTTCAACATAATGTACGGTGGCGGCGGTCTGCCGCAGAAATGGGCAATACCCATGTGGAAAAGGGTTGCCGAGTTTTGCCGCGAGCGTCAGAGTCTCTGTCATGGAGCGCGACAGGTAAAGCAGGTTGGAATACTTTACTGCGAGGCAAAGAGCGACCCTGCCGTCAGCAGTCTTTACACGCTGAATTACCCCGAGCTTACCGCCGTACGCGGCTGGATAAATATGCTTCAGGATTCACAAATTTCTTCGGGCGTGCTTTACGAATATCAGCTGCTTGAGGATTCACTTTCCGATTACCCCGTCATAATCCTTCCCGCCGCGAGATCTTTAAAACAAGAGAGTGTAAGCGCGATAAAGCGATACGTAAAAAACGGCGGACGCGTGATAGTTGATGCGTCTCTTGCCCATATCTTTACCGATATAAGCGGAGCTGAGGCAAAAGAGCCCTCAACCCACCTCGTATTTATCGACGGCGGTGACGCACTGAGCGCCGCCGAGGCAAGCTGTATCGGGCTTGCGGCAAACGGCGGAGAGGTCAGCGGAGCTTATTACAACGCGAATTTCTACTGCGAAAAGAAGAACGTCGCCGCGGTAACGAACGCCTTTGGAAACGGCAAAATATGCACGCTTGCATTCGACCTCGGAACGCTCTATATGGAAAACTCCGCCACGGCAACGCGTAAGTTTTGCCGAACACAGCTTGCCGCCGTCGGCTTTGAGCCTGCGGTAACGGTAAGTGGCGACGCCTGCGACTACGTTGACGTAGTGCTTACCGAAAAGGAGAGTAAGCTACTTGTAAACCTCGTAAATTATGCAGGGCCTCACGCCGTAGGCGCGGTCAGAAGCTACGGTCAAGTACCGCCGCTGACAGCTCTTACGGTAAAGATCAAGCTCCCGAACGAGCCCCGCAGCGTGACGGTCGCCCCCGAGGCGCACACGGCAAAATGGAGCTGGGATAACGGCGTGTTGACGGTAGAGCTCGATCGCCTTGATATGCACGTCTGCATTTCAACAGAACTTTAAAAATCAAAACGGAAGAATAAGAAAGAGGAAAAATATGAAACGCTCACAAATAAATTCAGCTATCGCACGCGCCAAGGCGCGTATGGAACAGTACAGCGTATCCCTGCCGATGTTCGGCTATTGGACGCCTGAGGATTGGAAGGCAAACAAGGACAGTATCGCAAAGATACGCGAGGGAATGCTCGGCTGGGACGTCACCGACTTTGGCTCTGACGATTTTTCCCACACGGGTGCGGTGCTTTTCACAGTCCGCAACGGAGACAAGAACGACGCCTCTATGAGCCGCCCGTACTGCGAAAAATACATAGTGCTTGACGACACCGACGAGCAGGAGATCCCCTATCACTACCACATTCTCAAGACCGAGGATATCATCAACCGCGCAGGCGGCACGCTGGTGATCCAGGTATATCACAAGACCGAGGATGACAAGCTTGACACAGAGCGGCCCGTGACCGTATTTATGGACGGCATCTACCGTACCTTTGCCCCCGGTGAGCCCATTGAGGTAACCCCCGGCAACAGCATCACACTCGAGCCCGGCGTATTCCACCGCTTCACCGCAAAGAAGGGCGACGGCCTGCTTATCGTAGGCGAGGTATCCAAGGTAAACGACGATAACTGCGACAACGTATTTCTCAATCCCTCGAAGAGATTTTCCGCTATTGACGAGGACGAAGCTCCCATTCACCCGCTTGTTAACGAATATTCAAATCTTTAATAATCTTTAATAGAAGGAGATCGCTATGAATAAATTAGGTATTTTTATAAACTTCTGGGAAAACAGCTGGACGGTAGACTACCGCAAATACATAGAGAAGGCTTCGAAGATCGGCTTTGACGTGCTTGAATTTCAGGCGCAGCCGCTGCTTGATTTCTCTGACGCAAAGCTTTCCGAGATACGCAAGTATGCCGACGACTGCGGCATAGAGCTGACGTACAGCCTCGGTCTTGACAAGGCGTACGATATCTCCTCCTACGACGAAAACGTACGTCGCGGCGGCGAAAAATATCTGACGGATATTATGACACAGGTACACAAGATGGGCGGCAAGATAATCTCAGGCGTAAGCTACGCAGGCTGGGGCGTTCCCTCTTACGAGTTCGAGCGTGAAAAGCTCTTTGAAAACAGCGTTGACTCTATGCGCAGACTTGCAAGGATCGCACAGGAATACGACATAACCTACGGAATCGAGGCAGTCAACCGCTTTGAAGGAGTTATCGTAAACACCGCCGCGGATGCGCTCCGTTACGTAAACGCGGTCGACAACGCAAAGGTTGGAATCCTGCTCGACACGTACCACATGAACATTGAGGAGAACAATATGGGCGACGCCATTCGTCTGGCAGGTGACAAGCTCGTCGGTATGCACACGGGAGACAACAACCGTCTCGCTCCCGGCAGAGGTCACATCAACTGGAACGAGGTTTTCGGCGCACTCAAGGAAATAAACTTTACGGGAAGAATAGTTTCCGAGCCCTTTGTAAAAACGGGCGGCGAGGTAGGACGCGATATCTACGTCTGGAGAGATCTTATGGACGACGTATCCGAGGCGGCGCTTGACAAGGAAGCTGAATATCTGCTCAATTTCACAAAATCCATGATGGCAAAATAACACGGTCAAAATACCGCCGCGGACAAAAATCCGCGGCGGTATTTATTTATATATTTATTTTTTGAAGCAAAAAGCCTTAGAGTACGCCAAAAAATGTTGTAAAATTATTGACTTTATCGGTTTTGTGTGATATACTACCTTTGTATGTAAATTTATCAGCGTATATTATGAAAGGATAGATAATACAAAATGGCGGAAAAATTCGACACAAAATATTCCTTTGCCGAAAATGAGAAAAAAATACTCAATTTCTGGGAAGAGAACGAATGCTTTAAGAAGCTTAAGAAAAAGAATGAAAACGGCCCTAAGTACCGCTTTATAGACGGTCCTATCACGGCTAACAACCCCATGGGTATTCACCACACCTGGGGAAGAACTCTTAAGGATACTTTTATTAAATACCACGCTATGAAGGGCTGTGACACCCACTACCGCAACGGCTTTGACTCTCAGGGTCTTTGGGTTGAGGTTGAGGTTGAAAAGGAGCTTGGATTTAAGACAAAGCACGACATTGAGGCTTACGGTCTTGACAAGTTCACCGACAAGTGTATCGAGCGTGTAAAGAAATTCTCAGGCGTTATCACCGAGCAGTCCAAGAGACTCGGTCAGTGGATGGACTGGGATAACTCCTACTACACCTACACCGATGAAAATATCACGGGTATCTGGGCGTTCCTCAAGAAGTGTCACGAGGGTGGCTGGATAAAAGAGGTCTACAAGCCTATGCCTTGGTGCTCACGTTGCGGTACGTCCCTCTCTGAGCACGAAATGACAGGCTCTTACAAGGAGATCGAGCACGAGGCTGTATTCTTCAAGCTCCCCATCAAGGGCACAAACGACTACATTCTCGTATGGACCACGACTCCCTGGACGCTCTCCGCAAACGTAGCTCTCGCGGTCAACGCAGAGATGGACTACGTAAGACTTCACGTTTCAGGTGAGGAGTACAACTACGTTACCTCCATCAACTACTACAAGCAGAAGTTTGAGAACAAGGAAGGCGTTGAGCTTCTCGCTACCTTCAAGGGCGCAGACCTTGAGGGACTTGAGTATGAAACCTGCTTCCCCGAGTTTGAGCAGCAGAATTTCACTCACAAGATCGTTCTCTGGGACGAGGTTGACGAGACTGAAGGCTGTGGAGTCGTTCACATAGCTCCCGGATGCGGCGCTGAGGACTTTGCCCTCGGCGAGAGCCTTGGACTTCCCAAGATCATTCCCGTTGACGAGTACGGCTTCTTCTACGAAGGCTTCGGTTTCCTTTCGGGTATCGACGCTCAGGAATCAAGACAGATAGTTTTCGACGCTCTCCGTGAGAGAGGAAAGCTTTTCTATACACACAAATACAAGCACAGCTACCCCGTTTGCTGGAGATGTAAGAGAGAGATCATCTTCCGTCTCGTTAAGGAGTGGGCAATTGCCGTTGACGAGCTTCGTCCCCGTCTTATCGCAAACGCAAACAAGGTTCGCTGGGAGCCCGCATATCAGGGCAAGAGAATGCTTGACTGGCTTGAGAATATGTCCGACTGGAATATCTCCCGTAAGCGTTTCTACGGCTTGCCCCTGCCCTTCTACAAGTGTCCCGATTGCGGTGAGCTTACCGTTATCGGCTCCAAGGAAGAGCTTTACGAGCGCGCTATTGACAAGTCAAAGGTTGACGCAATTCCTCACCTCCACCGTCCGTGGATCGACGAGGTAAAGATCAAGTGTCCCAACTGCCACGGTGCCGTTGAGAGAATCACTCAGGTCGGCGACGTTTGGCTTGACGCGGGTATCGTTCCCTTCTCAACTCTCAAGTACTTCACCGACAAGGAATACTGGAAGCAGTACTTCCCCGCAGAGCACGTGCTTGAAATGAAGGAGCAGATCAGACTTTGGTTCTACTCCATGCTCTTTATGAGTACCGTTCTCGTTGACGAGCCTCCTTACGAGAGAGTAAGCACTCACGGCGTCGTTGTTTCCGAGGACGGAAGCAAGTTCTCCAAAACCGGCTTTATGATAAGATTTGACGAGGCGGCTGATATCATCGGCGCTGACGCGTCCAGATACATCTTTGCGTCCTCCTCCACCTCCGGTGACGTACGCTTTGGCTACAACCTCGGTGAAGAGGCGAGAAGAAAGCTGCTTGCGTTCTGGAATCTTGAGACATTCTTTGCAACCTACGCAGATATCGACAACGTAAAGGTTGACCTTGCATCTCTTGACGCAGGCAAGCTCTGCCCCATCGACCGTTGGCTCGTTATCCGCACAAACAGCTTTATCGAGGAAGCAAACAAGTATATGAGCGATTACTCCACTCGTGAGGTAGTTGCCGCGTTTGAGTCCTTTGTAAACGATATTTCCAACTTCTATATCCGTGTAAACCGCAGCCGTTTCTGGAGCACCGACAACGGCGAGGACAAGCAGAACGCGTACACCGTACTCTTCTACGCTATCAAGTCCATCACGGGTATCATGGCTCCCATCATTCCCTTTATGTGTGAGCACACCTGGCAGAACTTCATAAAGAAGTACTCTCACGAGGACGCGCTGAGCGTATTCCTTACCGAATATCCCGTCGTTTCCGAAAAGCTTGCAATAAATGATGAGAGAATTCTTACCGACGTTGAAAAGGCAAGAGATATGATCTCCCTCGGTCTCAAGCTCAGAAATGAGAAGCAGATCAAGATCCGTCAGCCTCTCTCCGAGCTTTACGTTTCTGCAAACGCAGACAACGCAAATGCAATCGAGACGTTTGGTTGGGTAATCAAGAGCGAGCTTAACGTTGGCGAGATCAAGCAGCTCGAGGACACCTCTGCGCTTGAGTCAAACTTCCTCACCGTAAACTTCAAGGTTGCAGGACGCGTACTCAAGAACCGCGCAAACGAGGTTAAGGCATATCTTGCAGAGCTCGACGCCGACACTCAGCAGGCACTCTCAAATGCCGTTAAGGCAGGCGAGAACGTAAAGCTTGACGCGCTCGGACTTGACGTTGAGCCTGAGGTATTCACCCTCAACTCCAAGCCCCTTGACAACGTTGCGATCTACGCAAACAACGGCGAGTTTATCGCGCTTAACACCGAGATCTCCGAGGAGCTTGCACGCGCAGGTATTCTTCGTGACATCATTCGTCAGTGCCAGGTATTCCGTAAGGAAGCAGGCTTTGACGTAAGCGACAAGATCTATCTCGGCTTCGCTACCGACTCCGAGCTTATAAACAGCATCATCGAAGAGAAGCAGGCACAGCTTACTCACGACCTCCTCGCTACTCTCGAAGCTCCCGCTGAGCCCGAGTTCACAGGCGAGATCGACCTCGACGGTGTGAAGATTGTAGTTACACTTAGAAGAAAGTAATAGAATAGATGGTTATTATAAGGGGAGAACTTTTTGAGAAAAAGTTCTCCCCTTTGACCCCTTTCAAAAACTTTTGAAAAAGGGTTAGAGAAAAATATCATATCGTGGTAGGGGCGGATTCTATATCCGCCCGCCCTTATTTGTCGTCTATTCGCGAGAGGGAAAACCCCTCCCCTACGGAGAAATATTATTTTTCATTTGTAGGGGGCGACCTCCCGGACGCCCCATTGCTTGTTATAAAGTAATATTTGCACAAAAGACTACTCATCCGTCATTTGCCACAAACATTATGTTTGCGGCAAATGCCACCTTCCCTGACAAGGGAAGGCTGGGGGTATTTCGCTCTCTGCGGAGAGCGAGCGCGAGTTGTTTTTTTATTGACAGACAATAAATAGTCGTTTTGATATCTATCACTTCACGACAAGCCTTCCCTTGTCAGGGAAGGGGGACCGCTTGCGGTGGATGAGTAGTCTTGGGCGTAAAGTAACATTTGTATAGAAACGGGAGGAGCAAGCCCCTCCCCTACCGCGCGATAATATAATAAATTGGTGGAGAACCCGATTTCTATTTCGGATGCCCCACCATTTTTATTCTGTCACACTCTTTTCTATTTTAGGCTTTCTCTTTAGAATCAGACCGACGATGCGTTTGATAACCTTCTTTGATTCATCGTCAAGCGTTCCCCACGCTTTGATGACGCCAAGCTTATCTGCGCTAAGGTCAGTCAATGTCTTGGCGTTTGTGGACGAAAGTATCTCATAAAGCGCGTCTATTATGCGTTTTCTCTCCTCTACTTCGATCTCCGACAACCACTTTTTAAGTGTTACGTCGATATACTTACTCTGCGCGGTGACGTCGTCGTTATGCAAAAATCGTCCGCCCATGACCTCCCAGGAAAAGCCGTTATGCTGTAAAAGTCCCGTGGTATTACTCTGCACGACCTCATAGTTTTCCTCGTGTTCAAGCAGCATTCCCACGATCGACGACTGCGGAACAAGCGTCCTTATACGCTCACGCACCTCAAGATAATCCTCACCCGAAATAAATTCCTTATCAAACCCCGGGCCATCGAGATTATATGCCGTAACGATTCGGGATTTTGTCTCGGGAGAGCACTTTGTAACGGCGTACACCGCAAGATTGCCGCCCTTGCTGTGCCCTGCTACGTAAATTTTTCTCTCTGGATACGCGCGTCCCACGCTCTCCAGATATTCAAGCGCCTCGGTCTGCGCGGGGATCGGCAGCATAAAGCTCATATTGAAGTTTTCTTTCCAGCCGACGATAGTATCGTCAGTACCTCTGTACGCCACGAAGCACTTATCCTCACCCAAAAGAAAGGTAAGCGCGCTGAACTGCTTTTGCATATCCGTATCAACGTGATTTACGTATCCTACGACACGCAACGAGCCAAATCTCTTACTTCTCGCCGCCTTTACCGCGCACGTTATCATCTGCGGCGGAAGGATCAGCCCCACTACGTTCCCCTCTCCCTTATGGGTATTGACGTATCTTTTGACAGCCGCGAGCAGCTCTACTCCCTTTGCCGTCACCGACGACGGAACTATTTTATAAAAATCGAGATACGCAAGGTGTGACAAAATAAGGCTATCCACCTCACACGGAGCGTATTCGTCAAAGGTTATATCCCCTCTCCAATCAAGGTAATCAAACAGCGTGCCCATTTACAGCTCTCCTGATATCATATCTGTTTATGTACACTTTTATATTCGTCGTAATAACGGTAATACGGACAGCTCTGCGTTCTGCCGCCGAGGAAATTTGACATCTCGTCCTGATCGAGTCTTGCGTTGCAGACGTATGCGTCGTACTCCTCGTCGTAGTCATAAAACTCACAGCTCTCGCAATTTGCGCTCTTATTTTCTTTCACCAAAAAATCCTCTCAATTCATATATTTGAGTCTGTCAAGACAGTTTTGCAGAATTATCTGCGCCGACAGCGTATCGATGACCTGCTTACGTTTTTTTCCGCGTGTATTGGTTTCATTGAGGTATCTTGATGCGGTCATGGTGGTCATTCGCTCGTCAAAGGTAGCTACGGGAATGCCGTCAAGGCGTTCCTTGATCATTGAGGCAAACTTCTCGCACCTCTGTGCTCTTGAGCCGCGCGAGCCGTCCATGTTCACCGGCAATCCGACGACTACCGCGGACGCGCCCTCCTCTTTTGCCCTTTGTGCGACAGCGTCAGCGGTCTTTTCAATGCCGCCGGGGCTTACGTAACCAAGTCCCGAGGCAAGCAGGCGCGAGGGGTCTGATATTGCGAGTCCCGTACGCACGTCGCCAAAATCCACGGAGAGTATTTTCCCCGCGCTCTTTTTTATTATTTCAAGCGTATCCAGCTCTGTCATTGTTATACGTCCTTTTCCAAAAATTTTCTTGCGAGCTCTAAAAGGGAAAATCTCTCGTTAAGCGTGGGATCATCTATCACCGCGCCGAGAAGCGCCTCGAGCGTCGCTCCGATATTCTTTCCTTTTGCGCCAAGCTCTGCGATATCCTTGCCGTTCACGGGAAGATCCCTCACGCTGCTCGGCGTATTTATCTGCCTATTTACAAGCTCACACGCACCTACGGGAGACACACCCAGTGCCTCGGAAAGCTGTGCCGCAGACGGCGCATAAATTCCCGTTTTGGCTATAAGTTTTCTTGCGTCAAGCTCTGACTCGACCCGTTCAAACGCTCCGCGGCGAATAGCCAACGCTCCCGTTATCTGCTTTGCAGAACATCTGAGGGAGTTCAAAAGCGTGCGTGCCGTGTCCTCGTCCGCATCGCTCAAAAGAAGCGCGAGTCTTGACGCAGGCTCTGCGGCAACCTTACCGACCGCCGACACAAGCTTCCCGGACGGAGTATATCCTTCAAACACGTAATCGATAACCCCGCGCTCTATCATTTTCTCAAGCGCATAAGAGGCGTTTTGTGAGCAGATCAGCCGCAAGAATTCCGCGCCTATTCTCTCCCTTGCAACACGCACAAGCAGTGGTGCACACTCGGCTGCGGCGTCAAGCGTACCGCGCTCTATTTCAAATCCGAGCTGAGCACAAAAGCGAAAGGCACGCATGATGCGGAGCGCATCCTCTGAAAATCTCGTTCTCGGGTCTCCCACGGCTCGTATGATCCGCGCTTTAATGTCACCCTCACCGCCAAAGACGTCAACGAGTCCGTCGCGTCGGTTGTACGCCATCGCGTTGACCGTGAAATCCCTGCGTGAAAGATCCTTTTCGATCTCCGACGTAAAGCTTACGCTGTTCGGGTGGCGGGCATCGGTATAATCGCCGTCCACACGAAACGTGGTTATCTCCACGGGCTCGCCGTTCCAAAGCACCGTAATCGTGCCGTGCTTGATGCCCGTTTCTATGACGCGTTTATCGGCAAACAGCGCCGCGGTTTTTTGAGGCAGTGCCGAGGTAGCTATATCAAAATCGTGGGGGGGCAGACCGATGATCATGTCTCGCAGGCTTCCGCCCACGATATACGCGCGCTCTCCCGCATTCTCAAAACGTGTAATTATCTCGTCGATATGATCGGGATAAATTATCATCGGAACACCCCCTTACTGAAATTATACTTTGCTTACGTTATAATTATACACCATTTGCGTCGCTATGTCAAGAAAGCAAAAAGCGTATGCGAGAAAATAGGTGAAAAGATACCGTGAGGCGTAAATGTTACTTTGTGCCCACGCGGACGACTACAACTTCGCTTGCGCTACGTAGCAAGTTTGCAAAAGCAAACATTGTGGTCGCCCCTACAAAAGATCAATATTATACAAAAAAACATTAAAATACCATATAAATAAATCATTATTACATACACCTCAAAATAACCGTTTTCTTGGTTTTGACATAAAATGAATATCAGGGAAATTGAAATGAAAGAGGTGAGATAAATATAACCGATCTTAATTTTTACGTATTTTGCGGCGTGATGATCCCCCTGATCGGCACGGTGATGGGGGCGGTGTGCGTGTTTTTTCTGCGGCGGGGCGTTTTGCCGCTTGCCGAGGTGTCAATACAAGGCGTGTCTTCGGGTGTCATGACCGCCGCGTCGGTGTGGAGCTTGTTGATTCCTGCCGTTGAGCTGTCCGTAAAAAGAGGCAGAAATCCTCTCGCGCTCACCTCGGTGGGCTTTGTACTCGGCGTCTTGACCTTTATCGCGTGTGAAAAACTGCTCGAGCTTATGAAAAAGCAAAAATCCTCACACATCTGTTACGGCAAAAGCCTTTTGCCGTCTCTTGCGGTGGCACTGCATAATTTGCCCGAGGGAATGGCGGTGGGCGCGGTGTTTGCCGAGGCGTTGTGCTTTTGTGACACAGGGGCGTTGTACGCGGCAATGGCGCTTTCTGTCGGTATCGCGGTACAGAATATACCCGAGGGGGCTATAATTTCCATACCGCTGTATTCCGACGGTATGAAAAAGGGAAAAGCGTTTTTGTGGGGGGCGGGCTCGGGTGTTATCGAGCCGATAGGCGCGGTAGCAACGATATTTGCCTCGGAGCTTGCGCTCCCCATTCTTCCGCTGCTGCTCGGTTTTGCCGCAGGCGCTATGGTCTATGCTGTGCTCGATTGTATTTTTCAACTCGGAAGCGCGGGTAAAACCTCTGAAAAATACGCGTTTTCGTTGTGTTTTTCGATAGGGTTTATACTCATGATGTCACTTGACGTACTGCTTGGCTGAGCGCGAATATTGTCCTAAAAAGTCGTGAAAAAATTTTTTGAAAAAAATAAATATTCCTATTGCAATTTCAAAAAAATATGATATACTATAATTAGAAAGTATTAAAAAACTTATGGAGGTACAATATGAATTTTTTCAGAAAAAAGACTAATTACGGTAAGATCGTAGCTATTACCGTTGCTTGTGTAGCTGCTGCGTCTGCTATCGCTTTCGTGGTATATAAGCTCGTTCAGAAGTACAGAGAAGAAGCTATTTATGACGATCTTCTTGAAGATTGCGATTGCGACTGCGATTGCTGCTTCGACGAAGAGGATGATGAAGTTATCGAGGCTGTTGAAGCTGAATAATTACTGAGTAATTTAACACGGGAGTATTGCTATGCGGCAATACTCCTTTGTTTAGGAGTAAAAAATGAGGTTGACTGATACTATTGCCGCAATTTCCACGCCTTACGGAAAGGGCGGCGTTGCTATGATAAGAATAAGCGGTGAGTCTGCTATTGAAGTGGCAGACCGCGTATTCCTTGCAAAAAGAAAAAAGGCGCTCTCCGAGTGCCAAAGCCGCGAGATGATCTACGGCGAGATATTTTTCGGTGTGGGTGACAAGAGAATAAGCATTGACGACGGCTGTGCCGTTGTTTTCCGTGCGCCCTCGTCGTTCACGGGTGAGGACTCAGTAGAGCTTTACTGTCACGGCGGAGTGCTCGTTACCTCAAAGGTGCTCTCGTCGGTGCTGTCGGCAGGTGCGCGTCTTGCCCAGGCGGGTGAATTCACACGCAGAGCGTTTGTAAATGGAAAGATGTCGCTGAGTAGTGCCGAGTCGCTTGGAAATCTTCTTGAAGCAAGCAACGACACGCAGGTCAGACTTGCGCGTAACGGTATGCGCGGCGCACTTGACAAGCGCTTACTTGCGGTGTACGATGACCTCAGAAGTATAATGAGCGGAATGTTTGCGGCGATTGATTTTCCCGACGAGGATCTTTCCGAGCTCAGCCGCGAGGATATGATCTCCCTTGCGAAAAAAGCTCAGGGTGAGGTGATCAAGCTGCTTTCTACTTATAATACCGGCCGCGCGGTGCTGTCGGGTATTCCCACGGTAATCTGCGGACGCACCAACGCGGGAAAAAGCTCGGTCTACAACCGTTTGCTCGGTTATGATGCCGCTATCGTTACGGACATAGAGGGAACTACACGTGACGTGCTTAAGGAGCAGGCAAGTGTTGGCAAGGTCACGCTTGTGCTGTGCGATACGGCGGGAATCAGAAAGACCGACGACAGAGTTGAGAGTATAGGAATTGAGCGCGCTATCGGCGAGATAGACGCATCTGAGCTGGCCCTTGCAGTGTTTGACGCGTCAGCGGCTCTCACAGGTGAGGATACAGAGCTTATAGAGCGTCTTATGGGGCAGGGTAAGGCTTGTATAGCTCTGCTCAATAAATCCGATCTCGTGGCGAATACACAGACCGTGGAGCGCGTGCGCGGCTCGTTTGAGCATTGTCTTGACGTATGCGCGGACAGCGGTGAGGGATTTGACGCGCTTGCGGACTTGATAAACGAGTTGTTTATTGACGGAAGCATTGATATGGATAACGATGCCATCGTGACAGGCGCGCGTCAGTTTGCGGATCTTACGGTGGCGCAGGAGTGTCTTGGTGAGGCGATCGAGCAGCTTGAATATGGAATACCCTTTGACCTTTGTTGCGTTGGTATAGAGAACGCCATGGCGGCGATCGGTCAGGTCGGCGGCAGAGAGATCAGCGAGGATATCGTCTCCGAAATTTTTTCTAAATTCTGCGTTGGAAAATAGGAAGAAGATTTTACGCTTTTTTGAAAAAAAGCTTAGCAAAAAACTTTCTAAAAATAAAGATTAAAATATTATTGGTGGAGTATCCATATTATTTATGGGTGCTCCACCAATTTTGTTGTCTCTTTTAAAATTGTAGGGACAGGCGTCCCCGACTGTCCGTTTAGATATAAATGTTACTTTATGACCGCGCGGGCGCACAGTGTATAGTGTAGTAACATAGTATACAGGTAGTGCAAGGACATCGTATACAGTTATATGGTATAATAAAGGCATCAAAAAAGTCCAAAGGAGAAGCAAAGATGCCTTGGAAGGATAAAACTGTGGAAGAACTCAGAAAAGAATTTGTAGAAGCGGCAGAGAGGTGCGAAAATTTCAGCGCACTCTGCAGGGAATTT
>JBGVPV010000089.1:0-14537 GCA_045127215.1 Eubacteriales bacterium | reverse complement strand
GAAGAAGGTGAGAAATCCTATCGTGTAGCCAACCGCGAACTGAAGTCCGATACCTGCCCAGAACCACTTTTTGTCCTTGATCTCTGAGTTCATAGCTCCGATCGCCGCAAAGCAGGGGGGAGTAAAGAGATTGAACATAAGGAACGCAAGTCCTGCGGCGATAGAAATACCGCCCATATCCGCGCCTGTTACCGCGCCTACCGCCTCAAGATCCTCATTGATAAGATGCTCAAACATAAACACGGTCGCAAGGGTGGAAACGACGCACTCCTTTGCGATAAAGCCCGTAACAGCCGCCGCGGCAAGCTGCCAGAGGGTAACACCCACGATAGGAGCTATAATGTAGCCTACGGGAGTTGCAATACTTGCGAGAATGGAGTCCGCAGGGTCTTCAACCGCCACAAAGCTCCAGCTGTACGTTTGCATCATATAAACTACGAAGTTACATACGAGGATGACCGTTCCCGCCTTAACTATGTAAGCCCAGCCTCTCTGGCACATAGCCTTGAGCGCGGAGAGCAGGGATGGAGCCTTATATTCGGGAAGCTCTATGATAAAGAAGGAGGTTCTTGCCTTGTAGCCGTTGATGGCGTTAACAAGGAGCGCACAGAGAAGAATGATCACGATGCCTGCAAAGTACATCATAGTACCTACCCACTCAGCGCCGTCAAAGAACGCGCCTGCAAAAAGGGCAATAACGGGGAGCTTTGCTCCACAGGGCATAAAGGGGGCCAGCATAGCGGTAGTTCTGCGTTCACGCTCGTCTCTGATGGTACGGCAAGCCATAACGCCGGGGATAGCACAGCCTGTGCCTATAACGAAGGGAATTACGGATTTGCCTGAAAGACCAACCTTCTTGAATATGGGATCGAGTACCACGGTAGCACGTGACATATATCCGCAATCTTCAAGGAGGGCTATGAGGAAATACATTACCATAACGAGAGGCAAGAAGCCTACAACGGCGGCAACGCCCTCGATGATACCTTCAAGGATAATCGCCTGAATGATGTGGTGTGCACCCTCAAGCCAAACCTCAACGATTCCCTTGAACCAGCCGATGCAATCAACAAGTCCCCACAGGTGTGTTTCACCTATGTCAAGACCCTCGGAAAGCCATAAGCCGGGGCCTGATTGAGAGATCCAGAACACCGCCCACATAATAAGCGCAAAGATCGGAATGCCGAGCCATTTGTTTGTGAGAATGGTGTCTATTTTGTCGCCGTTATTTTGTTCTACCGTAAGTGTTTTACGCGTTTCAACCGACTTTACGATACCGTTTACAAAGCCAAAACGCTCGCGGTCAGCCGCAAGCGCGGTCTCCTTGTCGGTAATATTTTCATTCTTTTGAATAAAGGGCGCGGTCTGCTTAGCTCCCACGCGTTCGATCGCCACACGGATAAGCGCCTCAAGTCCTTCAGAGGCGGTGGAAACGGTGGTGACAACGGGGCAACCAAGCTTTTTTGAGAGCGCATCTGCGTCTATCTTGTTGCCTTTCTTTTGGTTTACGTCACTTTTGTTGAGTGCGACCACCATAGGAATACCAAGCTCGAGAAGCTGGGTGGTGAAGAAAAGGCTGCGGCTGAGGTTGTCAGCGTCCACGATATTTATAATAACGTCGGGGTTTTCTTGCTTTACGTAGGTGCTCGTAATACTTTCCTCACTCGTAAAGGGTGACATGGAGTACGCGCCGGGAAGGTCAACGGCGATAAGCTGATTTTTTCCTGCGTACGCTTTTTTGATGGGGCGTTCTTTTTTGTCAACCGTAACGCCTGCCCAGTTACCAACCTTTTCACTGCTTCCCGTCAGGGCGTTATACATTGTTGTTTTGCCTGCGTTGGGGTTACCTGCCAAGGCAATTCTCATGTGGATGATCCTCCTGTATGTTTAAATGCTTGTTTGTCAGAAACTCAGTTAGCATACGCTAACCGAATGGGTAAAAAATAATCAACCTGCAGAATATTGCTTTCCTTATATTATGATCGCTTCTGCAAGCTGATTGTCTATATGATATCTCGCGTCCTTGATAACTACGATACAGCCGCCGCTGAGGTGGCGTACCACGGCGATATCCTCGCCGCTGTAACAGCCGAGTGAGAAGAGAAATGCGCCCAACTCATCGTCATTGATATTCAGCTTTTTTATCTTGTATATCTTTCCAACGTTTGCGTTTTTGAGATTCATAGGATATCTCCTTTCTTCGTGGTTTTATTACTGCAACGGTGTCGGTTAGCCGTTGCTAACCACAGAATATTATACCTTATTTTATCTCATTTGTCAATATTTTAGCACGCATTTTGGTAATTTCGTATATTTTTACAAATCAGTTAGCCTCTGCTAACCGCTAAAAATGTCAAATTGCACAATTTTTTGTGCTTTTATTTAATTTAGTGAGATATAGCTTGAAAAAATTTCAAAAATCTGATATAATGATATAGTAATAATATGAAGATTTTTAAGGAGGGAAATATATGGCACTATACGAATCAGGGCAGATGTATCTTGAAGCTATCCACGTTTTGCTTCAGAAAAGTGAAAAGATCCGCGCGATAGACGTAGGCGCATATCTCGGTTACAGTAAGCCCTCCGTCAGCCGTGCGATTGGAATACTCAAAAAGGGCGGATATATTTTCGTTGACGAGGACGGCTATATTACGATGAGCGCAGAGGGGAAGCAGGTCTCTGAGCAGCTTTACGAGCGTCATACAATAATCAGCAGTCTCTTGATAGCGCTCGGCGTGGACGAGAAAACCGCGACCGAGGACGCTTGCCGTATCGAGCACGTTATCAGCGACAGATCCTTCGCCGCTGTGAAGGAACATTACCTTGAATTTAAGAAGTAAAAAATAAAAGGATCGATAGTTTAGCGTGATACTCTTAACGGAGTATCACGCTAACTCTATTCGCCTTCGGCGAGTTTTATTGCTTCGCAGTGATATTCGGCTTACGCCGAGTGATATTTGCTACGCAAGTTTAGGGCGAATAGAATATCACTGAAGCCGCAAGGCTTCAATATCACTGTTGCTGTGCGACAATATCACTCTTTGCGTCAGCAAAGAATATCACTTTATACCAACAGTAGGGGGCGACGTCCTCGACGCCCCGCACTTGTCACAAAGTAACTTTTCGTGGAAACGGGACGCCGAGGACGTCGTCCCCTACAAAAAAATAAGAACGCGAAAAACGTTTGAAAGTGGATTTCAATTTTTGTATAGGTTCCACCTAATTTAAAAGTTTTTGTGCAAATAAAAGTTGCTATTCAATTAAAAGGTGATTGACAATTTTATTTGCTTGTGATACAATAGAGCTGTGAAATGGGGACGGCACCCATAATAAAAAACAGAATTCACGCATATTGCAAAATTTAATACAAGGGGGTGGCACCCATAGAAAAAAACGTTATTGTAGTAGATGAGCAAGGAAATGAATATGAAGCGACCTACCCTAAAAGGGCAAAAGGTCTTGTGAAAAACGGCAGGGCGCGCTTCGTAGGTGAAAATAAAATATGCCTTGCGTGTCCGCCGAATGAAAATTTGGAGGATAATAAAATGGAAGAAAATAAATTAACTGCGAAAGAAATATTTGTACAACTAACTATATTGCAAAAGCAACTTACAGAGAATAGTCAGACATCCTTGCATCGTCTTGGAGATGCGCTTTCATCACTTGAGGGCGAAGATTGCGAGGCTCGTTTCGAGCAAATTCCCGAAATTTGCGATGTTTTTAAAACGAGAGAGTTAACGCTTCTTAAAATGTTGGAAATGTATGAAAAGATGTACGATGACGTTCAAAACGAGGAAACCAAAAAAGTTAATTTGGTGAAATCGGCATTTGATAACAACATGGCAATGATCAAGGATTCCGATATGGAACCTCAAGACAAGTTTGCGGCTCTCGGCTATGTTACCGATAAAATTGCGGAGCTTGTTGAAAAAATCGTTGTTAACAAGTAAAATTTAATACATTTGTGTTGATCTTTTTGGGGTTAATACGACTTAAAAAGCACATCTGCATCGCAGATGTGCTTTTTTGTATAAAGAAAATCTTGTCACATAGAATAAGTGTTTTTTAACGGGATTATTTATTTTCTGTAGCGGTTTTATATCTTCTTCCAGGTCTTAGAGCTAAAAAGAATGAGCACGGGGAGTATTTCAAGACGTCCGATCAGCATGGTAAAGGTCAAAAGGATCTTTGAGAAGATGCTGTAATGCGCGAAGCTTGAATAAGGGCCGATAGCCTCGAATCCCGGTCCGATATTTGAAATGCAGGATACCGCGGCAGAGAAGTTGGATAAAAATCCGTGCTTAACCTCGTAAACACCCGCATCCGACACCACTTGTATCATCTCGCCGTTGACGGGGTCAAAGGCAAGCAGAAAGGTGGTAGCAACGAGTATAAAGAAATACATCGTGACAAAGGCAAATACGTCGTTTATGGTCTTTTGCTCAAGGCTCTTTCCCTCAAATTTTGCCTTGGGAACGTAACGTGGGTTTATCAGCTTACGCACGTTGATATACATACCCTTGGCGGCAATAATTATTCTTGAGATCTTGATACCACCCGCAGACGAGCCCGCCATGGCTCCGATGAAGGTCAACGCTACGATGACGGTGACAGCGAGTATCGGCCAGGTTGCAAAGTCCGTGGTGGAGTATCCTGTCGTGGTAATTATCGAGGCAACCTGGAACAGAGCGTGTCTAAAAGTTTCCTCAACGGTATAGCCTTGCGGGAAAGCGTTGAACTGTCCTATAAGGCTGGCGCATATAAATATCACCGAAAAAGCAACCACCAGCAGATACGTTCTCAGCTCCTCGCTCTTTAATACGGTTCTTATTTTTCCAAGAATTATAATGTAATAAAGGCTGAAGTTGATACCGAATAGCAGCAGGAATATCGCAACGACGTACTGTGAGAACGGGTTGAAAAGCTCCATGCTTCCGGGGATAAATCCAAAGCCGCCCGTACCGGCAGAGCCGAATGCGGTAAGCAGGCTGAAGAAAAATTGCTCACCCTCGTAGCCCGCGATAGGCTTATCAAGCATAAGTATGACCACCTCAAGCACGGTAAGACCGAAGTAAATGAGGTAGAGTATTCTCGTGGTCACCTTGAGCTTAGTGGCTATCTTACCGACCTGCGGTCCGGGGCTTTCCGCACGAAGCAAGTGCATCGACGAGCCCTCGTTGCTCTCGGGAATGAATATAAGCACGAATACGAGTATTCCCATACCGCCTATCCAGTGCGAAAAGCTACGCCAGAATAAAGTAGAGTGTGACATGGCGGTAATATCCGTAACTATGCTGGCACCCGTGGTGGTAAAGCCTGACATCATCTCAAAGCAGGCGTCAACGAAATTGGGGATATCGCGGTTTATAACGAACGGTATCGCTCCGAACAGCGTCATAACTATCCATACGAACGCCGTCAGCGCGAATCCCTCCTTCTGATAAAGCGTATCGCGCTTTATCTTGGGGATCTGCAGTAAAAATCCGATAACTGCAAGCAGAAATATAGGTACGATAAATGCGATCTTGTGTCGCAGATCCTCGTCGTAGATAAAGCTGACGGCAAGCGGGGCTAACATCAGTATGCCCTCAAGGATCATTATCTTACCAAGCATTTTTCCGAGTTTTCTGTAATTCATAGGTCAGTGCCTCACTCAAAAATATCGGTCAGGTCATCAAAGTTCTTGTGAGTGGTAACGACTATAACGTTGTCTCCAAGCTGAATAGTGGTATTACCTCCGGGGATAATTACCTTGTTTCCACGCATAATGCACGCCACAAGGCAGTTGTTCTTGATCTTAAGCTCGCGCAGGGGGACGTTGTATATTTTTTCATCGGTGCGCTTTGCAAGAAATTCAAGCGCTTCAACTCTGTTTCTTACCAAACGGTAAAGCGTGAGCACGTTACTGCCCACTCTGTTGTCAAGCGCGCGAATGTAGCTGACTATTCGGTTTGATACGATATCCTTGGGGGATACGTTGTTGTTGATACCAAGCTCGGAGAGCATTCCGTAGAGGTTGTCGCCCTTTATCTTGGTGATAGTTTTTCTGACGTTCATTTTGTTTGCGAACATCGAAACTATCATATTTTCTTCGTCGATGTGAGTCAGCGCAACAAAGGCGTCCATAGCCTCGATGCCTTCCTCAAGGAGAAGGTCGTGCTGAGTTCCGTTGCCGTGAATGACCGTCACACGCGGCAGCTCTTCTGCAAGCTGCTCGGCGGTCGCGGCGTCACTTTCGATGAGCTTTACGGTGTATTTTTTCTTGGAGAGCTTGTCCGCAAGGTAATAGCCTATTCTGTCACCGCCGACTATCATTATATTTTTAAGCGGCAGCATGATTATGTTTATCTCATCAAGGAAATCGCGCAGATCGTTGGCGTCAGCGGTAAAGTGTATCCTGTCACCCTCGTGTATCTCAAAGTTACCTGAGGGGATGATCACCTCATCGCCACGCTGTACGGCACAGATAAGTACCTTGTTGTGTAGCTTTCGACCAAGGGATATCAGCGTCTCGCCGATAAGCTCACAGCCCTTTTCCACGACTATCTCAACCAAAAGAACTCGTCCGCGCGCAAATCGCTCTACCGTGGCGATAGCGGGAATGCTTATCATGTTGAATATTTCGGTTGCCGTGTCCTGCTCGGGATTTACTATCATAGAAATGCCAAGCTCGTCCTTCATCTCAAGTATCTGACTGCGGTAAGCAGGGTCTCTCACACGCGCTATGGTGTTTTTAACGCCCAGCTTTTTGGCAACGAGGCAGGCAAAAACGTTGACCTCGTCGCTGTTTGTCAGCGCAATGATAAGGTCTGCGTTTGCAACGCCCGCTTCTCGCTGTATCACGATGGAAGCGCCGTTACCAACAACACCCTGAACGTCGTATTTTTCTATCAGATGCTCAATGTGCTCTTTTCGCTGGTCGATTATAGTTATGGTGTGCGACTCGCTCGATAAAGTCTTGAGCATGGTCGTACCAATGGTTCCAAGTCCGATTATCACTATTTTCATAGCATTTTGCTCCTTATTTTCGTAGCAGTTGATAATAGTTATGATTATTATATCACATTTTTTTGAAAATTTCAAGACTTACGGATAAATATAGATCGGTATATAGATAAATATAGATCGGTTATGGATAAACATAGATCGGTATATGTATAAACATAAATCAGTAGGGCGGGGGGTTTATCTCCCGCCGTTTTTTTGCCTTTATATTTTGTATTTAACGGCGGCAGCGCGCCACCGCCTTACGAATCAAGAACAACATACACCGTAGGGGAGGGGCTTGCTCCTCCCGCTGACAAACAAAAAAACGGGCGGATATAAAATCCACCCGTAAATTCTTTAAGACATAAAACTGTTAATTATACTTTCTTCTTCAAATTTTTTATCGCAATCTTCCACAAAAGATAAGAATTTGTCATCATATGCTTTAAATACTGACATATAAGAATTCCTTTCTTTTATTATTTGATGTGGTGATAAACCGTATATTTTTAGCCCTGATAGACTATTTATAGACTAATTGTATCATATATAGCCCATATTGTCAAGTGCTTTGGGCTATAATTAGTCTATAGATATCGAAAGGGGAAGTAATATGGATATGTACACGGCGGTTAAAAATAGACTTTTACAGTTGCTTGGGGAGCGGAAAATGTCGATTCATAAGTTAGCTATGGAGTCGGCGGTAGCGCCGTCCTCAATCAAGAATATTTTGTACGGCAAAAGCCAAAACCCCGGAGTTGTTACAATAAAAATGCTCTGCGATGGCTTTGGAATTTCTATTGTTGATTTTTTTGATACAGAGGAATTTCGTACGCTTGATCAGGAAATCAAATAAGACAAATAAATATAATGAAATAAAAAAGGTCACGGAATTAAAATCATTCCGTGATCTTTTTGTTATATGTTCAATTCTTTTCAAAGCCAATCAGCACTCCGCCCTTTTCAGCGTAGAAGCTGCAAAGTCCGCGGAGCTTATGTATTTCGATCTTGGCGTTTTTGTACGCCGTGAGTATCATATCGCGGAGCTTTTCGGCAATTTCAAGGTTCTGACAGTGTCCTATACTGATCTTTCCACCCACATATCCCTCGGAAATGAGGCTTTCCATAATTGTTTTGAGAGATTTTTCGTCTCCCCTGCATTTATGTAGAGTTTCGAGCGTACCCTCGTCACTCGCCTTGCCGATAATGCGGATACCGGCGATGCCGACGAGCTTGGCTACGATGGGAGAAACTCTGCCGTTGTTGGCGAGAGTTTTTACTGACTTGAGCATAAAGATAAGTCCGGTTCGCTTGATGTACTTTGAAACGGTGTCACAGATCTGCTCGTAGGTCATTCCTGCAAGTATACACTCTTGTGTCTTCTCAATTGCCAGCTGAACCTCGGGACCCGTGGAGAGTGTGTCGAAAAGATAGACGCGCTTGCCCTCATTTTCGGACTCGTAGATCTGTTTCGCGGAAAGAGCCGAATTGTAGCTACCCGAGAGGTTTCGGGTGATCGTGAAGCAAAAAACGTCATCTGCTCCCTCAAAAGCGTCGAGCCACTCACCCGTGCTTGGGCAAGCGGACAGCGACTTGCCCTTGTATTGATAAAGAAAATCTACCATTGCGTCAACGTCAAGTGCCTCATCGTCAACGTAATTCTTGCCATCGGCAGTTATTTTTAAGGGTGTGCCGGAAAAATCAACTTGGTCGAGGCTAAGAACGTCAGAAGAAGAGTCAGTAACTATTTTCATTTTTCTCATAAATTGTGTTGGCGTACGCTCGCGAGATGTTCGGGCGACGCTATCCTTTCTAAAATGCTGACAACGCAACAGTTATAGTAATTGTACCATAAAAATGTTGAGTTGTCAACAACTGTAGGTGAAGGATTGGTGTTTTTATGCTGAAAATTGTCAAAAAACCGTGGATGAAGTGGGATTTTGTTACGGAATCAGCTTTTTCGTACGCGGAACAAGAGAGTGGCGAGCGCACGCGGACGGAACGGGATCAGTGGATACAAATAGTTTCTTTTGCCGTTTGCGGTCGAGTTTGTAGCAACGAGTACTACCGAAATCAAGAGCCCCGCGCCGTATCCCCATACTCCGAACAGAGCCGTGAGTATCAGTAAAAATATGCGTAAAAATTTTATAGCGTAACCGAGCTCATAGCTTCTTTGAGTGAAATTTGCTATGGCAACGAACGCCATATAAACGATGACTTCGGGTATGAGCCACCCTATACTTACCGCAAAATCTCCGAGTATAAGTCCGCCTACTACCGATAGGGAATTGTTGAGCATATTGGGTGTATTGAGCGAAGCAAGACGCAAAGCATCTATGACGAATTCTACAATTAACAGCTGTACGAATATAGGAAGCTTGCCGGTCTCCTCTGGCATAGCAAAGTGCAAAAATGCGGGTACAAAGTTAGGATAACGCGTCATAAGATACCAAGTCGGCGTTACAATAAAAGTGAGGAAAAATACAATATATCTTACAATGCGTAAATACGTTGCGGTGAGGGGAGGGAAGTAAAAATCATTGGATTCCTGCATAAAATCAAAGATGCAAGACGGTAGTACCATCACCTCGGGACTGTTGTCGATCACTATGAGAACGCTGCCCTCCATCAGCTGAGCCGCTGCGGTATCAGGTCGCTCAGTTGTGCGGATTTTTGGAAAAGGATTATACCATTTGTCTTTAACAAGACACTCCTTGAGCGACTCGTGCCCCATCGTCAAGGCGCTGACGTTTATTCCCGAGAGCTTGCTCTCGAGCGACTTGACGTAGCCGAGGTCTGCACGATCGTTCATATAACACAGTACCACGTCGGTTTTGGAATCCCGTCCGATAGAAAAATATTTCATAGTAAGCTCGGGATTTCTGATGCGGCGACGTATCAGCGCGGTATTGAAAATAAGCGTTTCTACAAATCCGTCACGCGAGCCTCGCATGACGCGGTCGCCCTCGGGTTCTTCCGTCTGCCTCGCGGGATAGGTACGCGTGTCAAGGATTATAGCCTCGGCGCCAAAGCTGCTTCCGAGTATCAGTGTGCAACCGGATAATACCGCCCGTATTCCGTTTTGCGCGTCATCTGTTACGTCACCCTCGATATACGGTACGTGCCGTTGCATATATTCTTTTGCGCCAAGATTTACCTCGCCGACTGTAACGAAGTGCATCATCAGCTGTTGCGTTGCGGTGTCTTTGGTAAAGCCGTCAATAAAAAACATAGTCAGCTCACCGCCGCCGATCTTAAGCGTTTTACAAAGCACATCAAAGCTCTGCTGCACTCGAAGGGAGTCGCTTATGCTTTTTACGTTTTGCTCGTACGAGCCTGAAAATTTTTGCATACTATCACCTCTTTTGATATATGATGCGCTAAAACGGGCGTAAATATACCAATAAGAAAAAGAGTGGAATTTTTGTAAAATTCCACTCTTGATTTTGATGAAAATAGCTTATTTCAGGGATATTATTGTAAAAATCATCACTTTTTCTGCTGAGCACACCAGATCTTCATTACCAGCTTGTGCGGCAAAATTTTAGTAAGCATTACCTGTGCTCTTATTGAGAAACCGCAGACGGAGACATCACGTCCTCGCTTCATATCGCGAAATGCGCGATCAACGATCTGCTCGGGTGTAAAGAATTTATTGAAATAAACGATCACACCGTCCTCAACCACCGCTCTGTCAAAAAATTCGGTTCTTACCCATCCGGGACATACTGCAAGCACGCGGATATTGCTTTTCTCAAGCTCCTTGCCGAGAGCGCGTGAAAAACTCAGCACAAAGGCTTTTGTTGCCGCGTAAATGCTCATGTAGGGAACAGGTTGAAATGCGGAGAGCGATCCGATCTGATATATCTCGGATCCCGAGGACATATACGGAAGCACTCGGTAGGTCATACGCACGAGCGCGCCTTGATTGAGCTCTATCATTCCCATCTGTTCGCTGCACGGCAGATCCGTAAACGCGCCGAACTTTCCGTAGCCTGCCGCATTTACAAGCACGCGCACGTCGGGATGACGGTCGGCGAGAAGGTAGGATATTTCAGCATCTGCACGATCGTCTGAAAGGTCGAGCGATATGGGGGTGATTTTGGTGTTTGAAAGGGTGGCAAGCTCGGCAAGTCTGTCAGCGCGTCTTGCGATTACCCAAATTTCGTCGAGATCTCCCCTCAAGTCCAGGCGTTTTACAAACTCTCTGCCTATTCCCGAGGATGCTCCCGTTACTATTGCAATCTTTAACTGTGGCATTATTTTCTCTAAAATGTGTCAAAAAGTTATATTTCGATGTGTTTTGGCATACCCTTTTCCCATTTTATCGGGTATTCGCCTTGTATCAGCGGAGCTAAATATTCAAGGCACTCGTCGGTCACATTATTGCCGTCCGCATTGATAAATTCCTCGGGCAGATATTTGATAGCGTTTGCTACTTCACCTGCGGGAACGCCTATTATTTCGCAGTGATAGTCGTTGGAATCTGTTCTTACGAACGCGGGCATAACTCCGCTTTGTCCGTCCTCAGTGGCGAGCTTTACGGCAGCCTTTCCGATTCTGACGGACTCCTCAATATCGGTCAGTGATAAAAGATGTGAGGCGCAACGCTGGGGAAGATTTAATTCTATTGAGCGAACCTTGCAGCCAAATTTTTCTTTGATGGCGTATTCAAGAGCCTTTCCCGCACCTGCGAGCTGTTTGTGACCAAACGCGTCGGTTCCGACGGCACTGCTCAGCTCGCTGATATATTTTCCGTCCGCGGTTTTGAGTCCTTCTGAGATCGCGATGACGATATTCGGCTTGCTTTCAAATATTTTTTCTATATCTTTGTAGCATTTTTCCATATCAAAGCGACATTCTGACGTGTAAACCAAATCGGGAGCCGCTCCGTCTATTTTTCTGCCGAGAGCTGAAGCCGCACACAGCCAGCCTGCCTCTCTACCCATTATTTCTATGATGGTGACAGCCTTCATCTTGTATACCGCGCAGTCTCTTACTACCTCTCGTGCGGTGGTCGCGACATATTTTGCCGCCGATCCGAATCCGGGGGTGTGATCGGTGAGTATAAGATCGTTGTCGATGGTCTTGGGAACGCCTATAACTCGAACGTCAACTCCCATCTGAGAGGCATATTGTGACAGCTTTGCGGCGGTGTCCATGGAATCGTTACCGCCGATATAGAAAACGTACTTTATATTGTAACGTTCAAAGATATCAAAAATCTTTATAAAAGTGTCATTTTTGCATATATCTCCGTCGCACTTTAATTTCAGTCGGCAAGAGCCGAGCGCGGCGGCGGGGGTTTGCTCGAGTAGCTGTAATTTTTCCTCGGAGTCGAATATTTCGTTGAGTACGACCAGATCTTCCTTCAAAAATCCTTCTATACCGTTACGCATTCCGTACACTGTCTCTATGCATTCCGACTCGAGAGCGGCGCGTATCACTCCTGCAAGCGTTGCGTTTATAGCGGCGGTAGGTCCGCCCGACTGACCTATAATAGCGTTTCCTTTAAGCATTGATCTTCTCCGTATTAAAAAAAGTTTGATATATTTTATACGTTAATTTTAACATTTATAGCGCGTAGTGTCAACCGTTTTTGAAAAACTATTTGTGTGTGCGCGTATTTTTCTTGTAATTAAGACAAGTAATGCCGACATACTCATTTAAAGAAAAATTATTTTAAGTGAGGTGAGTGCAGTGATCGCGACTATCATTTCAGTTTTATCAAATTTCTTTCATTTTATTCTCGGTATCGATACGCCGCAGAACTTTCCGCCGCCTTTGTCGGGGGAGCAAGAGGAGGCGTATTTTCTTGCGGCAGAGAAGGGAGACAAAAACGCGCGGCAGGAGCTTATTTTACATAATTTGCGTCTTGTATCTCATATTGTGAGAAAATATTACGCCACGCAGAAAAATCAGGAGGATCTGGTGTCCATCGGCACGATAGGGCTTATAAAGGCGGTGGATACGTTCAAGGTGTCCTGTGGGGCGAGATTTGCCACGTATGCCGCAAGGTGTATACAAAACGAGATACTGATGAATTTTCGCTCACGCAAAAAGCTTGCGGCGGAGGTGTCTCTCAGTGACACCATTGACGTTGACCGTGACGGCAATCCGCTGACGTATATGGACGTTATCAGCACGGACGAAAGTCTTGCGGAGGAGATGGAGAGAAAGATGTGCTCTGAGCGTGCCGTGGCGCTCGTGGATAGGGTGCTCAGTACTCGGGAGAAAAAGATAATCTCCCTGCGGTACGGCTTGGGCGGTAAAAAAGCGATGACACAGCGGCAGATCGCCGACGCGATGGGCATATCGCGTTCCTACGTCAGCCGCATAGAAAAAAGCGCGCTTGAAAAGCTGAGGGATAATTGGAAAGCGTTTTAGAGTAAATATCAACAAAGAGCTGACTTAAATTGCAGTTGAGTCAGCTCTTTGTTGATGCAAAAAACAAAGAAAAGCCCCGCTCGAAGCGGGGCAAGAGACTATTGCGCGAGTAACGCTTCTATTTCTTTGCGTTGTTTGCTTGTATATTCGTAAACGGTAGAGCTGAACCATTTATCCTCAATAAAATCTTCTTCAAAAGCATCCATAACCTTCCTAGCAATTCTGAATTGAGAATTTGCCTTTTCGGTCTCTCCCTCGGCTCTCAAATATTTGCCTGTAATGATCAGCATATCTATCAGATCATCCGCGCAGATCATCTTATACTTCTGCGCCGCCTCATAGCTGTCGTCACCCTCTAAGAGTTGTGCCGCTACTCCAAGCTTAGTAAAATAAATCTCAGGGATATGCTCAATTGCATCCTTTGCTAATTCATACTCTCCCTTGGCTTTGTATGCCTCTGCCATCGAACGATACGCATCAAATCGCAGATCATCGTGTTTTGTGCTCTCCACAAGGGATTTCCCAATCGTGATCACTTCATCATTGCGCCCCAATTCACAAAGAACGTCTGTCAGGTAGTCAAGCAAAACGTCGTTTCCCGGATATTTTTTAAGTCCGTCACGAAGAATCTGCTCACATTTATGCATATCCTTTCCGCTACACCAATATTTACTGTACTCACTCACGATCGCTTCAACATTCTTTTCAATCTCATAAAGATTAAAATCAAAAAGCTCGTCGGTAGAAACACCGAAAAATGAAGCAATAGCGGGAATCATAGCCACGTCGGGCATTGTATTTCCGTTTTCCCATTTTGAAACGGCTTGAAACGATACTCCAAGATAGCCCGCAAAAACCTCTTGGGATATATTTTTTTGCTTTCGTAATAATTTTATTTTTTCTCCAAGTTTGATCATAGTTGTTCCTCCAAGTCGTTATGGATCAGCGCTTATCCTGATACTATTATAGCACATTTTTTTGCAAAAACAATAACTCATTTGGAGAGAATTTTTCTAACGGTGGTTGAAATCCATTTTCATCACGTTGCAGGGCGGGGGACCCCCTCCTCTACGAATAAGAATAATACATATTCGTAGGGGGCGACGTCCTCGACGCCCCATTGCCTGTCATAATGTAACATTTACACCAAACGGGACGCC
>JBGVPV010000088.1:0-2828 GCA_045127215.1 Eubacteriales bacterium | reverse complement strand
TGTAAAATGTGTGTAGGACAATATTCTTGCCTCCTTAGCAAAATGTTTGTGTGGTAACTACATTTTACACCTTGGTGGGAATATTGTCTATACTTTTTTCGGGTGTTGCACTTGATATTATAACATGCCGACCGCTTGCGGTGGATGAGTAGTCCTTTGTCATAAAGTAACATTTACGCCCGAACGGACAGTCGGGGACGCCTGTCCCTACGGATAAATGATGTTATACGTTGTAGGGGTCGACCTCCTCGGCGACCCGCGTGGGCATAAAGCAACATTTTACAAAAACGGCGGGAGTAACCACCCCGCCCTACCGATAAAGAATAATATGCATCGTAGGGGGCGACGTCCTCGACGCCCCATTCTTATCATAAGGTAACATTTACATCCCAATAGGTCTGTTTTGACATTATTTTTAAGAAAAAATATTTACGGCGGGGCGGTGATCTTGTTAAATTTTTAAGATTTCAATTTATAACTCACGGTCACTACACGCCGAATTTTTAATATTTTTTGTTAAAAATTGGTGAAATGTACTATTTTATGTCTTTATTTTGAAATAATATGCTTTCCAAGACGTTTCTGCGATAAAATTTTCAGTCCGTATTTTTAAGAAAATTTTTAAAAATCGTAGACATTATTTTTAGGATGTGCTATAATGTACTTACAATCTAAAACCTGTATTATTCAATATAGAAAGAGGCGTTATGAAAAACAAGATCGTTTTAACAAATGCCGGAATATGTGACGCGCAGAGCTTCAATTGGCGCTATGCGGGGCGGTCAAAAAACCGCATACACGTTCCGCTTAAGGGAAAGGTAATTTATCACGTTGCAAGCGGCACGAGACTGCTTGACGAGGGAAATATTTATCTTTTAAAAAACAGCTTTACCAAGGATCTCGAAATGCTTCCGGGTTACAGATACTATCACTTGTATCTCGACTTTCAGACGACTCCGCCGTTCCTTGGCAGAGAGCTGCTTGAGATCCCGTTCCACTCAGATCCTGTAATGCTTTATCTTATCAGGGCAATACAGAGTATGATAGAGGAGTATCAGAAGTCGGTCGGCAGGTGCTACGTTACGGCTACGGCGGATACCGAGCTGTTTGCTCAGATCACAGGGGTGCTCGAGGTGGTGCTTGAGCATCTGCGTAAGAATTACAAGCTTTCATTTGTGGAAAACGAGAAGATCGAGCAGGCGCTTCAGTACATAGAGGAGCACTACGCTGAAAAGCTCAAAAATGACGATATTGCCGCGGCGCTTCACGTTGATACCCGATATCTTTCAAGGCTGTTTGCAAAGCACGTTGATATGTCACCGTATCAGTATTTGACGCAATATCGCATTGACCGTGCGATCGCTGAGCTGAAAAACGGGTACTCGGTTGCCGAGACCGCGTATATGTGCGGTTTCCAGACGGAAAACGCGTTCAGAATAGCATTCAAAAAACTGCTTGGCTGTTCACCGACGGCTATGGTAAAGAAAAATTAAACGGAGGATCAAGCTATGAAAAACAAGGTTTTCAGATTACTCGCGCTCATTCTTACCATCATTATGGTGATACCCTTTGGAATAGGCAATGCTTTTGCCGAGGATGAAATCGAAGGCATCAACATTTATTACTACCGTGTGGTTTATCCAAACAATGCAAGCAGTGATACCAAAAAAGCCGTGCAGGCGTTTGGCAATTATTTGAATGAATTTTGCGGTGCTGACGTTGAGGTGGTTCCCGACGTTGGAAACGCACCCATAAACAAGGAAATAATTATCGGTAACACCAACCGTCCTGCCGCATCCGACGTGGCGCTGAAGGAGAAGGATTGGTGCGTATATACCGATGGTACCAAGATATACATAAACGCCTACTCCGAGGGCGCGTTGCCGCTTGCGATCGAGTGGTTCAAGCACAATTGCCTGATAAACGGCGACAAAAAGGCGTACGTCGGTGAGGGATATTTTTATTCCCACGAGTACGAGTTTGACGGATTCAGACTTGACGGAATTCCCGCAAGAGATCTTGTTATCGCTTACGAGAACAGCGACCATATCGGCTTTGTTGACGTGGCGTACACGCTGGCTTATACAGTTATGGAGAGAAGCGGAGCGCAGCCCACGGTTGCAAGTGCGGCAACGAGAGAGCAGCCTCAGCTTATCATTGCGAGTGCGATGAACGGCGCAAAATATCTCCCGAGCGGTGTGAGCGTCGGCGCGTCCGAGTACGTGATATGCAGAAGCGACAATGACGTTGCGATAGTTGCGGACAGCGCTTACGGCGCGGAGCTTGCGGCTCAGAAGATCATCGATCTGCTTTATACGGAGTCCAAGATAGATCTTGCAAAGCTGTGCTCGAACACCCCCGTAAAATACGAGATCGGTAAGGACGGCTTGCCTATCAGCCGTGGCGCTGAGTATAGATTTATGACCTTCAATCCCGGCCGTTACGTTTTGAATCTGATTGACAGATGCGATGAAACGCTTGCGCTGATGTCTTACTATTCCCCCGACGTTGTCGGTTTCCAGGAGTACTGCGACCATTTCTCCGCTCATATGACTCCTCAGCTCTCTAAGATCGGCTACACTATGATCGGTGACGAGCTTTGCCGTGATCTCCCCGAGAATGCAGACGACTGGCTGCTTAAGTACAACATGACTCCCATCGCGTACAGAACTGACAGATTTGAGTGCGTTGCAAGCGGTTGGCAGAGAATGCAGAACACCTACAACCCCTCCGCAGGCAGAAATTACCGCGGACACCAGATCACTTGGGCGATACTTAAGGACAAGGCAAACGGTCAGATTTTTGGCGTTACCAGCACCCACTTCTTC
>JBGVPV010000087.1:0-5955 GCA_045127215.1 Eubacteriales bacterium | reverse complement strand
AAGTGTGGGGTTGAGCCCGTGCAGTCCTTCAACTATGATGATTGAGTTTTCGTCAAGCGACAGCTTTTTGCCGTTCCATTCGCGCTTTCCCGTTTTGAAGTTGAATATGGGAAGCTCTACCTCTTTACCTTCAAGAAGCTCGGCGAGATGCTTCGCGAACAGCTCGCAGTCAATGGTATTGATGTGCTCGAGGTCTACCTTACCGTCGGGGCCGGGGGCTATCTTGTCTCTGTCGATATAGTAGTCATCAAGTCCCATAAGAATGGGCTTTTTGCCGTGTACTCTGAGCTGAGTTGCAAGGCGGTTGGCAGACGTGGTTTTTCCCGAGGAGCTCGGTCCTGCCAGCATTACCGCTTTGGAGCCTTGGCGACAGATCATATCTGCGACCTGCGAGAAGCGTTTTTCGTGAAGCGCCTCGTTTATGCGTATAAGCTCGCGTATTCTTCCCGTGTCAACGAGCTCGTTGAGGTCGGCTACCGTCTCGCACTCCATAAGCTCACACCAAGCTTTGCCCTCGTTATAAACGCTCAAAAGCTTGGGGAGCTCAGGCGGATCCGCAACCACGTCGGGATTTTGACTGTTCGGAAAAATAAATACAAAACCACCCGGGGCGTCGAGTATATCCCAAACACGCAGTGCGCCCGTAGACGCCGCCATCTCGCCGTAGTAGTAGTCCGCAAAGCCGTTGTACTCGTAAACGTCAAGCGTAGGCATTTCACGGTAAGAGAACAGACGCGCCTTGTCGTCCTCGCCCTTGTCGGCAAAATATTTGATGGCATCCGCCGTCATTATTCGCTTTCTGATGAGAGGAATGTCCTCTTTTACTATCTCCGCGACTCTTTTCTTAAGGACATCGGCGGTGAAATCTTCAGCTCCCGTTACTTTGAAGTACAGTCCCGTGCCGACGTTACAGCTCATTTTTGTGCGCGCGTTTGGCCAGAGCTGGCTGATGGCAAGGAATATTATGAATTGCGCGGTTCTCGTGTATGCAGCCGCACCTGCCGCATCCGTGTAACGCAGCAGCCTGATATTACCCTTTGAAGCGGATATTGCCTCGCGTACGGATTTCAGCTCGGACTCAACGTCCTTCTGTCGAACGGGAATATAATTGAGCGTAAATATTCTTCCCGCGATCTTGGCGACGATGGGGTCGGTCGATAGTTTCTGAGCGCGAAGTCCGAGTCGCTCTACAATGTGTAATAGTGTTTCATTTGGCTCGGCTGACACCGGGTGTCCGTCTATTTTAAGTTCCATAAATGTCTCCTGTAAAGTGTTGAATTTTTGCATAATAAAATTATATGTTTGGCGTATTTACTTGATGATATGTTTTTGAATTTATTTATTTTGTGAGTATTTTTACAATCGACTTGTGTCGAAAAAAATAAAAAGGTGACTATTCGGCACGAAGATCGGCGGTAGTCAACCATTTGCTCGGCGGTCGGTAGAAACGCTTACCCATATTGTAAGTATATACCCTGAAATTTATGCGTTTTATACATATATCGATGTATCCGTATCACGATTTTATCACATTTCGTCAAAAAAGTCAATATAAACTTTAAACTCAATAAACTCTTTTTGAGTTTTTTATTGAATTTATTGAATATTGAGTCGATTTATGATATAATTAGTGCACAAATATAAATTTATTGTTTTTGAAAGGTGTTTTATGTGTGATTTTTCCATTGCTGACATATTTACTCCGAAAAAAAATGAAATAAATAATCAAAGTGAATTTGATTATTATAAAGGTAAGACCGTGCTTGTCACGGGAGGTGGCGGCTCTATCGGAAGTGAGCTTTGCAGACAGCTTGCCAAGTGCAACGTTAAAAAGCTCGTCATCTTTGATATTTATGAGAACAACGCATACGATATACAGCAGGAGCTGGTGAGAAAGTACGGCGTGGAGCTTGATCTTACGGTAGAGATCGGCTCGGTACGCGACGTGGACAGGCTTAACTGTATTTTCAAGAATTATAAGCCTCAGATAGTATTCCATGCCGCAGCGCATAAGCACGTTCCGCTTATGGAGCAGAGCGGCTGTGAGGCTATAAAGAATAACGTTCTCGGCACTTATAATACCGCAAATATGGCGGAAAAATACGGCGCTGAGAAGTTTATACTTATTTCAACCGATAAGGCGGTAAATCCCACTAATATAATGGGCGCAAGTAAGCGTCTGTGTGAAATGGTGATACAGTGCCGCTATGATTCAAAGACCAACTTCGCGGCAGTGCGTTTCGGTAACGTGCTCGGCTCAAACGGAAGCGTTATCCCCCTGTTTAAGCGTCAGATAATGGAGGGCGGCCCCGTAACCATTACCGATAAGCGTATAATCCGTTATTTCATGACTATTCCCGAGGCAAGTCAGCTGGTTATTCAGGCGGGAGCCAAGGCAGAGAAGGGCGAGTTGTTTGTGCTTGATATGGGACAGCCCGTGAGAATATACGATCTTGCGGTCAATATGATCAAGCTGATGGGATTTGTACCGGGTGAGGATATTGAGATCAAGGAGATAGGTCTGCGTCCGGGTGAGAAGCTTTACGAGGAGCTTCTTATGAAGAGCGAGGACCTTGAAAAGACGGATAACGATATGATATTCATCGAGCGAGATACACCCCTTACCCGTGAACAGATGGAAGAAAAGATCGGGCTTCTCCGTACGGTAGTCGAGCTTTCCAAGGATGAGGTGCGTTCGGAAAAGATCCGTGAGGTTATTCGAAATACCGTGCCTACGTTTGTTGATCCCGAGGTTATAAACCGCACGGCAGAGCAGTCCGCAGAGATGCAAAACGTAAAGGAAAACATCACGGTTTGACGGACTTTTAACTGAATACTTATAAAAATGGTGGAGGTCCAATAGTATGGATACTCCACCATTAATACTATAACTATTATTTTAGGAAGCTTTTTTGCTTACTTTTTTGCCGATCTTTTTAGCATAGGGCTTTGCCCTGCGCATCGAAAAAAGTAAGTTCTCAGAGTATCGAATCCCTCGTCCGTGGCAGGTCGCGGTTGCGGAAGCGCAGGGCGGAAATACCCGTTTTCTTTGAGAAAAATTCCGAGAAATAGCTCTCGTTTTCAAATCCCACGGCGTAGGCAATCTCCTTGACCGACATCTCGCTTTCAAGCAGCAATCGCTGACTTTCGCTCAGTCGCTTATTAAGGATATACTGCTTGGGGCTTATGTGAAATACCTGCTTAAAATAATTAGAAAAATACATGGTGCTTATATTCATAATCGCGGCAAGCTCGGAGAGGGGAATATTACGCTTGTAATTTTCGTCTATGTGTTTCAGCACCGCCTCAAACTTTATCAGGCTGTGTCTGTCAGCGCTGACGTCGGTAAAGAATGACGCAAGTAAAAGATTCATTGCGCCTTGTACTTTAAGGTGCGCTTCTTGCGTGTTTGAGGTATAGTTGTCTATCACTCGGCGGAACAGCCCCTCGGTCAGCTCGTCTGCTTCAACCGAGCAGCGATCGGAGATATATCTGTAAAGACCGAAAATTGGTGAATCTGCCAAAAAGTGAATGTAATATTTGTTCATTTCTCCGTGTATCTCACTTTGCACGACCGAAAATGCGGGGATAAAGTACACGTTCCCCGGCAAAAGCTCCACAGTTTTGTCATAAAGATGCAATTTTGCGGTGCCGCTGGTAAGAAAATATAGTCGATGATAACATATTTGATGGTGATTTTTATCCCACACCACGTCATTCCATTCCTCACCTATCAGCTCCTGCTGTGCGAAAACCACGGAATATTTATTACTGTCAAAAATATATTCGCTCATAGTCCACCTAAGTTTTGTTAATAAAATTGTATATTTTGCCTATTGCAATTATTATAAATCAATTCTATAATAAAATCAAGAGATAATTGAAAATTCGTTCTATTGATTTTCAATTAATTTTCGAAAGGAGAAAATATAAAAATGGCACAAAACAGATACGTTGGTGATTACCCCGTAATCGGTATCCGTCCTATCGTTGACGGAAGACGTGGACCTCAGATGATGCGTGAATCTCTCGAGCCTCTCGTATGGGCTATGGCAGAGTCCGCAAAGAAGCTTTTTGAGGAGAATCTTTTTTACTCTAACGGTGAGCCTGTAAAGGTAGTTATGGCTGATACTTGCATCGGTCGTGTACCCGAGGCAGCAGCATGCGCCGACAAGTTCAAGAAGGAGGGCGTTTCCATCACTCTTTCCGTAACTCCTTGCTGGTGCTACGGCTCCGAGACCATGGATATGGATCCTCATACTATTAAGGGCGTTTGGGGCTTTAACGGCACAGAGCGTCCCGGTGCGGTTTATCTTGCAGCAGTTCTTGCAGGACACGCACAGAAGGGTCTTCCCGCATTCGGTATTTACGGACACGAGGTTCAGGATCGTGACCAGGTAACCCAGATGCCCGAGGACGTTAAGGAAAAGCTCCTCAGATTCGGTCGCGCAGCAGTTGCTGTTGCAACTATGAGAGGCAAGTCCTATCTCCAGATCGGTTCTCAGTGCATGGGTATTGCAGGATCTATCATGGATCAGGCAATGCTTGAGGAATACTTTGGCATGAGAGTTGAGTCCGTTGACGAGGTTGAGATCCTTCGCCGTATGGAAGAGGGAATCTACTGTGAAGAGGACTATCAGAAGGCTCTCGCATGGACCAAGGAGCACTGCAAGGAAGGACGCGACGACAACCCCGAGGAAGTTGAATTCCTTGGTGAAAAGGTTAGAATCAAGTTCACTCCCGAGGAGAAGGAAAAGCAGTGGGAATTCACCGTTAAGATGTACTGCATAATCAAGGATCTTATGGCAGGTAACTCCCGTCTTTCCGATAAGTTTGAGGAAGAGAAGGTTGGACACAACGCTATCGCAGGCGGTTTCCAGGGACAGAGACAGTGGACAGACCACTGGCCCAACTGTGACTACCCCGAGGCACTTCTTTCTTCGTCCTTCGACTACGAGGGCGCACGTGAGCCCTACACACTCGCAACCGAGAACGATATTCTCAACGGTATGAGCATGCTTATGATGAGACTTCTCACTCACCGCGCTCAGATCTTTGCTGACGTTCGTACATACTGGTCGGGTGAAGCTACCGAGAGAGTTACAGGCTACAAGCTCGAGGGTAAGGCAGCAGAGTCAAACGGTATTATCCACCTTCTCAACTCCGGTGCAGCTTGTCTTGACGCGTCCGGCGTTTGCACAGACGAGAACGGCAACGCTATTATGAAGAAGTGGTGGGAAGTTACCGAGGAAGATATCAAGAAGATGACCGACGCTACCGTTTGGTGCGAGGCAGGTCAGGATAACTTCCGTGGCGGCGGATTCTCCAGCCATTACACCACAAAGGCAGAAATGCCCTGTACAATGATCCGTATGAATCTCGTTAAGGGACTCGGCCCCGTTCTTCAGATCGCTGAAGGCTGGACTGTAAACCTTCCCGACGAGGTTTCCGATACACTTATGGAGAGAACTAACCCCACATGGCCTTGCACTTGGTTCGCACCCAGATGTGACGGTAAGGAAGGCTCACCCTTCAAGACCGCTTACGAGGTAATGATGAACTGGGGCGCAAACCACGGCGCTATCTCCTACGGCCACATCGGTGCTGACCTTATCACCATGTGCTCTATGCTCCGTATCCCCGTTTGCATGCACAACGTTCCCGAGGACGATATCTACCGTCCTGCTGCATGGAATGCATTCGGTATGGATAAGGAAGGACAGGACTACCGCGCTTGCGCTACCTACGGTCCTCTCTATAAGCAGTTCTGATAAATTGCACTTATATGTCGAACACCCCTGCAATTTGCAGGGGTGTTCTTTGTATTATGAAGACATTGTGATGTTTATATGGTTGAAAAGGCTAATCGGTGGGATAGGACAGGCGAAAAATGAGCTTGTAGGGACAGGCGTCCTCGACTGTCCGAGTGGGTACAATGTAATATTTACGCTAAAA
>JBGVPV010000086.1:0-82371 GCA_045127215.1 Eubacteriales bacterium | reverse complement strand
GTATTTTGCGGTCATTTCAAAGAGAAGCTTATTGTTCTCTGTGGGAGACCAGTCAAAGTTAGATGTGATAGAGTAGGTGGGGATAGGATACTGGAAGCCGCGTCCGTTTGCGTCACCCTCGATCATAGTCTCGATGAAGGCCTTGTTGACCATATCCATTTCCTTCTTACAATCCTTGTACTTGAAGGGCATTTCCTTACCGCCAACTATCGCGGGAAGCTCTGCAAGATCTGCGGGAACTGTCCAGTCGAGCGTGATGTTGGAGAAGGGAGCCTGAGTACCCCAGCGAGAAGGTGTATTTACGCCGTAGATAAAGGATTCAATGCATTTCTTTACTTGGTCGTAAGTAAGATTGTCGACCTTTACAAAGGGCGCGAGGTAAGTGTCAAACGAGGAGAATGCCTGAGCGCCTGCCCATTCATTCTGCATAATGCCGAGGAAGTTTACCATCTGGTTGCAAAGCGTTGCAAGGTGACTTGCGGGGGCAGAGGTGATCTTACCCGTAACGCCGCCAAGACCTTCCTGAATGAGCTGCTTGAGAGACCAGCCTGCGCAATAACCTGTCAGCATGGAGAGGTCGTGGAGATGGATATCCGCATTTCTGTGAGCGTTTGCTATTTCGTCGTCATAAACCTCGGAAAGCCAATAGTTTGCGGTAATTGCTCCGGAGTTGGAAAGAATAAGACCGCCTACGGAATATGTAACCGTGGAGTTTTCCTTAACTCTCCAGTCGATATTTTTAACGTAGCTGTCAACGATCTCCTTGTAGTCAAGAATTGTTGACTTCATATTACGCATCTTTTCTCTCTGCTTACGGTAGAGAATGTAAGCCTTTGCAACGTCAGCGTATCCCGCCTGAACGAGAGTTGCCTCAACGCTGTCCTGAATATCCTCGACGGATATAAGACCTTCCTTTACCTTGGGCTCGAAATCTGCCGTAACCTTGAGCGCAAGAAAATCAATGATCGAAGGGTGATATTGCTTTTCCTGTGCTTCAAATGCGAGCTTTATAGCTTCGCTGATCTTATCGAGTGTAAAATCAGCAACTTTTCCGTCTCTTTTTAAAACCTGATACATACTTTTTCTCCTTTTCAATTTTATTAATCTATTTTTTGCGATAATGTGCAGTATATTTATTATAAATGAAAACGGAATAAAAGTCAATTGTGAGATATTACAATATATTGCGTCAAAAATTGTATTTAATCACTACATCTTGTATCAAAAGCCGCATTTTGCACTATAAATTGTACTGTATTTTGTACTTTGAACAATATATGGCGAAAGAAAAAGGAGGCGTGAGCCTCCCTTTGAGTTCTTTGTGAACATTTTATACGCCTCGGAGTGCGCTGTTTTTTACGTACGGCTTGACAAGCTCCAGCATTTCTTTCATAGTAGTAGGATCGTGTGCGGAAAAACCGCTTCCTATGAGTTCGCCGGAGTCTTCGAAGGTTTGAAGAAAATATCCGTTCGCACCTTTAATGGATTTGGCAATATTTAAGATATCTTCAGAAGTATGAAGCTCTTTGACCACGGTCGTACGAAATTCGTATGGAATACCGCAGGACATTATAAATTCAATGCTTTCAAATACGCTATCTGTATAGGAGTCCGTGCCTGCGGAAATGTCGTATTTTTCACGGCAGTTTTTGATATCCATAGCTATGTAATCGACTAATCCCAAATCTACGATCTGTCTGAGCTTTTCGGGGAAAGAGCCGTTTGTGTCAAGCTTTATTCCAAAGCCGAGCGCGCGTATGCGTTCGAGAAAGGGAATTATATCTTTTTGCAGCAGGGGCTCTCCACCGGTTATGCAAACGCCGTCAAGAATACCGCGGCGCTTTGTGAGAAAGTCGACAAATTCTTCTTCTGATAAGTCGGGGAGCTCGGCAGGTGAGAGTACGAGCGAGGCGTTGTGACAAAACGGGCAACGGAAGTTACAGCTGCCGGTAAAAACGGTGCAAGCAACTTTTCCGGGGAAGTCGAGAAGCGTAGTTTTTTGAAGACCTTTAATTATCATATCAGTTCCTTAAAAATAATTATTTATAAATGCGAAAAAAGGAATTTAAATTTACCAATATACTTGAAATTTGAGGGGAAATATGTTATAATATCATACATAAGGTAAATTGTACTTACGTGGAGTGACTAAAAATGAAGCTTGGAGAAAAGATAAAAAAACTGAGAACTGCAAAGCTGATGACGCAAAGTGAGCTTGCAGGCGGTGAGATAACTCGAAATATGCTCAGCCGTATTGAGCACGGCGCGGCTCAGCCGTCGCTTGATACTCTGAAGTATCTTGCAAATAAGCTCGGTGTGACGATGGGATACTTGCTCTCAGACGGCTCAGACGAGCAGATATACGTAAAATATTCCGAGATCCGTGACATTAAGACCTCGTATCTTTCGGGTAATCACCGCATTTGCCGTGATATGTGTCTTAGCTCGGGTGACGGTGGTGAAAATGACGACGAGATCGGACTTATACTTGCGGAGTGCACGCTTGGAATTGCCGTTGAGGAGTTCTGCGGCGGACACTTACGTGAGGCGTGTGAGTACTTTGATCTTGCAATAGAGGCTTGTACTAAAACGGTGTACAGTACTGCGCACGTTTTCGCTATAAGTGCGATGTATTTCAAGTATATGAGAAGTATATCACCAACGCTATCGTCTAATCAGATTGACGAAAACGACGTGCCGATCTGGGCATCTTTGGGAGATTCGTTTTGTCTTTACGCGGGAGCGTTTTTATCTTTATGTGATAATCAGCCGCCCATAGTTTTGCCAAAGGAAACAAGTCCGTATGCGCTTCACATTGAAGCTATCAGACATATAAAAGACGGTGAGTATAGACAGGCGCATGACAAGCTTCACGATATTCTTGTAAGTGACGTTTCTATACCCGAGCCCATGCTTTATTACATCTTTGGAGATCTTGAGATCTGCTGCAAGCAAATGGAGGATTTCAAGGGCGCGTATGAATATTCCATCAACAAAATGGGGCTATTGCAAAAGCTGTTGACTTGACGTGATGCTTCAGATATCCTTGTTGTAAAGGCGCGAGGTTATCAGCAGACAGACAGCGTATGCAATTGCAAAGATCAGAGCGTCGCTGAGGTATCCTATAACCATAGCGGCAATCTCCGTTAAACTCTCGGGAAGTCCTGCGAAAACGTCAAATATTGCGCGAGAGAATATTTTAGTTGTGCTGATGACTATTGACGAGGCAAGAGCGCATTTTGCGTACGGGTTGGTACGGGAAAATATTTTTGAAAAATCAATATCATTATTTAAAGAGTCGCCAAGTCTTATGGCGGCTTTTTGTTTTAAAGAGGTGTTTTCAGTATGGTCATGAGCTATCTTTAGGACGATTGCGGTTATGATCGATATTTGCGCGGCGTCAAAAAGCGTATATACCCAGGTAGAGAAAATTTCAAGATCTTCAAGATATCCGTATGTAACAAAAGATATCATCAGCGTTATAAGCCTGCGCAACACAGTTGCGGCACACCAGACGCCTACAAGCTGCCACGTCTTTTTTGCGCTCTGAGATATTGCACAGCGTATTATCAGCGATGCCGCGACGGTAAGTGCAAGTACCTCGAAAAGCTGTATCAGAAGATAAATAAAGTCCGTGAGTATTGTTCCGCGGAGAACTATATCCGTGTTTATTCGAATGTATATCGGGGATAATATCAAAACAAGCAGAGCGAATATGGCAGTACACGAAAGTACCATCAGCTTATTTAACGATAATTTTTTCATATTTCACCTCGTAAAGTAACGATACGGGTATATTTTATCACATTACAGAGAATAAATGGTTATATATTTGTAAATTTTACTTTGATTTCGTCATAATTGCCGAAAATATTATTTTATTGCAAATTTATAACAAAAAAGTTGAAATAAGTGTTTACAAAATGAGAAAAATGTAGTAGAATATATATAATAATATAAGTATATCTGGAGAGGAAGCTTTTTTATGCAAAATTCACCTAAGTATAAGCGTGTCCTTCTTAAGCTTTCGGGCGAAGCATTGGCTCAGGGGGCGGACGGAATTTTAAATTTTGAATTTATAAGTGAGGTTGCCGAGGCAATTAAAAAATGTATTGCGGCGGGAGTTCAGGTTGGTGTTATAGTCGGCGCGGGAAATATCTGGCGCGGTAGACAGGGCGGCAGTATGGACCGTGTGCGTGCGGACAGCATGGGAATGCTGGCAACTACTATTAACGCGCTTGCACTCCAGGATACCTTTATCCAGTCGGGACTCGATGCAAAGGTTATGACAAGCGTGGCTATGGAGGCATTTGCGGATAAGTATCTTATCAGAAACGCTATTGAGGCGCTTGAGAATGGCAAGGTAGTTATTCTCGGTGGAGGACTTGGTGCTCCGTTCTTTTCTACCGATACGGCAGCGGCTCTCAGAGCGGCAGAGCTTGGAGCGGACGCTGTACTTATGGCAAAGAACATTGACGGTATTTATACGGCTGATCCCAAAAAGGATCCGTCGGCGAAGAGATACGACGAGATAACCTATAAGGAGATCGTTGATAAGGAGCTTAAGGCTCTCGATCTTACCGCGGCTACACTCTGCATGGACAACGACATTAAGTGCTATGCTTTTGAACTCAAAGATCCTATGAATATTTACAGAGTCACAATGGGTGAGAAGATAGGCACAGAGCTTCACAGATAACATATAAAAATTAATTTGCAAAAATATTAAGGAGAATATACTTATGAAACTCAATACAAAAGATTACGAAGCAAAAATGGTAAAGGCGGTAGCAAGCTACCAGGAAAACCTTTCCACAGTAAGAGCAGGACAGGCAAACTCCGCAGTACTTAACAAGGTAAACTTTGAGTACTGGGGCGCTCCCACTCCCATCACCTCTATGGCTGATATCAGAGTTGCTGACGCAAAGACTCTTACCGTTACACCTTATGACGCTACCACACTTAAGGCGATGGAAAAGGCAATTCTTGCATCCGACGTTGGAATTACTCCCACAAACGACGGTAAGGTAATTCGCCTTGTATTCCCTCAGCCTACCGAGGAGCGTCGCCGCGAGCTTGTTAAGCAGGTTCAGAAGTTCGGTGAGGAAGCTAAGGTTGCAGTTCGTAACATCAGAAGAGATGCAAACGACATGTGCAAAAAGATGAAGAAGGACGGCGAGATGACCGAGGACGAGCAGAAGGCTTCCGAAAAGGCTATTCAGGATCTTACCGATAAGTTTACCAAGGAGATCGACGCTGTTACCTCCAAGAAGGAAAGCGAGATCATGAAGATCTGAGTCTTGTTTGAGACAAAAATAAACAGGGCGGGTTTGTGCCCGTCCTGATTTTTTGATTTATGCGTGAGGTTTTTTGACATGGATAAGAAAAATATACAAAGCGGTGAATTGTGTCCGCTCAGGCACATAGCTTTTATTATGGACGGCAACGGCAGATGGGCAAATCGCCGCGGTATGCCGAGAGAGTACGGCCATAAAAAAGGCGCGGAAACCTTCCGCAAGATATTACGCCGTTGCTGTGAGCTCAGAATATTGGCATCAACCTATTACGTTTTTTCAACGGAGAACTGGAAACGTCCCAAGCAAGAGGTCGATGCTATAATGAAGCTGCTTGACGAGTATCTTGATGAGTGTGAGAAGGAAATTACCAAAAACGACGTACGCTTCGTATTTCTTGGCGATATAAGCGTTTTTGACGAGGAAACTCAGCGCAAAATACGCTATATTGAGGACGTGTCAAAGGATCACAGTCATATTGCCAGCCTTGCGCTTAACTACGGCGGAAGAGCTGAAATAACTACCGCCGTTAATAAGCTTATAGCCACAGGCGTTCAGAGCGTTAACGAGCAGGATATTGACGGTGCGCTTTACACTAAGGACTCTCCCGCGCTTGACCTCATTGTCAGAACGGGCGGCGATTTGCGTATTTCTAACTTCTTGCTGTGGCAGGCGGCTTATGCGGAGTTCTATTTCACGGATAAGCTTTGGCCTGACCTTGAGCCTGAGGATATTGACAGTATAGTTGAAAATTTCACTGCACGAAGCAGACGCTTTGGCGGTGTTTGAGTTTGGAGGAAAATATGTTAAAGAGAATTATTACCGCATTGGTTATGTTGTGTGTGTTTATACCCGTAGTGATATTTTCAGACACGGCGATCTTTCCCGTAGCTATTGCATTTTGTGCTTGCGTGGCGACTTTCGAGATGCTCAAGTGTATGGGTATTCATAAAAAGCTTATCATAGCCGTACCGCTTTACGCAGCTTCAATAGCGTTCCCTTTGCTTATGAGATTTATGAATGATCCGGGACACGTTGCCGCGATCGCTTTTATTGCGGCCATCGCGTACGTCGTTATTCTTTTCGCTGTGATCGTTTGGTCTCACGGTGATGTCACGTTTGCACAGGGTATGTCCGCGTTCGGCGTTATTGCTTACATAATAGCGGCGTTTTGCGGAATCTTATACGTAAGAGACATTCCCGGCGGTGCTTATATATACCTTTTGATCTTTGTGGGTGCGTGGATCACTGACGTTTTCGCATATTTTGTAGGAATGCTTTTGGGTAAGCACAAGCTTATTCCCGATGTAAGCCCCAAGAAGACTATTGAGGGAAGTATTGGCGGTATAGTATTCTGTACCTTGTCATTCGTAGCGTACGGATTGATAGTAGATGCCGCATTTGGTATTCATATAAATCTTGTATTCCTGCTTATCAGCGGAGTAGTAGCGTCTATCGTGTCTCAGATCGGTGACCTTATTATGTCGGTTATCAAGAGACATTACGGTGTTAAGGATTACGGAAAGATTTTCCCCGGACACGGTGGTGTGCTTGACAGATTTGACTCTGTGCTCATAGTTTCACTTTGTCTGTTCGCGATTTGCTTTGCGGCAAGATTCTGGGGAATGAACGTTATCTAAGCTTATATGAACGAAATGAATAAAAAGAATATTGCCGTACTTGGCTCTACCGGATCTGTCGGTGAACAGGCTCTTGACGTTGCCGAGAAGCACGGAATGACGGTCAGCGCTATCAGCGCGAACCGTAACGTAAAGAGAGCCGAGGAGCAGGCAAGACAATTCGGAGTTCGTGCCGTGGCTATGGCTGACGCGGTTGCGGCGGCAGATCTCAGAGCTCGACTTGCTGATACCGATATAAAGGTATATGCCGAGGAACAAGGCATTTGCGAGATGATACTCGCTGAGAAGCGTGACGCTGTTCTTAACTCTATAATAGGCAAGGCAGGACTTATGCCGACACTTGCGGTTATTGACTCAGGCAGCCGCCTGGCGCTTGCTAACAAGGAATCTCTCGTGGTCGCGGGAGAAATAGTCACCGCAAAAGCAAGAGAGAAGGGAGTAGACATACTTCCCGTGGATAGCGAGCACTGTGCTATATATCAGTGTCTTAAGTCGGGGGCAGACAAAGAAGTAAAGAGAATTTTACTTACGGCATCGGGCGGACCTTTCTTTGGCAAGAAGCCCGAAGAGCTTCGCGGACTGACGGCAGAGCAAGCGCTCGCGCATCCCACGTGGAAGATGGGGGCAAAGATCACCGTTGACTCTGCGAGTCTTATGAACAAGGGATTTGAGGTCATTGAGGCGGTTCATTTGTTTGGAGTTCCCTCGGAAAGAATTCAGGTCGTAGTTCACCGTGAGAGTATAATACATTCAATGGTGGAATATATTGATAACAGCGTTATAGCTCAGCTTTCCGTACCCGATATGCGCCTTTGCGCTCAGTACGCGCTGACTTATCCCGATAGATATGATGCGGTTATACCCGAGCTTGATCTTTTTGAGATATCAAAGCTGACCTTCTTTAAGCCCGATACCGAGACCTTTGCGCTTCTTTCCTGCGCGATTGACGCTGTCGGAAAGGGCGGTGCGCTTCCTGCGGTGCTGAATGCCGCAAACGAAGTAGCTGTTGCGCGTTTTCTTGACGGTAAGCTCGGTTTTTACGATATAACCGAAGCTGTATGCAGAACAGTTGAGGATATGCAGTATGCCAAGGATAAGCATACTCTCAGTGAGATCATAGAGTGCGACAGAGCGGCAAGAGAACGGATAAAGAGTATAATTTCTTGATTTGATTTGATTTGATTTGCGTAAAATTTGATGGAGTATTGAATAGATGGGATATTTTCTGATAGTTATTTTAATTCTCGGCTCGCTGATCTTTATTCACGAGCTGGGGCATTTTCTGACGGCAAGAGCTTGTGGCGTTACGGTCAAAGAGTTCGCTATCGGAATGGGCCCTAAGATATTTTCTTGGGAGTCCAAAAAGAATCAAACTAAATATTCGCTCCGTCTTTTCCCGATCGGCGGTTATGTAAGTATGGAAAACGAGGACGGTCTTGATGAAGCAGTTCCTACCGATGATGAGGGCGCGTTCGTTAATAAAAGCGTTCCCAAGCGTATGCTGATAACTGCGGCAGGAGCTATTATGAATCTTCTGCTTGGCTTTGTGCTTATGGCGGTTATAGTTTTTTCAACGCAAAATCTCGGTTCGACTGTCATAAGAGAGTTTGCCGATAACGCGGCATCTGCCGAAAAACTTATGGTGGGCGATGAGATAACCAAGATCGGTAACACGAGAGTTCATACATGGAACGAGCTCGCTTATGAAATAATGAATCAGGGTTATGAGCCTGTTGACGTTACGGTTATCAGAAACGGTGAAACAATGGCATTCGAGGACGTTTGCTTTGGAACGTTTGAGGATCAGGGTATAGTTTTTGGTGACTATGATTTTCTGCCGTATGCTGAGGAAGCAACCTTGCAAAATCTTGTAAAGCATACTTTTTGGAGATCGGTTTCCACCGTTAAAATGGTTATTGACTCTTTAGTCGGACTTATCAGCGGAAGATTTGGAATGGATGCGGTTTCAGGACCTATTGGAGTTGTTGGCGCAGTCGAGGGAATGGGCGTCAAGGATATAATGAGCTTTCTTTATATCGTTTGCGTGCTTACTATGAATCTCGGCGTATTTAATCTCATACCTTTTCCCGCGCTTGACGGTGGCCGTCTCGCTTTCCTCGTAGTTGAAGGAGTACGCGGCAAGTCTCTTGACCGAAAGATTGAGGGATACGTAAATTTTGTGGGAATTATGATATTGTTTGCGCTAATGATCTTTATAACCTTTAAGGATATAATCAAATTGATTTTTTAACGAGATATGAAATATAACGAAATCAGAAGAAAAACACGTCAGATAAAAATCGGCAATAAAATAATAGGCGGCAATGCCCCTATTGCCATACAGTCTATGACTAATACCGATACGCACGACAAGGTAGCAACGCTTGCGCAGATACGCGCATTTGAATCGGCGGGCTGTGATATAGTGCGTATAACGGTTCCGGACGTTGAAGCGGCTGAAACGGTTTATTATCTTAAGGAGAACGGAGTTTCGATTCCCGTAGTAGCCGATATTCATTTTGACTATCGCGTGGCTATAAGATGTGCCGAGCTTGGCGTTGATAAAATAAGAATAAATCCGGGTAATATCGGTGACGACGATAGAGTTCGCGCGGTCTGCGATGCTTGTAAGGAGAGAAATATACCTATAAGAATCGGTGTTAACGGCGGCTCTCTTGAAAAGCATATACTTGCTAAGTATGGCTCTCCCACGCCTGAGGCGCTTTGTGAAAGTGCGATGTATCACGTGGGATTGCTTGAAAAATTCGGCTTTTACGATACCGTGATCTCAATGAAGATATCCGATCCGTATAAAATGATAGCGGCAAATAAGCTGTTGGCAGACCGCTGTGACTATCCCTTGCATCTTGGTGTTACCGAGGCGGGTGCGCGTGAGAGAGGACTTCTTAAGAGTGCTGTCGGAATAGGCTCGCTTCTTTGCGACGGCATCGGAGATACTATACGCGTCTCTCTTACTGACGATCCTGTCAAGGAGATAAGTGCGGCGCGCAGTATTTTGCAGGCTGTGGGCGTTGAGGGACAGAGCGGACTTGATATAGTAAGCTGTCCTACCTGCGGAAGAACCAAGATAGATCTTATTCCGCTTGTTGCAGAGTTTGAAGAAGCGGCAAAAAGAGAAGGAATACTTGATCTGCCTATCAAGGTGGCTATCATGGGCTGTGTTGTAAACGGTCCCGGGGAGGCTCGTGAGGCAGATATAGGAATTGCGGGAGGAAAGGGAGAAGCCGTTCTTATCCGTAAGGGTGAAATAGTGAGAAAGATAGCCGAGGAGGATATCGTCGATACGCTTATCGGCGAGATCAAAAAGCTCGGAGTAAAATAAAGAATTTTGGAGTAAAAATGGCGCAGAAGACATTAAAGGAATTATTACATAAATATCTGCCGCCGATGAAATACGCAGCTATTTTCGACGAGGGTGAGGTAACTCGTACCCGTCTTGATAAGGACAAGCGTATTCTTGAGGTGTTTGCGGACTTTAAAAATATAATATCCAAGGACGTATTATATGCGATCGAGGAAGAGGTCAAAAAGGCGTATGCACTGGCTTCATTCCGTCTTTTTCCGCATTATCCGTCAGCGCTCTTTTCGCGCGAGTATATTCCCGAGATATTGCGTGAGAGTGAGCGAATGGGATACGTGGCGAGGGGATTTTTCTCGTCGTATGAGTATGCGCTTGAGTATGGCAGACTTACGGTGACGATACCCTTTAGCGAGGATGGAGTTTCATTGCTTCAGAGCGCGCAGACAAATATAGTTATCGAGAAGATAATTAAAGCGGAATTCGGCATTGATATTCGAGTAGATATAGTTCATCAGGAAAATGCCGATATGGATATGTCCGAGGAGCACAGACAGCTCCTTGAGCTTTACGACAGACAGATTTTGGCGGCGGATAAGATCTACGGTTCTCAGGAATATATGGAGAGTATTGCCGCTAAAAGCGCGCCTGCACCTCAGGAGGACAAGCTTCCGAGGCTTTCGTCTATTTATACGACTGAGTCAACGGGCGTGCAGAAGGGTGACTCCTACATTACCATCGGTTGCCGTACATTTGACGTCTCAGCTCCCGAGTATGTCATCGGAGTTGAATTCCCGATCGAGCCCGTTCAGATTTCTTCCGTAACCACTCCTGTGAGAAACGTCACCTTTGTGGGCGAGATATTTGATTTTTTAAAAGAAGCCAACAGGGCGGGGGATAAGTTTAACGTTACCTTCGGCATATTTGACGGCGAGTCGTCAATATACGTAAAGAGATATTCTATGCTTCCCGATGAAGCGGGCGAGCTTTGTTCCGTCATAGGCAAAGGCAAGACCGTAGCTGTGCGTGGCTATACCAAGGGCGAGCGAAATGACGAAAGTGAGCTTTACCTTAATTATACCGATATCGCTGTGATATCGGTCAAGACACGACAGGATAACGCCCCTGAGAAGCGAGTTGAGCTTCATCTTCATACCAATATGTCAGTCATGGACGCTCTTATAGCTCCCGACGTGGCTGTAAAGACCGCGCAGAAGTGGGGACATAAAGCAGTAGCTATTACCGACCACGGAAACGTGCAGGGCTTCCCTGAGGCGATGCTTGCCGCTGATAAGTGCGGAATGAAGGTAATATACGGTATGGAAGCGTATTTCGTCAACAATACCGCGAGTGCGGTTTACGGTGATTACAGCGGTAGTTTTGCTGACGAAATGGTGGTATTTGATATTGAGACCACCGGCTTTTCAAGAACCGATGATAAGATCACCGAAATAGGCGCGGTGAAGATAAAGAACGGCAAGGTAATTGACCGTTTTAATACCTTTGTAAATCCCGAAATGCCCATTCCCGAGGAGATCGTTGAGCTTACGTCGATAACCGATGAGATGGTGGCAGACGCGCCGCTGATTGCGGAAGCTCTCAGAAGCTTTCTCGATTTCTGCGGGGAAAGCTTGCTTATGGCGCACAATGCTGACTTTGATACGGGATTTATCAGAGTTGCCGCAAAACAGTGCGGATATGAGTTCGAAAATCCTTATCTCGACACGCTTGCACTGTCGAGATATATAAATCCCGACCTTAAGGCTCATAAGCTCAATCTTCTTGCGAAGCATTATGAGCTTGAAGACTTCCATCATCATAGAGCTTGCGATGACGCTGAGATACTTGCAAAGATATATTTTGCAATGACCTCTCAGATGGAAAAGATGGACATACGTAATTTCTCAGAGCTTGAAAATGAGATGAAGACTAAGGCGGACCCGCTTTCCTTGCGTCCGTACCATCAGATAATTCTGGTACGAAACCGCACGGGCCTTAAAAACCTTTACAGACTTATTTCATCAAGCTATCTTGAGTATTTCCATAGAAATCCGAGAATACCCAAGACCGAGCTTGAAGCACACCGTGAGGGACTTATTATTGGCTCCGCCTGTGAGGCAGGAGAGCTTTTCAGAGCTATTATCGATAACAGATCCGAAAAGGATATTGAGGATATCGTAAACTTCTACGATTACCTTGAGATACAGCCGATCTGCAATAACCGTTTTCTTATTGCTGAGGGTATGGTGGCAGATGATGAGGGATTGCGTCAGCTTAATCGAAGAATAGTTGAGCTTGGTGAAAAGTATAATAAGCCCGTAGTGGCGACGTGCGACGCGCATTTTCTCAACCCCGAGGACGAGATATACAGAAAGATACTTTTGGCAGGACTTAAGTTCAAGGACTGTGACAGAGATATTGGATTGTATTTCCGTACCACCGAGGAGATGCTTGAGGAGTTCAGCTATCTTGGCGAAGAAAAGGCAAGAGAGGTTGTTATAACAAACACAAATCTGATTGCCGATATGATCGAGGACGTTCGTCCGATACCTAAGGGATCTTATACGCCTCACATGGAAGGCGCCGAAGAAGAGCTCGAGCAGATGTGCTGGGCAAGAGCCAAGGCTATGTACGGCGATCCCGTGCCTGAGCTTGTTGCAAAGAGACTTGATAAGGAACTTACCTCTATTATAAAGAACGGATTTGCCGTGCTTTATATGATCGCGCAAAAGCTGGTTTGGTACAGCGAGAGTCAGGGATACCTTGTTGGCTCACGTGGATCTGTCGGATCGTCGTTCGTTGCAACGATGGCGGGAATTTCAGAGGTAAACCCTCTGCCGCCTCACTACTATTGCCCCAAGTGTCAGAATTCCGAGTTTATCACAGACGGCAGTTACGGCTCGGGCTTTGACTTGCCCGACAAGAATTGCCCTAAATGTGGTACAAAGTACTGCGCTGACGGACACGATATCCCGTTTGAGACCTTCCTTGGATTCTACGGTGATAAGTCGCCTGATATCGACCTTAACTTCTCGGGTGACGTACAGGGAAGAGTACATAAGTATACCGAGGAACTGTTCGGTGCGGAAAACGTGTTCCGCGCGGGAACGCTTGGTACGCTTGCGGATAAGACCGCGTACGGCTTTATTGCCAAGTATTTTGAGGGAAAGGGCGTCAGCCTCGGACGCGCCGAGATGGAGCGAGTTATTCAGAACTGTGTCGGCGTTAAGCGAACTACGGGACAGCACCCGGGTGGTATTATAGTTGTACCGAGAGAGTATGACGTTTATGATTTTACGCCCGTTCAGCATCCCGCAGATGACCCCCATTCCGATATCGTTACAACTCACTTTGCGTTTTCCTATCTTCACGATACTATTTTGAAGCTTGACGAGCTTGGACACGATATTCCTACCAAGTATAAGTATCTTGAAAGATTTTCGGATACGAGTGTTATGGACGTTCCTATGAACGACCCCGAGGTATATAAGCTGTTTGAGTCAACTCGTCCGCTTGGCGTAAAGCCGCAGGATATTGATTCGCAGATAGGAACGTTTGGACTTCCCGAATTTGGTACACGCTTTTTGCAACAGGTTCTTATTGAAGCAAAGCCTAAGAATTTTGCAGATCTTTTGCAGATCTCGGGACTTACTCACGGAACGGACGTTTGGCTTGGAAACGCGCAGGATCTTATTAAAGAAGGAATCTGTGATATTTCTCAGGTTATCGGTACGCGTGACGGTATCATGCTTGACCTTATCAGATACGGTATGGATAATGCCGTGGCGTTTAAGATAATGGAGAGCGTGCGTAAGGGTAAAGGGCTTACTCCCGATTGGGAAGCTGATATGAGAGCACACGGAGTACCCGATTGGTACATAGGCTCTTGTAAGAAGATAAAATATATGTTCCCCAAGGCACACGCGGCGGCGTACGTTATGTCCGCTATCCGTCTTGGCTGGTATAAGGTACATATTCCGTTGGCATTCTATTGCGCTATGTTTACGGTAGCTCCCGGAGCATTTGATGCCGAGGTAGTAATGAAGGGCAAGAGTAACGTTGTTGCCACTATCAAGGACATAGAAAAGCGTGGAAAAGAAGCTTCCCCGAAGGAACAAAGCTCCATATCTGTGCTTCAGCTTATAAATGAATGTATGGCGAGAGGCATAAAGTTTTTGCCTATCGATATCGAAAAGTCCGACGCGTATATATTCCTGCCCGAAAACGGGGCTATACGAATGCCGTTCTCGGCGCTTGCGGGACTGGGAGAAAATGCGGCTCAGAATATTATAGCCGCGAGAAATGAGGAGAAATTCTTCTCGGTTGACGATTTGCGTATACGCGCAAAGCTTACCAAGAGCGTTATCGAGGTTCTTCGTAAAAATGGAGTCCTTGATAACCTGAGTGAGACAGATCAGCTTTCATTCTTTTGATATTTTTTAAAATGCTTAAATGAGTATGTAAGGAGGGTGCAAGAGAGGCGATATGAAAAGAAGCTTTTTGATTTTGATTTCAATATTAATAACCGTTGCCTATATAGCGCCCTCGGTGCATGCTTTTGACAGCGATGAGTTTTCAAATGCAGTTTCCTATACTTGTACACTTGACGAGGCAACGGGAAAGATAGTCATAGACGGAACGGTTCATCATGACGTTATGATGAAATATCCGTCGTACAAAATACGTCTTTATGCCATTGCCCCGGGTGAGAGGCTTGATGACGTTATAAGCGACACACAAAGATATCCTCTTGCGGAAACTGTTATGACTATTAAGTTTACCTTTAGTATTCCCGTTAAGTCATCGCTTGAGAGATATTCAAAATACGCGGTAATATTCTGTTCTGAGGACGGCGAGCAATACGTGGCGGGAACGCCTAAGTATCCTGCGGTATCGTCGGATTTCGAATATTTGCGCGGTGACAGAGGTGCGTATAAGGGAGTGCTTTGTGACAGCTCTGCGCTTTCCTTTGACGTTGGTGCGAGTATGGTTGTTATTGACGTTGATATGTCAAAAATGCGTGGAGATATCTCTGATGCAATTTTGTATCCGTCAAACGGAGAGTACTTATCTTTTAGCAGAACATACGTTGAAGGTCTTGATAAACAGATAAACAGCGCTTCGGTAAACGGCGCTAAGATATATCTGAGATTTTTACTTTCGGCGACTGATAAGGATCTCTGCGTTGCTTGTACGAGCGACGGCGATAGACGAGGTTTTCCGAATATTTATGACGAATACACGCTCGGATATATATCATCGATTTCCAAGTTTTTAATGGAACGTTATACTGAGGGTATCGGAAAGATCAGCGGAGTCATAGTAGGTGATCGCGCGGATGATATCGTCAATACAAATTACGTGGGAGATATGAGCGCCGAGCAGTACGCGGACGCTTACGTGTTATATCTTACTGTGATTGCAGGGGCTATGAGAATGACCGACTCAACTCTCGACATAGTTATACCTGTTTCCGATAGAGATGAATATAGCGAAAATAAGGTTGAACAGACTACTACGTCCGATTTCCTTAATCGCGTAATATCAGAGCTTGAATACGGAACGTCCGGACGCTTTAAATGCTCGGTTATGATACAGTCAGACGTCGTGCCTTTTGGAATTAATAATTCAAATATTTCCGAGGGCGTTGATCTTGAAGCACAGTTCGCGTCGGGTGAGATACACGCTAATAACGTGAAATCATTTGCCGATCATATCCGTAAGCTTTCGGGCACCTATGTCAGCGCACCGTCAAATATTATATTTATGTGGGAGCCTCCCGCGGATCTTGGCGGAAGTGCACTCAACACCGCTTACGCATATATCTATTATAAGCTTTATGCTGAGGCTGATATTTCTTCATTCGTTGTAAGCGTCTGCGACTCGGAGCAGCTTTTACAGCTCGCTAATACACTTTCCTTCATTGATACTCAGCGTGGAAGCACCGTAACTTCTGATTTGCTTAAATATTTTAATAAAAATACTTGGTCAGACGTCATCGGGGCGGATATTAACGAGGATACACTTAAGACACGCTTTGAGTTTTCCGCAGTTACGGGTGTTACGCCGCAAAGCTATAAATCAAGCTTTGTTTATTACACCTTCGCGGATTATGATATTTTTAATAATACATATCTCGGTGTCAACGGTAAATCCGTATATTCGACTCCCGATTCTTCAGGAAAAAGATCTCTTCAATTGAGAACGGAAGTAATTGAGGTAGGATATTCCGCTGATTGCACGTATATGCTTGATTATTCCGAGAGCTTTAAATATACGCCTGTTATTGCTCTGACCGTTGGACTTGATGAGGCGCGGGATGATTCCTCGGCTCTCTATGAATTACGGTTAACGCTTGGTGCGGATTCATCCAGAGCTGTATGTAAAGCTGTTATAGAAAACGGAAGCACTCAGACTTTGTTTTTTGACGTTTCCGCTTTTGCTGCAGATTATACGGTGGATTATGTCAGACTAAGTATTCGTCCGCTCACCGAGGCATCCGGAGGATGTACGTTGCGCATTTATGATCTGTGCGGATATTCCGATACGTATTCCGGCGATGAATTGGAAGAGCTTATAACGGAGCAACGGAACGCTCTGCGTAACACGGGCACGGTCGGTGAAAATGAGGTGCAGAAAACTATAATTACGGTTATTTGTATCATAGTCGCTCTTGTTGCCATTAGTGCAGGACTTTTTATGTCCTTCAGAAGAGACGATAATAAAACGAGAATTAAACGAAATTGATTTTTTATGAGAGGCGGTGAGCGTATGTCAGGATTTGTACATTTACATTTGCATAGTGAATATAGCCTTTTGGACGGCGCTTGCCGTATTGCAGATATACCCAAGCGTGCTAAGGAGTGCGGACACACGGCAGTTGCGCTTACGGATCACGGCGTTATGTACGGCGTAGTTCCGTTTTATCAGGCGTGCCGTGCGGAAGGCATCAAGCCTATCATCGGTTGCGAGGTTTATGTATCGTCGGGATCTCGATTCGATAGAACCGCGTATTCCGAGGGCTCGGGTAAGTATAACCATCTCGTGCTTTTGTGTAAGAATGAGATGGGCTATAAAAATCTTATACGAATGGTTTCCAAGGGGTTTACCGAGGGATTTTATTCGCGTCCGAGAGTGGATCTTGAGCTTCTTCGCGCACACAGTGAGGGGCTTATAGCGCTCTCAGCATGTCTTGCAGGCAAGATCCCTTCGTTGCTTTCTGAGGGGGATTTCAGGGGAGCGTGCGAATATGCCCGTGAGCTTTCCGCGATATTCGGTGAGGGTAACTTCTATATCGAGCTTCAGAATCACGGACTTTCACAGCAGGTGCAGGTGCTTCCTATGCTCGTAAGAGTAGCCGAGGAATGCGGATTGCCAATGGTAGCTACGAACGATTGCCATTATCTCAGACGTGAGAACGCCAACACTCAGGCGGTTCTTATGTGCATACAAACCAATAAAATTATATCCGATGGACGCCCCGCGGGCTTTGAGACGGATGAGTTTTATTATAAGACCACTGACGAGATGCGAATGATATTCGGTAAGTATCGCGATGCAATTGAAAACACCGAGAGAATCGCGGAAAAGTGTAACTTTGAGTTTACCTTTGACGATCCGAAGCTTCCTACGTATAAGACTCCTTCGGGTGTTAGCAGCGAAATATATTTAAGAGAGCTTGTACAAAAGGGTTTTGACTTGCGCGTGGGGAACGGTACTCTTGTGACATCTCCCGAGGGTGATAAAGTATATCTTGACAGAATAGATTACGAGCTTTCCGTAATTCACAGCATGGGCTATGATGATTATTTCCTTATAGTTCAGGATTACGTAAGCTTTGCGAAATCAAAAAATATTCCCGTAGGTCCCGGAAGAGGCTCGGGTGCGGGTAGCCTTGTGGCGTTTCTGCTTGGGATCACCGACGTAGATCCTATAAAATTTGACCTGCTCTTTGAGAGATTTCTTAATCCCGAGCGCGTCAGTATGCCCGATATTGATATTGATTTTTGCTATAATCGTAGAGATGAGGTTATAGCGTATATGTACGATAAGTATGGTACGGATCACGTTTCTCAGATAATTGCCTTCGGTACGCTTGCCGCGAGAGCGGCGATACGTGACGTAGGACGTGCTATGGGACTTCCTTATGCCGAGGTAGACCCCGTAGCAAGAGCCGTACCGCACGAGATTGGCGTAACTCTCAGCGACGCTCTTAAGCTGCCTGAGCTTAAAGCGCAGTATGAAAGCTCAGATACCGTAAAGCAGCTTGTGGATACCGCCATGGAGCTTGAGGGTATGCCGAGAAATATAACGGTACACGCGGCAGGTCTCGTTGTGACCGACAATCCCGTGTCAAGCTACGTTCCGCTTGCGACGAGTAACGGAGCGATAGTAACTCAGTTTGATATGGATGTAGTGGCAAAGCTCGGACTTCTTAAATTCGACTTTCTTGCTTTGCGTTATCTGACTATCATTGATGAAGCTTGCGGATTTGTCAAAGAGCAAGATCCCGATTTTGATATTGAGAAGATACCCCTTGACGATAAAAAGACATTTGAGCTTATTTCCTCGGGGGCGACGCTTGGCGTCTTTCAGCTTGAATCGGGCGGAATGCGTCAGATGCTCTCTGAACTCAAGCCATCTCGCTTTGAGGACATAATTGCGGCTATCGCGCTTTACCGTCCGGGTCCTATGGATTCGATACCGCAATATATAAAAGCGCGTCACAATCCGCAGGACGTTAAATTTGCCCACCCTATTCTTGAGCCGATATTACGTTCAACCTACGGTTGTATAGTTTATCAGGAGCAGGTAATGAGCGTGTTCAGAGAGATGGCAGGATATTCTTACGGTCACGCTGATATCGTGCGACGCGCGATGTCAAAGAAAAAAGCCGACGTACTCAATGCAGAGCGCGACAGCTTTTTGGAAGGAGCACGTAAAAACGGTATCGACGAGCAGGTTGCAGGTGGTATATTTGATGATATATCTTCCTTTGCAAGATATGCCTTTAACAAGAGTCATGCCGCCGCATACGCGGTAATATCTTACCGTACCGCATATCTCAAGGCACATTATCCTTGCGAATATATGTCTGCGCTTATGACTTCGGTACTTGGTAATCTTACTAAGCTTGCGGAGTATATAGGCGAGTGCAATAACTATGGAATAAAGGTGTTGCCGCCTGATATCAATCGCAGTATGATGTATTTCCATCCCGACAAAAATAATATTATTTTCGGTCTTTTGGCTATCAAAAACGTGGGTAAGCAGTTTATCGAGAATATTATAAAGGAACGCCGAGTCGCACCCTTTGAGGATCTTGAGGACTTTATCTCACGAATGGCAGATTATGACGTTAATAAGAGAATGGTTGAGTCGCTTATCAAGGTTGGCGCATTTGACGGAATGGGCGTTTACAGAAGCAGAATGCTGGTGTCCTACGACAAGCTCATTTCAATCAGAGCAGAGAAGAGCAGATCCAACGTATCAGGTCAGCTTGATATGTTTTCAAGTGCCTTCAGCTTTTCTGCGGCTGCTCCTAAATTCGAGTATCCTCAGATACCTGAGTATCCGATAAAAGAAAAGCTTCTGATGGAAAAAGAAGTGGCGGGAATGTATTTTTCGGGTCACTTGATAGACAGCTATTCCGAAAACGTTCAGCAGATCTCCCCCATGAGTATTTCTTCTTGTCTTGACTCGGAGTCTGTCAAGGAAAAGCAAAACGTCTGCCTTTGCGGTATAGTTTCTTCAATAACGCCAAAGACGACCAAGAAGAAAGAACGCATGGCGTTTATTACGCTTGAAGACAGATTCGGAGAGATAGAGTGTCTTGTGTTCCCGACGAAGTATCAGCAGTTTTTCCGTCTTATTAAGGAAGACGCGGCTCTGTGCATTGAAGGAACCGTATCTCTGAGAGAAGAGGAAGAACCGAAGATACTTGTCAATAATATTATCGAGCTTGTCGAAAACGGAAGATTTGATCCGCGTACTGTCAAACGGACGGATACTTCGCGAGGAGTGAGTTCTAACGCAAAGCAGATACAGAACGGCGCGTCATATTCGAAGCTTTATTTACGAGTGCCCGATATGAATTCGCACAAGTTCTTTGAAGCTCAGCGAATCGCAGACGGCTCTCGCGGTGACGTCAGGGTTATATTTTATGATAGCTCTACCTCTTCATATCATGATACTGCAAAAGGCATCAAGATCAGTGTGCCCGTTATGGATGCGCTCGTGACTCTCCTTGGTGCTGATAACGTAGTCATCAAATAGTTATCCCGTATAATCTTCAATAACCGGATATATACCGTGGATTCCAATTACCACAAACCCTTCTCTGAGCAGACGCTTGTCGGCTTCGGGAAGGGTTTTTATATATCTGTCGATAACGTACCTTATCTCACCGCCTTCAAGTGAGAAGATACCGATTTGCCCTTCGTATTCTTTCACAAGGAAGCTTTCCTCGTTAATATCGTCTTTGCCGGTGGATACAGACGCGTCTTCGTCAGGCTGATCTTTGATATAGATATACTCCTTTAGCGTGATTACCTCAGGCGTGTTCGGAGGTATACTTTTTAATTTGAGTCCGAACAAAATGCAGGTGCAAATCATAAGTGCTAAAAAGTTTACCGATAAAATAAGTGTAAAAACCGGAAAGATATTTTTCACAGATTTGGATTTTTCGTTTGGCATTGCTTACCCCTTTTAAAAAAGATTCCTTATTATTCTTAGCATAAAATCATATTTTATGCTGCTGCGTGTAATAATAAGGAAAAGCAAAAAAGAGGTGGTTTTATGTTAGGAAAACTGACGAAGCGTATTTTACTGATCACGGCAATAGTGCTATCGGTGCTACTGTTGTTTTTGGGATTGTTCGCTGTGATGTATATTGATACGCATATTGAAAAAAGTATAGACGAAAATATTTTTTACAGCGTTGGAACTAACGTTCAGAGTAAGATATATTATTATGAAGACAAAGGTGGGGGAGAGGCGAAGGTTCAGTCGCTTTCCGCGCATACTTTGTTCGGCGGTTACAGATGCGTATATAAAAAACATGAGGAAATACCAAGGTATTTAAAAGATGCATTTATTGCCATTGAGGATAAGAGATTTTATAGTCACGACGGTGTCGATTGGCTGAGGACTGCCACGGCAGGTGTTAATTATTTTTTGAATATCAAAAAGAGCTACGGCGGATCTACCATAACTCAGCAGCTGATAAAAAACGTCACCGAGGAAGATGAATATTCCTTGCACAGAAAGATTCAGGAGATCTTCTGGGCGATCGACCTTGAGAGTAAGCTCAGTAAGGACGAGATACTTGAAATGTATCTGAATATTATAAATCTCTCGCAGGGCTGTTATGGTGTAGGAGCAGCGGCAGAATATTATTTTTCAAAGGACGTAAGTGACCTGACACTTGCCGAATGCGCGTGTATCGCGGCAATTACAAACAGTCCGAGCTTTTATGATCCTATTAAAAATCCTGAAAATAACAAAGCTCGTCGCAATCTGATCTTGTCTGAGATGTATGCTCAGGGTTATATTACCGAGGCGGAATTCGAGGATGCTAAAATGAGTGAAACGGTTCTTTGTGTGGCGTCGGATGAGGGCAGTAAAATAAATTCCTGGTACGTAGATATGGTGATAAAGGACGTGATAACGGATCTTTGCGAGGAGTACGGATACAGCAAGAGCATGGCAAATCTCGTGTTGTACACGGGAGGTCTTGAAATATACACGGTGATGGATAAGAAGGTGCAAGACCTACTCGAGAGGTATTATTCGGATATCTCAAATTTTTCTACTAATAACGGCGCTGAAATACCGCAATCGTCGATGATAATTATTGATAGCCGTACGGGAGATATTTTGGGAGTAGTCGGTGCTGTCGGAGAGAAGACGGGGAATAGAGTTCAGAATTTTGCTACCGATACGCTTCGCCCCGCGGGCTCGGTCATAAAGCCCCTGTCCGTGTACGCCCCCGCGCTTGAAAGTGGGATCATAACCTGGTCAAGCGTGCATGACGATACCCCCGTGCGCTTTTTGGGATCGGATGACGTACCCGCTGAAAAGCTTACCGCTTGGCCGAATAACGCAAACGGCAATTATCGGGGACTTTCTAATATAAGCTATTCAATAGCTCATTCTCTGAATACCGTTCCGATAAAACTGCTTGATGACCTCGGGCTTGAAGAATCCTTTAATTTCTTGCGTGAAAAATTACACTTTGACGGTCTTATCAGGCGCAAAACTCTTGAAGACGGAAGCGTAATCACCGATATGGATTACGCCGCCTTGGCGCTTGGTCAGTTCAATTACGGGGTAAGCGTAAAGGATATAACCGCCGCATATTCCATTTTTGCAAATGACGGTGTGTATAATTACTCGCGCTCGTATTCGCGGGTAGTGGACGGCAGAGGTGAGCTTATACTCGAAAAGAAGTATAAGGGGGAGATCGTATTAAGCGAGGAGAACGCCGATCTTATGACGCTTATGCTCGAGGGAGTCATACGAAATGGAACGGCAACGGATATTTCACTATCCCGATACCTTGAATGCGCAGGTAAAACGGGAACTACTCAAAATAAGTACGATAATTGGTTTATCGGATATACCTCGCGTTATATCGGCGGTGTATGGATGGGATACGAGTACCCGAAAACTCTTTCCGCATATCAGGGAAATAAATGCAATAGGATATGGGATGAGATAATGAGTGAGCTGTGTCAGGAGGATATTCGTGGGGGAGATACTGAGTTTGATATAAGTAGCAATATCGTCAAGTGTGAATACTGTGCAGACTCGGGAAAGCTTATGACGGTAGCTTGTCACAGTGATGCCAGAGGAGATAGGGCACAGGTTGGATATTTTGTAAAGGGAAGTGAGCCGAGCGAATATTGCGACCGACATGTGATGGTAAGCTATGACGCCGTTGACGGCGGCGTGGTAGTTGGAGACTGTCCCATTGAGAACGTCAAAAGAGTAGGACTTATCGTTGTTGAGCGAAGCTTTCCAAAGCAGATATATATAACCGACGCTCAATACGTCTGGCGTGATATCGGCAAAAACATCCCTCCCGAAACTTCTCCCACACTGCCTTTTTTCAATAATATATTGCCCGAAAAAACGTTTTGCGGCATAAGTCGAGGAGAATTCCAGTACAACCGAGCATGTAAAACTCATTTCAATTATTTTGATTGGAAAGACAAGGAATAGTAAAATAAAACCGCACCTACAAATGATTTTGTAAGCGCGGTTTTTTCTTTTTATTCAATTTTTGCAAACTGACTGTTGTATAGCTCGGTATAAAATCCGTTCATCGCGAGCAACTCCTTGTGAGTGCCTTGCTCGATGATATTTCCGTCCTTCATAACGAGTATTTTGTCAGCTTCAAGAATAGTTGAAAGTCGGTGCGCAACGATGAACGAGGTTCGTCCCTGCATCATAAGCGCAAACGCCTTTTGTATTCTTATCTCGGTTCGAGTGTCGATAGAGGACGTTGCCTCGTCAAGAATAAGCATTTCGGGCAGACAAAGAATAACTCTTGCGATGCAAAGTAGCTGCTTTTGTCCCTGTGAAAGCGATCCGCCGTCTTCACCTATAACGGTGTTATAGCCGTTGGGAAGTCTGCGTATAAAGCTGTGCGCGTGCGCCTGCTTTGCCGCTTCAATCACTTCTTCATCGGTAGCATCGGGCTTACCGAAGGCGATATTGTCTCTTATAGTTCCGGGAGATAGCCACGTATCCTGGAGCACCATTCCAAAAGAGTCGCGCAAGGTGTGACGCGATATGTTGGCCGTGGGTGTTCCGTCAAGTACGATGTTACCCTCGTTGACATCGTAAAATCTCATCAGGAGATTGATAAGCGTGGTTTTTCCGCAACCCGTGGGGCCTACGATAGCAATACGCTGACCGGAGTGCACGGAAAGATTGAAATCTTTTATAAGCTCGCTGTCAGGGGTATATGAGAAGCTTACGTTTTTAAACTCTACGTCACCGTGGAAGGTTACGTCCTCAGCTTCACATGATTCTTCCGGCATAACCGGTGCTTTGATAAGATCAAAGACGCGTCTTGCACAGGCAAGGGAATTTTGAAGCTCGGTTATAACGCCCGAGATCTCGTTGAAGGGCTTTGTATATTGCGTTGAATACGCAAGAAAGCTTGACAGCATACCGATACTCAGAACGTCGGGATTTGATATGCAGATAAAAGCACCGACGAGAGCGACGATAGCGTAGACCGTGCTGTTTACAAATCTCGTTGAGGGATTGGTCAAGGACGAGAAGAATATCGCCTTTAAGGATGCAGATCCAAGACGGTCATTTATCTCGTCGAATTGCTGATTCAGATTTTCCTCCTGATTGAATGCAATAACCAATTTGTGTGAGGATATCGCCTCGTCGATCAGCGAGGTCTGCTCACTTCTTATTTCTGACTGAAGCTTGAACATCGAATACGTTTTCTTTGCTATAAAGCTTGCCACAAACAGTGAAAGGGGAGTAAGCACGACTACTATCAGCGTTACGGGAACGTTGATGAAAAGCATAAACAAAAGCGTTCCCACGATAGTCATAATACCGGCGAAGAATTGTGTAAAGCCAAGCAGAAGTCCGTCGGCGAACTGATCAACGTCGGTGATCACACGGCTGACGATATCTCCCGTTCTGTTGGAATCGATAAAAGAAATGGGGAATCGCTGTATCTTCTCAAACGCTTCTTTGCGGATATTTTTAACTATTCCGTAGGTCATTGCGTTGTTGAGAACGTTGATAAGCCAGTTGAGTATCGCGGTTGCTATAATGGCAGCTCCCATTTTAAAAAGTATTGCCGTGATAGCGTCGAAGTCTACGTTGCCTTTGCCGATAGCGTTATCGATGGCTTGACCGACAAGAATGGGAATGTAAAGCGTGAGAGCGACTGAGATCGCTGTAAAAATAAGTGCGAGTATAAAATGGATTCTGTAAACCTTAAGATATCTGAGTATCTCGAAGAAGGTCTTGGCGCTCGCTTTGGTATTTGTTTTACGCATCGGCACTCACCTCCTCGGGAAATTGGGAGCGGTATATATCGCGATATACTTCACAGCTCTTAAGAAGCTCGGAGTGAACTCCGCAGCCGACCATATTTCCATCGTCAAGTACGATTATCTTGTCTGCGTGTAGCATTGACGAGGCGCGCTGTGATACGATAAATACCGTAGGAGAATATTCAAGTGAGGCGATGGCAAGGCGTAGCTTTGCCTCGGTAGCGTAGTCAAGAGCGGAAGCCGAATCATCAAGAATGAGTATGGGAGCGCGTTTGATGAGTGCGCGAGCGACCGTAAGACGTTGACGCTGTCCGCCCGAGAAATTGCTTCCGTTTTGCATAACGGGTGTATCAAGTCCGCCCTTGTCCTCAATGAAATCGTTTGCCTGAGCCGCCGTGAGCGCCGCCCACATCATTTCATCCGTAGCATCTTGGTTGCCCCACAGTAAATTGGAGCGCACTGTACCCTTGAATAGTTGAGCTTTTTGCGGAACGATACTGACCAGATCACTTATTTCGTGATTGTCATAAAGCGCGGAATTCTTTCCGTTTATAAATACGTTGCCGGAATTTGCAAAATAAAATCCCGGGATCAGATTTACGAGAGTACTTTTGCCTGAGCCCGTCGAGCCGATAATGCCGATAACGTCACCACGCTTTGCCGAAAAGCTGATGCCGTCGATAGCGTGATCTGCTGAGGTGTTGTATCCAAAGCTTACGTTGTCAAAGCGTACTGCATCCTCACCGTCGCAGCTTGCCTGCTCAGGTGTTGGAGGCGCTTGGGGATCTCTTGTGAGTATCGCGCTGACACGCGAAGCGCTTGCCGCCGCTTTGCTGAGCGTTATTATAAGCGAAGCCAGCTTTATAAGCTCAACAAGTATCTGCGACATATAGTTGTAAAGCGCGATAAGCTCGCCCTGAGTTAAAGAGCCGCTGTCCACGGTTATTGCGCCGTTTTTAATCAAAATAATTACGGCAAAGTTGATGATAACATATGTAAGGGGATTCATGAGCGCGGAGATACGCCCTGCAAAAAGCTGTATTTTGGTGAGTGCCTTGTTTCTTGTATCGAAGTCCTCGATCTCATCAGCTTGTTTGTTGAACGCTCGAACAACACGTGTACCGTTATAGTTGCTTCTTACTTTGCCGAGTACCAAGTCAAGCTTTGCCTGGCAGCGTTTGTAAAGCGGCATACTGCCGAGCATTATGCCAAATACGACGATTGTCAAAACGATTATCGTTACAAGGAATATCAGGGAAAGCTCGGCATCTATGGTAAACGCCATTATCATAGCGCCAAAAACTATAAAAGGAGAACGCATAAAAAGACGCAGAAACATATTGATTCCGGTCTGTACTGAATTGAGGTCACCCGTAAGTCGAGTTATAAGCGTGGATGTACCGAGCTTGTCCGTGTCGGAGTAACCGAATTTCTGAATATGCGAGAAAAGCTCGCTGCGTATGCGAGTGCACACGCCGACGGCGGTCTTGGCAGAGAAATACTGAGCGCAGGTAGCGCATATAAAGCCGATGACCGCGAGGGCGAACATAATGCCGCACATCGATATTATAACGCCCGTGTCATTTTGTTTGATACCTACGTCAATAATTTGCGTTACGGCAAGCGGTACGAGCAGCTCAAAGATGGCTTCAAGGCATTTGAACAAGGGCGCGAGTACGGCTCTGAGTTTATATCCCTTAAAGAATTTTAATAGATGTTTCAAAATAAAGCTCCGTTTTAAGTTTTTTAATGGTCAGAACGACGCTACAAGCAAGCATACAAATTCGGCAATGCCGAGTATTATGTAAAGGACGGATGTAAAAGCATTCGCTTTGGTAACTTTTATCGGTGTGATAAAGAGAATTCCGACAGCAGCAAATGCGGCAAAAAATATCCATTTAAATATTCCGCCGAAAATATACATAAGGCAGAAAAAGAAGGGAAGAATTATCGCCGATGAAGTGACGGGGAGACCGAGAAAATAACGGCGTCTTTCCGTTGTCGTTTGCTGACGTTCTTCTTCGGTTACGTTAAAGTAAGCGAGTCGAATTATAGCCGCAAGCACGAAGAAAATAAGTAAAGGCAAAAAATAAGTATTGTTGAATCCCGAGCAGTAAGTAATGACCGCGGGGAGAACTCCAAAGGCTACCGCATCGCAAAGCGAATCAATTTGAATACCAAACGCGCGCTCATTGGCTGTGCGATCTTTTTTGGTGGATGCAACTCTGCCGTCAAACAAGTCGCAAAGACCTGATAAAAGCAACGCCCAGATTGCTCCCAAAGGATTGCCGTTTACGGCAAGGAAAATACCCGCGACAGCGGATGCGAGACTCAAATAAGTAAGAATAACGGTGTAGTTGTAAAAGCCGATCATGTCTAAACTCCTAAAGAACTAAAAAATTTAATGCTTAATATTATAATTATAATATTAAAGTAAAAAAAAATCAACACTTTTTCAAAAAAAGTATTGCAAAACGAAAAAAAGTGTGGTATAATATCCAAGCATCAGCGTGGAGGCATAGCTCAGTTGGTTAGAGTACTTGCTTGACATGCAAGGGGTCACTAGTTCGAATCTAGTTGTCTCCACCAACAAAAACAGAACATTTGTCTACCGACAAATGTTCTGTTTTTGTTTATCCAAGCCTTCGGCGTGATTAGGACGCGAGATTGCGAAAAGCTCTTGAATTGCTTTACAAAATATGATATAATGCACATAAAGAGTTGGTTTTACCACCAAGAAAAAGAGGTAACAGAATGACTGAGTATGATGATCCAATTGTAGGCGAAATAAAAGCAGCAGTTTCTTTTCCCGTCGATGTCGAATGTGAAGGATATCCTGATGTAATCTTTAACGTAATATTTGAAAAACACCCCGATCAACTAATGATGGAGCAAAGTGTTTCCGCTCTGGAGCATTATATGTACTCCTATAATAAAAAGCATATTTTTAAGCCGATACACTATATTTCGGATATTGATAGCTTGCCTGAAGCATCCTCTGTGTTTTCCGTTTGTATTCATATGGATTTTGGCAATGCCAACCCTAAGGCATTGATTGGTGCAGTCAAGGCAATTGCCGAAACTAATCTTCCAATTTACCGCGTTATATTAGAATAATCGGACACTTTTTGTTCGTTTTTACCTTTGTTTAGACACCTTTTATCACGTTTAAGGCAACAAAAAAGCACTTTTGTCTACCGACAAAAGTGCTTTTTTACGTTTGCCCTTCGGGGGAATGAGTAATATTTCAAAACGTGTGATAGTACATCATTTCAAATTCGGCGTCGCCGAATATTTTATTCAAACTATTACATATTGACAAATATCGAGAATAGTGCTAAAATGTAGTTAAGTTACTTATATCTTATTACCAAGATATTTGTGAAAGATATTTAAGACATCAGGAGGAAATCTATGAAAACAAAGGTATTAGCTATCATTATCGCTGCGGTACTTCTTTTAGGTTTGGGTACGGGCATCGGATTTGCGATTTACGGCAATCTTCCGCAGAACGTTGCGGCAACCGCCATATTTAACGCAATTGATGATTTTGGCGATCGTGATGAGATCAAGCCCATCGTTAAAACACTTACCAAGGGATCCTTTGAATTTGCTTTGAATGAACTTAAGAGTGGCGAAGAGGATATTTTGGAGGACGGTGCGCTCAGCGGAAAAATGTATTTTTCCAAGGACGCTCTTATGCTCGAGAATTTCGAGTTTAAGGCAGGCGAGTTTGGACTTTCGGGCGATATATATCTTTCTGAAGACCTGCTTTATGTATCTGAGGACGAGATCCTCAAAAACGCTTACGGCGTGAAGTTTAAAGATATCGTTGACGACCTCGAGGACTCCATTTTTGCTTACGGTTCGGGCTCTGAGTACGCGATTCCCGACGAGCAGGCGTATGAAAATCTTATCAGCGCGTTGAATGCTCTTAACGATGAAAAGATGCATAAGGACGCTGAGAAGATCGGTGAAAAGCTTTATAAAAAGATGTGGAAGATAGCTTGCGACAACTTCGAGTTCGAGAGTGAAAAGGACGAGATCAAGGTTGGCGGAAGCAGGGAAAAGGTCAGAGTTATCAGCATAGTGATCGAAGGTGAGGCTCTCGCTGAGGCGATTTCCGAGTTCTACGATTATCTTGCTGAGGATAAATCCATCCCCAAATTCCTTGAAAAGTACGAGGATTCTTTAGCGTTTATGTTTGCAACTAACGGTAGTGAAGATAAGACTCCCGTTGAGTTATATGAAGAGTATATTGAACTGCTGGGTGAAAACATTGACGATCTTTGTGATAGCATTGAAAGAAATTACAGCGACGATATCGTTATCAACGTTGCAACTCCGAGAAGCAGTAAGAAGCTTGTAAAGCTCGAGGTAGTGGTCAATGATGTCACCAAACTCACTCTTGATTTCGGCATGGACGGAATCAAAAAGACTGAAAAAATGTCTATTGAGATCGATGGCAAAAAAACCACTTATCAGGTAAAGAAGGACGATAGCAAGGAATTTGAGTGTGTTATCAAGCAAGGCGATAATTCCATAAAGCTTTCCATTGACAAGAAGAAGGATGAGTTTACGTTTGGCGTAGATATGCCCGCAAATTACGACCTTACGTCTCTCGTTATCAAGGGTGATTGGGTAACCAAGCTTGGCAAATCAACGGTCACTATTGATAAGATCCAGTCCACAAGACAAGGTTATGACGAACATTATAATTTCGGCGAGATTAAAGAAACTGTTGATTGCGAGATAGTCCTTATATTCGATCAAAGTGACAAGATCCCCAAAGCACCCAAGAAATATGATCGCATTTCCGATATTACGGAAGAAGATATAAAGAGCTGGGAAGAGAATTTTAAAAATTAAACAATAAAGCATAAAGGCTGCCTCAAACGTAAATTTGAGGCAGCCTTAATTATGTCAAATGCGGGCTTTTTTATTTTGTCAAGCGCATATATCGCAGACTCCCCGAAACTTTTCTCAGGTTTATTCCTCCGAAAAGAATAAGTAATAATGCGTAGAAAATTGCCGCGATGAGAATTTGTACGTAAACACCGTTGATCAGCATAGTGTCAAAAAGCCAATGAGCAAGACGCGTGGCTGTTATTACGCAAAAAATCGGTCTGCCGACCCACAAAAGCACTCGGGGATTCACACCGCTTTTCATAAGAAGTCGTGCGATACTTAAGGCAGCGTTGATAAGCTCTGTGAAATACACCGTCACGATATAACCGTATATACCGAGGCGGGGTAGAAGCACCCATACGAGCACGACGGATATCAAAGCGTCCGCAATATTGACGACCATACTGTAAACGTGCTCGCCAAGCCCCTTTAGCATCGAATCCACGGCGGTATCGAGATACATTACGGGTATGAGCGGAGATATCATGGCAATAAATCTTCCGGCATCGGCGGAGTCAGGATATATATGCGCCGCCAGCTCATAGGAAAAGCTTATCATAATTCCCGCGCAGCCTATCGAGAACATAAGTACGGTGTCCATAACGCTTGATATTATGCCGCATATTCTGCGATTGTCCCCAACCTCATACGAGCCTGCGATCTCAGGTATCAGAAGACCTGCAAAGGATGCGGTTATAGCAGACGGAAAAAGTACAAGCGGAAATACCATACTGCTGACTGTTCCGTAAGCCGCTAACGAGCTGTCACGCGAGCTCCCGCTTTTTTGGAGTCCGATCGGTATCAGAACGTGCTCGATGGTTACGAGAGCCGAACGCATATATGCGCTGAGCGCAAGCGGCAAGGCGTTTGATAATAGGTGCTTGAATGATCTTTGCTTTTCATTATCGTCTATAATATTCGTGCTTGATTTTCTGTCCGACAGATAAAAGATATAAGAAAGCGCAAAGGAAAGAAATTCGGCTACCGCGCCGCCCCAAACTACGCAAAGACAAGCGTTCTCAACGCTTGATGCTCCTATATACGAAAAGAAAAATATAGAGGCGAATATTTTTGCGCCTTGTCCCATTATTTGTGTCAGCGCAGTTTTGTATACCCTTCGCAGAGCAGAGAAGTACCCTGTAAAAACAGAGCAAAGAGAGATGGGAATAAAGGTGAGCGCAAGTACACGAAGTGAGGATACCGTGCGTTCGTCACGGAGAACGTATACCCCGATATTTTCAGCAGATATCAGTAAAATAACCGTGGCAAGTGCCCCGAAGAAAAACGAATAGTATATGCACTGACGAAGTACGAGCTTTATTTTTGCTTGCTTTTGATTATCATTGATAAGTGATATTTTACCGTCGTCTCCGATTACCTGCGCCACAAGGCGAGTAGTTGCAAGATTTATGCCGGAGGTTGCAAGGGTAATGCCGAATCCGTATACCGTGGTTATGAGTGAAAAAAGCCCCATGGCGACCGCGCCGATCTTGTTGGACACGTAAACGTTGAATGCGACGGCTACTGCTCTTAAGAGGACGCTGACGGCGGCCATAAGCATGCCGTTTAACATAAATCTCCTTAGTCTGTTCATCCTCTCGACTCACCTCGCAATCAAATACTGTAATATTCTATGCCCGCACCCGAGAATGTAGAATGACCGTATTTTATTTAACAATAAATAAAATGACGCAAATTTATCAAAGAATAGATACAAAATAGCAATAAAAACGCGTATTTTATCAAAGTGAGCGTTTTTTTGCGTCAAAAGTATATACAAAATTGAATTTATATGATATAATGTATGATGTATATTAATGCAAATTGGAGTTTCGTATGGAAAAGAAAAATTACAAAAACGGTAAGGATCGCAATCGTTCTCCTAAAAATGAATTCAGAAACAAGGAATTTGACCGCAAGAATGAGCTTGCGGAAGAGGTAAATGAGGGCCTCGTTATTGGCAGAAATGCCGTAAGAGAGCTTTTGCGTTCGGGAAGAGCCGTTGATAAAATATTTGTCCAGAAGGGAGAACGCGAGGGCTCTATCGTGGTTCTCGTTGCGGAGGCTGTGGCAAGACATATTCCCATGGTTGAGGTTGAAAAGGCAAAGCTCGATAAGATGACTGCGTTTGCGACTCATCAGGGCATAGTTGCTATGGCGGCAGAAAAGCAGTACTGTGAGGTTGAAGATATACTTCGCATAGCTGAAGAAAGAGGAGAAAGACCGTTTATCGTTATTGCTGATGGAATTACAGATCCCCATAACCTTGGCGCACTTATCAGATGCGCTGAAGGAGTTGGTGCTCACGGACTTATCATTCCAAAGAGACGCGCCGTCGGACTTACCCCCGTGGTTACCCGTTCCTCTTGCGGTGCTATTGAGCACCTTGCAATAGCAAAGGTGACAAACTTAGCATCTACTATTGATAGCCTGAAGCAAAAGGGAATTTGGATATTTGCCGCTGAAGCCGGCGGATCGGCGTATTACGACACCGACCTCAAATGCCCCTGCGCCATCGTGCTTGGCAGTGAGGGTGAAGGCGTATCAAGACTTATAAAGGAAAAATCCGATTATATCGTGTCCATTCCCATGTACGGACACGTAAACTCTTTTAACGTTTCCACGGCTGCGGCTGTGATTTTAGCAGAGGTTGCAAGGCAGCACAGAGCCTGAGCACTACCTCTGTAAAATGGAGGCAATATGAACAACAATCAAAGCATAGACGAAATACTCAGGCAGCTTAAGACCTCGGTTTCGTCTGAGCAACCGTCGGAGGAATCAACTGTTACCGAAAATGATTCGAACGAGTATTCCGACGAGATACTTAAGCGTGAGCTGAAAAATCAATATTTTAGCGATAATGATGATGCGGCTTACGTATCTGAAAATGAATATTCTATCGATAATGATTTTTTGAATGAGGCTGAAAGCTTCAAAGAGGAATCCTTGGAAGCTGATACAGATTTGGCTGAGACTGCTGAGAATGTTTTGGCGGATGAGTCAGCAGATGAGGCCAAAAATCTTGTGGTAATTGAGACCTCTGAGGATTCTGATTCGGGAGAAGTTATCGAGGAATTGGTTGAGGCGATCGACACCTTTACCGAGGACGTAGAGGACGTCAGCGAAATGTTCGAATATGATTTCGAGGATGAGGCTGACGATAATGCCGCAGAAAATGCGGAAAGCATTGACGCCACCACCGAGGATATCGATAACGCTGATGAGTGCGAAGCTGCCGTTGATATTAACGAGCCTATTCCCGAAGCGACTGATGATTTGTCTACTCTCGTGATCGAGGCGTCAGATCTCAAGGAATTCGATGAGGAGTTTGAGACCGAGAACTACGAGCAGGATATAGTTTATACAGCGATTGAGCTTGATTCCGAATCTACGGTAGAAGTCGATGCTACGGCAGAGATCGATGCGGAGAAGGAGCTCGAGCCTGCAACTACCACCTTAATGCTTGCTGCTCCCGAAACCGCAACTCCACCCGAAGAAAATGCTGAAGCCCAGACTATCACAGAACAGCCTGAGGAACAGGCAAATTCCAAGGCTACGTATATCTCTATGATGCGTAACAGCGGTATTGATCTCTCTGCGAATGACGCGACAACTGAAAGGACACCTGCCGTTCAGACAATGAATGAGAACGTGGAAGAAAACGAGGAGTTGTTTGAGGGAATCTCAGATAATGACCCCGAGGATCTTGACCTTTCTACCATAAATCTCATGATGCAGCTTGGCGAGCGCGAAGAGGTAGCCGAGCGAATTGGTAACAAAAATATTGAAAATATAATTGAGGAGTCCGAAGCGGCTGCCGATGCAAAGACTGTTCCTTCGATCGATAACAGCGGCGAGTATGTCAGTCGCGACCAGGATGAGACTATCCGCGCGGCTTACAAAAAGAAGTATATCGCATCTCTTTTCTCAATGTGCGGCTGTATTATCCTTGCGATAATGTCGCTGATTTTTGATGCATTACCGATATTCGAGGTGAGTCTTAGCGGTATATTTGACTACACACAGTATCCGAGCTTTTATATTCTTGTTGGTTTACAGTTCGTTATCTTTACTGCCGCTGTGTGCATCAAACAGCTCAAAAAAGGAGTGCAGGGCATTCTCACTGCAGCTCCGAACCGATATTCGCTTTTAACAATAATAATATTCTCAACGGTGATATACGGCATTCTTATAGCGAGTGCTGTCGCAATAGGGGGCGACGTTATTCCTCCGTTATTTAACGGAATGGCGGCTACCGTTATGGCAATATCCGCGATAATTGACTTTATTAAGATCACCGCTGATACTCAGACCTTCAATGTATATTCATCAGACGCGACTAAGTTCACACTCGTTGATGAAAGACAGCAGGGAAGAATTGCAGAAAAAATGTACGCAGGTGGACTTGAAACCACCAAAAAGATATACAGCGCGGCTTCTGTTGATTTCCCTCGTGGATTCTTTGACAGTATTTCAGACAAGGATGGGCAGAGCCGTTCTGTGACTATGCTTATGATAATATCAGTACTGATATCCGTTATCGTAACCGTGGTTGCGGCGATAATCAGTCTTGATATTTACGCTTCCTTCGCGGCGTTTATGATCTGTATGTTTGCGTCGATGCCTGTCTGCCTTGTATGCGCGGACAATATACCGCTTGCTATGGCATCTCTCAGCCTTTCCAAGCGTGGTATCGCTATTGCAGGCAAGGATTCCGTACATACCCATTCCAAGTGCGACGTTATGGTCTTTGGAGACTTGCATATGTTTAAAAAATGCAAGACTGAGGACATAGGGATCGCTATGTATGACAAGGGAGTTTCTTATCTTGCGCTCGGTTGCATCAGCGCGCTTTATTCCAAGATAGGCGGACCTCTTTCAGGTATGGATATGAATCTGCCCGATGTTTTTAAATTCCAGAACGTCGACATAAGGCGAGTAACACGTAGCGGAATTGAAGCTGTTATTGATAAGAAGCACGTTTTGGTGCTTGGTGAACGTTCGTTCCTGCTCAGATACGGAATAGTATTTCCTGAGGATGAAAATCAGAGTGACAGATGTAGCTTATGTGTTTCTCTTAACGGTGGTACTACTGCAAAGCTAAGTATAAAATACGAGCCTGAACCCGTATTTGAGATGCTTATAGAGCGACTTCATGCCGCAGGCGTGACTTGCGCTATCGAGACCTACGATCCGCTTATAAACAGCGATATGATATCCAAGAACAGAACTCTTGGCTCAGCTCCCGTCAGCGTGGTTCATAAAAACGCTGAGGATTTCAGACTTGGTACGCCTGACGCCCACAGAGGACGCCGCGACGGAGTTATCGCGTGCGCATCAAGACTTAAGCTCGCAGAGCTTCAGGTATGGGTAAAGAAGCTTGCCCGCGCTGAGAAAATAACAAAGATATTCTCGGCGGCTTGCTGTGGAGTAGGTGTGCTTGCGACAATACTGATGGTTGCTCTGACAAGTGCCGCAAGCTTTAACCAATATCACACGCTTATATATCTCTTCTTGCAGTTGGCTGCTTTTTCGGGAATACTTTTGAGCACCTTGCCGTCGAAGAAGTATTTTACTGTTGAAGAGCTTTATGACGAGCTTGAGAGGAAAAGTATAATAGAGCAAAGAAAGCTTGAACGTGCCGCACAAAACAACCAAGCATTTGCGCCCTCAGAGGCGGTAGCTTTTGAAAACTATCAAAAAGAAAGTGACACAGATGAATAAACAGACAAGTACTATTTTAAAATCCGTTACCCGTCCCGGCAGATATTCGGGCGGTGAATACGGACAGATAATAAAAGACAAAAGTAAGATAAAAGCAAGATTTGCTTTTTGTTTCCCCGATACGTATGAAATTGGAATGTCAAACCTTGGCATGAGAATACTTTACGGTGTTCTCAACCGTGAGGATGACGTTTGGTGCGAGAGAGTGTACGATCCGTGGATCGATATGCAGGAGAAGATGCGCGAGCACGGACTTCCTCTGTGCGCGTGTGAGAGCGGAGACCCTATCACCGAGTTTGATATGATAGGCTTTACGCTTCAGTATGAGATGAGCTATACCAACGTTCTCAATATGCTCTCCCTCTCAGGACTTCCGCTTTATGCAAAGGACAGAACTGATGATATGCCGATCATTATCGGCGGCGGTCCTTGCGCGTATAACGCAGAGCCTGTGGCGGATTTCTTTGACCTTTTCAATATCGGTGAGGGTGAAGAAATGCTTGTTGAGCTTTGCCGTCTTTACATAAAAATGAAGGACGAGGGTAGATATACCAAGCAGGATTATCTGCACGAGGCGGCAAGAACCATTGAGGGAATATACGTTCCGTCTTTCTACGACGTCACCTACAACGATGACGGAACCGTAAAGGCATATACGCCCATATACGATGATATTCCCAAACAGGTAAAGAAGCGCATTATCAAGGATATGGATAAGGCGTATTTCCCTGATAAAGTTGTTATGCCTTATATTGAGACGGTACACGACAGAATTATGCTTGAGGTTTACCGCGGCTGTATAAGAGGTTGTCGATTCTGCCAGGCAGGTATGGTTTACAGACCCGTCAGAGAGAAGACTCCCGAGGTTTTGGCAAATCAGGCAAAGTGTCTTTACGAGGCAACGGGATACGATGAGATATCATTGACCTCGCTTTCTATCAGTGACTACACACAGCTTGAGGAGCTTACCGACAGATTGCTGGAGTGGACTGATGACAATATGGTCAGCCTTTCCTTGCCGTCTTTGCGTGTTGATAGCTTTACAAAGGCGCTTATGGATAAGATTGCGTCCGTGCGTTCGTCTTCCTTGACGTTCGCACCCGAAGCGGGAACACAGCGCTTGCGTGACGTTATAAACAAAAACGTCCGTGAAGAAGATCTTCTTCGTGCTGTAAACGTTGCTTTTGAAGCGGGTAAGAATACTGTAAAGCTTTACTTTATGTCAGGACTTCCCACTGAAAAGTATGAGGATCTTAAGGGAATTGCCGACCTTGCCGCATCGGTTATCGACGCATATTACAAGTGCCCCGGTAGAAATAAGGCTAAGAAGCCGCAGGTAACTATAAGTGTTTCCTGCTTTATTCCTAAGCCCTTTACCCCTTTCCAATGGGAAGCTCAGGACACCATGGAAATGCTTGCCGAGAAGCAGGAATACCTCGGCTTACAGATTACCGACAGAAAGATAAGATATACTCATCACGACGCCCGTGTCAGCCGTATTGAAGCCGTGCTTGCTCGCGGCGACCGTCGACTTGCCCACTCGCTTGCGCTTGCTTGTGAGGAAGGCTTTATGTTTGACGCGTGGGATGAATGCTTCGATTATGACAAATGGCTTTCGGTATTCGAGAGAACGGGAGTTGATCCCGCATTCTATGCAAACCGTGCCTTTGGACTTGACGAGGTGCTTCCTTGGGATATTATCGATTGCGGCGTAACAAAGCAATTCTTACGCCGAGAGAGAGACAAGGCATACGGAGAGGTTACAACGCCCAATTGCCGTGAGAAGTGCAGCGGTTGCGGCGCAAATTCGCTGGGAGGTGAAAGATCATGTTGCCCGAAAGCAAATTGATGGAAAAGGCGCGTCTGCGCAAGCTTCCCGAGCTTGAGCGTCCGCGCACTGTAAGACTTAAGTTTAAAAAGGTTGGTAGCTTGCAGTATATCTCTCACCTTGATCTTCAGCGTACTTTTATGAGGGTGATCGTTCGTTCTTGTATTCCCGCGTGGTATACAAAGGGCTTCAATCCTCACGCTAAGCTTGTTTTTTCAACCCCTTTGAGTGTTGGAGCGCAAAGCGTTTGCGAGTATCTTGATATAAGAATAGACCGAGATATGTCTTGTGAGGATATCAGAGACAGACTTAACGCGGAGCTCACGGATGAGCTGTGTATACTTGACGCATATTTACCTGAGAATGATTTCTCGCAGATCGCTTGGGCTTCGTATGAGATAGAAGTATTTACATGTGACGCTGATGCGAGCTTAGCTAAAAAAGCTAACGAGATACTTACCACGTCACCTCTCGTTATGACTAAACGAACTAAATCGGGCGAGAAGGACGTTGATATTATTCCCATGATCAAGAGCGCGGATGTTCGTTATGATAACGAGACAGGAACGCTTAAGCTTTCCTGCGTTCTGTCAGCTTCAAGCACCGAATATCTCAATCCCGAGTTGCTTATAACTGCTCTCAAGCAGAATATCGGCATACTTGCAGGGGATCCCTCTGTTGAATGGTATACCATAATGAGAACAAATCTGCTTACTTCGGATTTGAAGGAATTCAAATAAATAACAAAAAACGGCTGTTTATAAACAGCCGTTTTGTTTTGTTATGAAATAATACCGCCGCCTACAACGGTATCGCCGTCATAAAGTACCACGGATTGTCCGGGAGCGATAGCGCGTTGGGGCAGGTCGAATTTTACGAGCAGGCATCCGTCCTCGAGTTTTGTGACGGTGGCGATGGCGGGTTCGTGACGGTAACGTATTTTTGCCATCAAACGAACGGGCGCCTCAAATTTCTCATCAGTAAGAATATTCACGTCAGTTGCAATAAGCGTATCAGTGTAAAGCTGCTCGTCGGTGCAGAGCATTACGGTGTTGGCACTTGCGTCTTTACCACCAACGAACATCGGCTTACCAAAGGCTACACCAAGCCCCTTACGCTGACCGATGGTATAATTTATAAGCCCTGTGTGCTTTCCTATAATATTTCCGTCGGTATCGGTGAAGTTACCGCAAGGGAAGGCGACGTCTGAGTGCTTTCGTATAAACGAAGCGTAATCACCGTCCGAGATAAAGCATATATCCTGACTGTCGGAGCGGTGTGCGTTTGAAAAGCCGTTTTTAGCGGCAATATCACGCACCTCGGGTTTAGTCAGCTCGCCAAGGGGGAAATGAATACGCGGAAGCAATTCTTTTTTTATCGACCACAAAAAATAGGATTGATCCTTTTTTTCATCTGCTGCTTTTTTTAAGAGAAATTTACTGTTTTCGTCCTTGACTATTCTTGCGTAATGTCCTGTTGCGATATCGTTATATCCGAGTGTGTCGACGCAGTCGAACAGTTTTCCGAATTTGATGTGTTTGTTGCATTCAACACAAGGGTTAGGCGTCTTTCCGTTTGTGTAGTCGTCAATAAATCGTTTGATAACGCACTCCTTGAAGGACTCTCCGAGTGAAACGGTATGATGAGGTATTCCAAGCTCATCTGCTACGGCACGTGCGTCGATACAGTTTTGGTCGGGAACTGTGACCTCACCGTCCGCGAGATCTTTATCGTCAGACCACACGGTCATAGTTATACCACCGATATCGTAGCCCTGTTCTTTGAGCAATAGTGTCGCTACGGCGCTGTCGACGCCTCCACTCATTGCCACAAGTACTTTTTTATTCATATCTCACCAATCCTTACTCGTGAGCTTGCCCTGAGCGATAAGTCCGTCAAAGCCTTTCTGACGAATTATCTCATAAACGGCAATAGCTACGGAGTTTGATAAATTCAATGACCGAATAGTATCACGCATAGGAATTCTTACGCAAAAATCGCGGTTGTCGTAAAGAATATCCTCGGGAATTCCTTTGGTTTCTTTGCCGAACATTATATATACGTTGTCACCGTATTCGATGTCCGTATAGGAATTTAGGGATTTAGTTGAAAAATAATAGGTGTTGTTTATGGCTTCGGGACGCTTCTGGAGAAAATCCTCATAATTCTTGTAGTAGGTAATATCCAGCTTGTCCCAGTAGTCAAGTCCGGCGCGCTTGAGCTTCTTGTCGTCGATCTTAAAACCCATCGGCTCGATTATGTGTAGGGAAGCACCCGTTGCCGCGCAGGTACGCGCAATATTTCCCGTGTTCTGAGGTATTTCGGGTTCGTGTAAAACTATGTTTATCTTATACATTTCATATCCTTTTAGATTATTTGTCACTTCATTATATTATTTTTTGCGTATAATTGCAAGAGAAAATAAAAAAGTTTACAAAGTAAATGCAAGATGTTTGGTTTATCTATTGAAAAAAACTCAAAAAAGTAGTATAATAAAATGAATGATTGTTTTTTGGAGGCATTTAATGAAACTTACTGAAAAGCTTTTTGGAACTTATAGTGAAAGACAGCTTAAAAAGCTTGATAAATACGTAGATTTTATAGAATCCCTTGCGCCTAAGTATAAGGAGATGTCAAATGAGGAGCTCTCGGGCGTTACCGCACAGCTCAAGGCAAGACTTGCTGAGGGTGAGACGCTTGAGGATATTTTACCCGATGCATTTGCGGCTATTCGTGAGGCTGATGACAGAATTCTCGGCAAACGCCCCTTCAGAGTGCAGATCATAGGTGGTATCATACTGCATCAGGGACGCATTGCGGAAATGAAAACGGGTGAAGGAAAAACTCTCGTGGCAACCATGCCCGCATATCTTAACGCGCTCTCCGGTAAGGGCGTTCACGTCGTTACGGTAAACGATTATCTTGCAACACGTGACAGCGAGGAGATGGGACGAGTATACGAATTTATGGGACTGACTACGGGTCTTGTGGTTCACGGCTTGTCTCCCGAAGAAAAAAAGCAGGCGTACGAGGCGGATATCACATACGGTACTAATAACGAGTTCGGATTTGACTACCTGCGTGATAACATGGTAGTTTATAAAGAGAGAATGGTACAAAGAGGTCACAATTTTGCTATCGTTGACGAGGTTGACTCAATTCTCGTTGACGAGGCGAGAACTCCTCTTATTATCTCGGGAGCTGGTGAGGCGTCAACGGATATGTACGATCGCGCTGATGCTTTTGCCCGTAGACTCAAGAAATTCGTTATCAAAGAAATGGATAGCAAGGAGAGCTACGAAGATCTTGACGCCGACTATATCGTTGACGAGAAAGCGAACAACTCTATTCTTACCTCAAACGGCGCGAAAAAGGCGGAGGAATTCTTTGGGGTTGAAAACCTTTCCGATCCTCAGAACTCCGAGCTTTCTCACCATATAAATCAGGCTATCCGCGCTCACGGTAATATGAAGCGCGACGTTGATTACGTTGTCAACGAGCAGGGCGTTATGATAGTTGATACCTTTACAGGACGTCTTATGCCCGGCAGACGCTACTCCAACGGCTTACATCAGGCAATCGAAGCCAAGGAAGGCGTTAAGATCGAAAAGGAAAACAAGACCCTTGCGACTATCACCTTCCAGAACTACTTCAGAATGTACTCCAAGCTTTCGGGTATGACGGGTACGGCGCTGACTGAGGAAAACGAATTCCGCGAAATATACGCGCTTGACGTGGTCGAGATCCCGACTAATAGGCCTATGATAAGAGTTGATCATTCTGACGTTGTTTATAAGACCGTTGAGGCAAAATATAATGCGGTGATCGATCAGATCAGAGCGTGTCACGAAAAGGGACAGCCCGTGCTTGTGGGTACTGTCTCCATTGATAAGTCCGAAGAGCTCTCTCGCAGACTTAAGCGTACGGGTATTAAGCACACCGTGCTCAATGCAAAGCATCACGATAAGGAAGCCGAGATAGTAGCTCAGGCAGGTAAGCTTGGTGCGGTAACCATTTCTACCAATATGGCAGGACGTGGAACCGACATCATGCTCGGAGGAAATCCCGAGCACATGGCGAAGAACGAAATGCGAAAGATGGAGATCCCCGAGGAGCTTATCGCGATGGCTACGGGAACTGCTCCCATTGAGGATGAGGAGATCATCAACGCAAGAGATATCTTCCAAGGACTTTACGAAAAGTATAAAAAAGAAATACAGCCCGAGGCTGAACAGGTAAGGGAAGCCGGCGGACTTTATATTCTCGGTACGGAACGCCACGAGAGCCGACGCATAGACAATCAGCTCAGAGGACGTTCGGGACGTCAGGGCGACCCCGGTGAGTCGAGATTTTTCCTCTCCCTTGAGGATGATCTGATGCGTTTGTTTGGATCTGAGCGAATGATGACTATGGTAGAAAGACTCGGACTTCCCGATGACACCCCTATTGACGCAAAGATACTTTCGGGTACTATTGAAAACGCTCAAAAGCGCATTGAGGATCAGAACTTCAAGCGCCGTAAATACGTGCTGACGTATGACGACGTAATGAATCAGCAGAGAAATCTTATCTATAAGCAGAGAAACGACGTTCTCAACGGTGAAAATATAAGCGAGACTATTCAGAAGATGATACTCGCTACCGTCAGCGAAAACGTTGCGACTTATATGCAGGGTGACGATGCATCGCATTGGGATTTTGCGGGCTTGCGTAAGGTTTATCGCGGCATTCTTACGACGGACGATGATTTCCAGTACGCGGACAGCGATTTCAAGCGTCTTAAGCGTGACGATATTTCCGAAATGCTTTGCGACCGAGCTATCAAGCTTTATAATGAAAAGGTAGAGACTGTGGGTGAGGAACGCTTCCGAGAGCTTGAAAGAGCGATACTCCTTCAAAATGTTGACCGAAATTGGATGGAGCATATCGATGCTATGGATGATCTTAAGGGTAGCATCAGAATGCAGTCTTACGCTCAACGTGACCCTGTAACAGAATACAGACTCCAGGGCGCAGATATGTTTGATGAAATGATCTCTGATATCCGTGAGCGTACCGCACGAATGATCCTTTCCGTTACCATTCAGACCCCCGAGGTGAAGAGAGTGCAGCTTGCAAATCCCATTAACGAGGGATTTGAGGGTATGAACGGCGAGAAGGTAAAGAGAGTTACTGTTGCGAAGCGCAACGCTCCTGCCGTCGGCAGAAACGACCTTTGCCCTTGCGGATCGGGTAAAAAATATAAGAAATGCTGCGGAGATCCCGCTAAGCAATAAAGGTATGATAAATACCGCAAAAATCAAGGAGGTATAAAATGCAAAATAAGCGTATGAATTTTCGCGGGCTTGCGTTTGCGTTGATATTTTTGTGTAATCCCAACATCAGCATAATCGATCCGCTCCCTGATTTTATCGGGTATATAATTATAAGTCTGTCGCTTGTAAAATTTGCCGATATGAATGATACGCTCTGCGATTCTTTAACGGTATTCAAACGTTTGATCCTGATAGATGCGGCAAAGATACTCGCAATATTCTGGACCTTTGGTATGACGCTACCTAACGAGAAAAGCACGTCGTTGCTTTTATGGTCGTTTGTCTTTGGCGTGTTAGAGGTAATTTTCGTAAATCAAGCCTTTTCGAGATTATTCAGCGGAATCGCGTCTCTCGGAACGGTTTGTGAAAACACGTCTGTTCTCGGTGGTGGAAAGAGAAGCTATACGGGTAGAATAAAAGTGCTTACGTTTGTCTTTATAACATTTAAAGCGCTTATGTGCGTTCTTCCCGAATCCTCTGTTCTCAGTATCAACGAAGACGGTTTCAGCATGTATCGTTTCATCGGAGTCATGCGTTTTCTCGCATTCCTTCCCGTTATAATCGTCGGAATAGTATGGCTCTTCAAGGGCATCAGATATTTCGCACGTGTTAACCGTGACAAACCGTTCATCGACGGTATAAACGATTTGTACCGTGAGCGTGTTCTTACAAATAAGAGCATCTTTATCAAGCGTGATCTGAAGATCTGCTATGTTCTTTTGATATGTGCGTTTGCTTTTGGAACGGACGTCCGAATCGACTACGTAAATATACTCCCTGATTTGATATCAGCAGTATTTTTCGTTGCTTTCTTTGCAATCGCCGCAAAGCACGTCAAGCTCCCGAAACTTGCATTTATCTCGGCGTCCGCTGTTCTGTTTGTAATCTCGGCTGTCGCCTGGTTCTCTGAATATAGCTTCTTTGATAAGTATTATTACGAAGCGATTTACCGAAGCGACGAGGCATACGCGGCGTATATGCGCTCCGGTCTTGCGGCAGGAATTGGCACTATATTGTTTGCAGTAGCAAGCTTTTGCGTTATATTTACGATGTATCAGATCATACAGGCACATACGGGACTTGAAAAGAATCTCGATGCATACAACGATGAGAAATATAAAGAGATAGATACTGCCACCAAAAAGGAGCTTTCCTTCAAGCTCTTGTATTGTATCTTGGCGTCTCTGATATGTATTGCATCAAACGTGTGGTACATCATGTATTCGGCGGACTACGGCATTCTGACTACTGTCGATATAGCCGCGGGAATAGTTTGTATGCTTACTTATATGAAGGTATACTCTGATATTATAGATGCCGTGGATAACAAATATATTTTGGGATAATATAACAAATTAAAATCCGAATAAAAGGTTTTTAAAAAGAGAATAACTAATTGTGCAGAGAACAAAAGCATTCTCTGTCGGCTTTCGGCGTTTTGATTTTCTCGCTGTTCTTATGCCACTTTATGAGTTGGAGCACGGTTACATTCCGTCCGTTAACCTACTCTGTATGTCGTGTTGGTAGGAGGAATTATGAAAGAAAATAAATGTAAAAGCAATGGAAAGCAAAAATGTAGAGATAAACGTGAGAATTTTCACGGTGTGTCTGACCAAAAGTCAAAGCAACCGTTTCTCGATTCAACCGAGCCGGGCAAGCTTGGCCAAGGACGCGACGATTCCTTTACCGAGGAAGGCTCGTATCCTGTAAATAACCCTTTGCCCTATTGAAACTCTCACATTTATCAGCTCGTAAGTTCTTCTCCTAAGAAATGAGCATTGAAATATGCCTGCTGACATTTCAGCGGGCATATTTCTTTTTAAAAATAATTTATAAAAGGACTTGAAAAAAACATCAGAATATGTTATAATATTCGGGTAGATTATTCCGAATGTATTTTTCGGAGCAACGAGCTGTAAAATAAGGCCATACAAGCCGGGGAATTAGCGGAGCCCTGTACCTGAAATCCGCTACAGCAGGGGTGTATTCCTCTTTTGAGGGCTTAGCTGAGGCGGTCTTGAGCCGTGTCCTGCTGCGTTGAGGAGTGGGTCTTGCGCAATTGAGAGCTGTGAACCATGTCAGGTGGGGAACCAAGCAGCATTAAGCAGTTGCCTTGATGTGCCGTGAGGTAGCCTGCTCGGAGCAGGAGGTACGGAGTTCGCGCGGATGTGAGGTTCGATCTTGAGGTGTATGGTCTTATTTTACAGCTTGTTTTTTAGATTTTACAAAAAGGAGCTTTTATGCATCAGGCTTTATATAGAAAGTGGCGTCCGCAGACCTTTGATGACGTATGCGGTCAGGAGCACGTAACCTCTATACTTAAATATGAAACCGCCAACAATAAGTTTTCTCACGCGTATCTGTTCTGCGGCTCTCGCGGAACGGGTAAGACTACCTGCGCAAAGATTCTTGCAAAGGCGGTGAACTGTCAGGCGAGCGTTAACGGAAGCCCTTGCAATAAGTGTCCTTCTTGTCTTGCTATTGACAGCGGTGCGGCTACCGACGTTCTTGAGATGGACGCGGCGTCAAACAACGGCGTTGATAACATCCGTGATATCCGTGACGAAGTCGTGTACATGCCCTCGACGCTTAAGTACAGGGTTTATATAGTTGACGAGGTTCACATGCTCAGCGGCAGTGCATTCAACGCGCTTCTAAAAACACTTGAAGAGCCTCCATCACACGTTGTCTTTATTCTTGCGACTACGGAGCTTCATAAGCTTCCTGCGACTATCATTTCCCGTTGTCAGCGTTTTGATTTCAGAAGAATAAGCACCGACGTTCTCGTTGACAGACTTGCTTATATTGCGGATAAAGAGAATATCGAGTACGATAAGGATTCGCTCCGTGTTATAGCTAAAATGGCTCAGGGCGGTATGCGTGATGCGATAAGTCTTTTGGAGCTTTGTGCGAGTGCACAGGATAAGCTTACCGTTCAGTCCGTGTACGATACACTCGGAAGTGGCGGCAGAGAAAACGCTGAAAACATCGTCCGCGCTATCGCACGTGGAAATTACGACGCGATATTCGCCGCGGTTGACGAGGTAGTGTCCTCATCCAAGGATGTCACCGTGTTCCTTCAGGAGCTGCTTTCTTATTACAGAGATATGCTCGTTGCCAAAACAACGGCAAAGGCTGATAAATATCTTGATCTTACCGAAACCGAATATGTAGCCCTTCAAAAGACTTGTGAGCTGTTTAGCAAGCAGACGCTTGTATGGCATTGTCGAGTTCTTGACGATGCTGTTAATGCAATGCAAAGGTCGGGTATGGGCAAGAGAGTGGTTGCCGAAATGGCATTGATTAAGATGTGCGACGCAGGTCTTGACGCTTCACTTGATTCATTCCTCGCACGCCTTACAAAGCTCGAAAGTGCGGTGGCGGTAAACTCACAGCTTATCAAGCAGGGTGTCTCAGCTCCGACGCTTACTGAGGACGAGAACCGTAATGAAGCGCAGAGCGTTACCGAGCAAAAGACAGACGCGCACGTACCAGAAAATAAACCCGTTGTTAAAACACCGAGTGTTGCCGTAGCTACCACCAACGCAAGTGATTCCATCAAGCCTATTCGCTCCTGGAATGATATCTGTGAGCGTGCCGCAGGTGGAAACGCAATGGCGCTTCCGTTTATGAAGATGGCAAGAGCATTTGTTGGCGCTGACGGTAAAATACTCGTTCGTTTCCCGAATGAATTTGCCATGAGCAGAGTGAATGCTCCCGGTTTTCTCTCGAATATCGCAGCAGCGGTGTCTGCTGAGCTTGGACGGGATATAAGCGACCGTGACGTTGTGCTTGAGCTGCTTGCGGGAGACGAGGATCTTTCCGAATTTGACGACTTGATAATTTAAAAAAGGAGATATATAAAAAATGAGAGCTAATATACCAAAAGGAATGGGCGGCGGTCCGCAAAATATGAACGCTATGCTGAAGCAGGCGCAGAAGATGCAGGAGGATATGGCGGCGCTTCAGGAAGATCTTGATGCGCGCGAGTATGATATTTCCGCAGGCGGTGGAGTAGTTGGCGTTAAGATCAACGGCAAAAAGGAGATACTTTCCATCGACATTCAGCCTGAGATCGTCGATCCCGATGATATAGAGACACTTTCCGATATTCTCGTTGCGGCAGTAAACGAGGCTATCAAGCGTGTTGAAGACACCAATAACGCAGAGATGTCTAAGATAACCGGTTCGCTCGGCATGCCCGGTATGCCCGGACTTTTCTGATATGCTTGATTATATCGAATCCTTGCAGGTGCTTGCTGAAAGATTTGCAAGATTACAGGGTGTGGGAAAAAAGAGCGCTATGAGAATGGCGTTTTCCGTGCTTGAGCTTGATGATGAAGCCGCCGCGGCGTTTGCGGATGCTATCGTTAATGCGAAAAAGAATATACATAAATGCCCTATATGCTCAAATCTTACCGATAAGGACGTCTGCTACGTTTGCTCGGATCTCTCCAGAGATACCTCGGTTATTTGCGTGGTAGAGGACGTTAAGGCGCTTATGTCTATCGAAAAGGTAAGGGAATACAAGGGAGTTTATCACGTGCTTCACGGCGCGATCTCTCCCGTTAACGGCATAACCCCCGATAAGATAGGTATTAAAGAGCTTATCGAGAGAGTGGGGGAGGGAGACGTAAAGGAAGTAATAATCGCAACTAACCCGACTCAGAACGGCGAGGTTACGGCGATGTATATTTCCAAATATCTCAAGCCGCTCGGAGTTAAGGTCACGCGCCTCGCTTACGGAATTCCCGTAGGCTCTGACCTTGAATACGCAGACGAGGTAACGCTCGGACGCGCCCTCGAAGGCAGACGTGACGTTTGATCTTAAAATCAAATAGCTAATTGAATGCAAATACTATAAAACGGTGTGGATCGCAACCTCGATCCTCACCGTTTTTTTGTTTTCATAATGTAAATATGAGCACTCTAAACTGCACAAAATTCGCATAGATATTTCGTCTATTATGTCAATTTAATTATTTAGTAAATGGTGGTATAATTACATTGATATATCATATCGACAATAACCGAAACTCAAGTATATTTAAAGGAGCAGAAAAATGAAGAAAAAAGTAATAAGTTTTTTGTCTGTGATCTTTATGATTATATTCTGCATATCGCTGAGTGCGTGTGACGATGACGATTTATCAAACGGCACGACAGATGACTATTTCAAGAATGTAAATATGCCCTTAGTCTATGAGATATATCTTGATTATGTGGAAGAGATCGGAGAGACTCCTCTTACCTACGAAGAATGGTTTGAAGTAGTTCACGGAGATGAATTCCAAAATGGAATACTTCCCGAGATCCGCAAAAACGATCTGACGGATTTTTGGGAGATATCCTACAATAACGGCAAGGGTTGGAATGATCTCAGATTCAAGACCGAAACTGAGGAACAGAAAAACTGTAAGCATTCCTTCGATAAATGGATAATTTTGTGCGAAGGTAATGATTACTGTAACGGAATACGTTATCGTAATTGCAAGAACTGCAATTATAAAGACTATCAATTCAAGTTAAATGATAACGTTTGCCTCCATTTAGAGCTGGAGACCATAGCAGGCACTCCTGCAACCTGCGCCTCGGAAGGTCTTACCGATGGCCAAAAGTGCGTTAAGTGTGGTGAGATTATCACAGCCCAAACAATAATACCGGAAAATGATAGTCATAATTTTGAAAATTCGATTTGCACTTATTGCGGAATGGATATAAATTGCAGTCAGGGACTTGCATACTGTTTGATTTCTGATGGAACTTATACGGTTATTGGTATTGGAACATGTACGGATACAGAAATTATAATTCCGAGCGTGTATAAGGGATTACCCGTTACAAAGATCGGCCATTCTGCATTTCAAGATAATAATGATATAACGGGCATAATGATTCCAAATAGTGTCACGTATATTGGTGCTTATGCGTTCTATGGTTGCAGTAGTCTTGCAAACCTTAATATTTCCAACAGTGTCACGTGTATCGACAATTATGCATTTTATGGTTGCAGTAGCCTTACAAGTCTTAATATTCCCAACGGTGTCACGAGTATTGGGAATCAAGCGTTTAGATCTTGCAGTAACCTTTCAAGCTTATTAATTTCTGACAGTGTCAAGAGATTAGGAGATCATGCATTTTCCGAGTGCACCAGTCTTGCAAATGTGAAAATTCCCGATAATGTTACGAGCATTGGTCATTCGGCTTTTAGATCTTGTCAAAATCTGACGAATGTAACAATTTCCTACGGCATAACGAGCATAAGCAATTTTATGTTCGCCGAATGTAATAGCTTAACAAATATCACAGTACCTGGCAGTGTTACAAATATTGGTATTTATGCATTTAGTGATTGCAGTAGTCTTGTGAGTATAGAAATTCCTGAAAGTATTACGAATATAGAAAATGGGGTATTCTCCGGTTGCAGTAGCCTTGTAAGCATAGAAATTCCCAACAGCGTCATGAATATTGGCAGCAGGGCGTTCGCCGATTGCAGTAGCCTTGTGAGCATAGAAATTCCCGACAGCGTTACTGTGATTGGTGTCGCTGCCTTCCAAGAATGTACCAGTCTTAAAAATATAACCATTCCAGATGGCGTTACAAATATCAGTGCTTTTACATTCCTTAACTGTAATAGTCTTATTAACGTAGTTATTCCTGTCAGCGTCACTACTATAGGACAACATTCATTTTTCGGGTGCAGTAGCCTTGTAAATATAACTATTCCCGATAGTGTTATAAGCATTGGCGAGGCCGCATTCAATCGTTGTAGCAATCTTATAAGTATTGTAATTCCAAACGGTGTTACAAGTATTGGTAATACTACATTTTACGGTTGCAATAACCTCACGACTATAACAATTCCTGCAAGTGTCACAAGCATTGGTAAAAATGCACTTTATAATTGCCCAAATCTTGTAAGTATTACTTTCGCAGGTACTATAGAGCAATGGAAGGCAATTGATAAAGTTCAAGGTTGGAATTATTTAACCCACAAGTATACCGTATATTGTACCGATGGAAATACAGAAAGGCAACTGTAGTAAAATGGCGAAGCCCTCGTTCTGCGAGGGCTTTTTACTTTTAATCTCATATATCACGTCTTCCCCGCATAAATTTACGTAAAAGAATTTAGTTTATGAGGAGATACGTGATATGAAGAAATTTCAAAGGCTGATAGCGTTTTTAGTTGTTGCCACTGTTTTATTATCCGCATTTTTACTGCCTGTGTCCGCCGAGAAAGTCGGCGCGTCTTTATCGCTCGACTGCAAATCTGCGGTCTTGATGGAAGCGCAGACGGGGAAGATACTATATGCCCAAAACGAGAGTCAACCGTTGCCGCCTGCGTCGGTCACCAAGGTGATGACCTTACTTTTGGTTATGGAGGCCATCGAGCGTGGGCAGATAAAATACACCGATATGGTAAGCGCGAGCGAACACGCGTGTTCTATGGGCGGCTCGCAGATATATCTTGAAGTTGGCGAGCAGATGTCCGTAGAGGATCTTTTAAAAAGCGTTGTAATTGCCTCGGCAAACGATGCCGCCGTGGCTCTTGCGGAGCAGGTAGCGGGTACTGAGGAAGCTTTTGTTGAGCAGATGAACGCACGCGCCAAAGAGCTTGGCATGAACGATACGGTATTCGAAAATACCAACGGACTTGACGACACCACCGACACGCATCTGACGTCCGCCAAGGATATTGCCATAATGTCACGCGAGCTTATTAAATACCCTAAGATAACGGAATACAGCCGTATATGGATGGATACCATACGAAACGGAGAGTTCGGACTTACCAACACCAATCGCCTGATCCGTTTTTACGAGGGGGCTACGGGCCTCAAAACAGGCTCAACGGCAAAGGCAGGCTTTTGTATTACTGCAACCGCAAAGCGTGGAGATATGACGCTTATTGCCGTCATAATGGGAGCTGACACACGAGACTCAAGAAACGCCGCGGCGGTATCACTTTTGAATTACGGATTTTCCAACTACTCTATATATAAGCATCAATACAGGGATCTCGCCGATATTAAGGTACTTAAGGGCATGGAAGACTCATGCTCGCTTGTGGCGGAGGAGTTTGTGACGGTGATCCCCAAGAAAAAATCGGCAAACGTTAAAACAAGCGTTTCCGTACAGCCGAATATAACCGCGCCTTTTTCAATAGAAAGCGAGGTGGGAGAGGTGATATATACGCTTGACGGGGAAGAGCTCGGCAGAGCCAAAATACTTACCGAGCACGGTGTTGAGAAGATAAATTTCTGGAGGATCTTTGTCAGAATTTTCTCAAAAATGCTGCTGAAATGATTTGAGTCGACAAAAAGTAAGGTTTTTTTGTAATTGTTACAAAAAAATAACAAAATATTATCAAATTATAATAAAATGTATTATATAATAATTTTTAATATTTATTTTTTTGGAGGCACCAAATGACGTTGAAATTAAACGATAAATACGTTAAATCATTTTTGAGTGATAAAGACATTCTCGATATGCAGTCCGAGGTTTCCGCGGCTCACGCAAAGCTTCTTGCGGGAGGCGGTGAGGGTAGCGATTTCCTTGGCTGGATAACTCTCCCCGACGACTACGATAAAGAGGAATTTGCCCGTATCAAAGCGGCGGCTGAAAAGGTAAAAAAGAGCTGTGACGTATTCGTGGTAATAGGAATCGGCGGTTCTTATCTCGGCGCGAGAGCCGTTATTGAGTTTTTAAAATCTCCCGTTTACAACAATCTTAAGAAGGATACTCCCGATATATATTTTGCGGGATGTAACATAAGCGCTCAGTCTCTTACTGAGCTTCTCAGTATCTGCGAGGGCAAGGACGTTTGTATCAACGTAATCTCTAAGTCCGGTACAACCACCGAGCCTGCTGTCGCTTTCCGCGTATTCCGCGCAATGCTTGAAAAGAAGTACGGAGTCGAGGGCGCAAGAGAAAGAATATTCGTAACCACCGATAAGGCAAAGGGAACACTCAAAGAGTTCTCCACCGAAGCAGGTTACGAGACCTTCGTAGTTCCGGATAACGTTGGCGGTAGATTTTCCGTGCTTACCGCAGTAGGACTTCTTCCTATTGCCGTTGCGGGAATTGACGTTGATATGCTTATGAAGGGCGCATCCGACGCGGCTAAGCTTTACAACGCAAGCTCTGACATCACTGAGAACGACTGCATGAAGTACGTAGCTATCAGAAACGCGCTTTACCGTGGCGGTAAGTCCATGGAAATACTCGTAAGCTACGAGCCTTATGCGGCTATGTTCAACGAGTGGTGGAAGCAGCTCTACGGAGAGAGTGAAGGAAAAGACGGCAAGGGTATTTTCCCCGCGTCCGTTATCTTCTCAACCGATCTCCACTCTCTCGGTCAGATCATTCAGGACGGACAGAGAAATCTCTTTGAAACCGTTGTGCACGTAAAGAACGCACCGGTAAAGTTTGAGATCCCGTTTGATGAAGCAAACGTCGACGGACTTAATTTCCTTGCGGGAGTTGATCTCAACGAGGTAAACCTCAAGGCTATGCAGGGAACAATTCTTGCGCACGTAGACGGTAATGCGCCTAATATTCTTATCGAGGTTGAAGACAAGAGCGAATATTCACTCGGTCAGCTTATATACTTCTTTGAGCTCGCTTGTGGCGTTTCGGGATACGTACTCGGAGTAAATCCCTTCAATCAGCCCGGCGTTGAAGCATACAAAAAGAATATGTTTGCCCTCCTTGGAAAGCCCGGATACGAGGCTGAAAAGCAGGCGCTTGAAGAAAGATTAAAATAATTGAGATTTTTTGCAAATTTACTCTTGCAAAAAGCGAAGTTATGAGTTATAATATATATGAGCAGAGTTTCTGCAATAAAAATTCGGAGGTCCGTAATGTTAAAATTGATAATCGGTGTAAAAGGCACTGGTAAGACTAAGAATCTCATTAATCTGGTAAATACCGCAGTTGAAAATACTCAGGGTGACGTTGTTTGTATCGAAAAGGGTACAAAGCTCCGTTACGACGTAAAGTATAAAGCAAGACTTATAGACGTAAACGAGTACTACGTTTCCGACGCTCAGTCCCTTTATGGATTCATCGCCGGAATATTGGCAAGCAATCACGACGTAACCGATCTGTTTGTTGATTCCGCTCTTAAGATCTGTAATAACGACGTTGCTGCGTTTGATACATTTGTTGACGCTCTCAGCGCTCTTATCGCAAAGACTAACGTTAACGTTGTTATCACATCCTCTATTCCTGTTGAGGAAGCAAGTGACATCGTTAAGAAGTATCTTTAATTAATACTTAATATCGTTTCACAAAGCCATCGGTGAATAGCCGATGGCTTTGCTTGAATTTGGAGGTATAATGGTACTTATAATTGCAGAAAAACCGAGTCTTGCAAGGAATATCGCCGCAGGTATCGGCGAATTCCGCCGCCGTGACGGTTATCTGGAATCGAACGATTGCCTTATAACGTGGGCATTCGGTCACCTCTTTTCTCTTGCTGACATTGAGCATTATAATCCCTCGCCTACGGGCAGATGGAGTATGGATAATCTGCCGTGCTTTCCCGAATCTTTTTCTTATGAACTGCGCAAGGATAAGGACAAGCAGGTGGACTCGGGCGTACTTAAGCAATTCAAAACTATTGAAGCACTTTGTAATCGCGCCGATGTTGACGTTATAGTAAACGCAGGAGACGCTGACCGTGAGGGTGAGATAATCGTGCGCAACTGTATCAGCTGCGCGTTGAAGACTAAGAAGGATATACGTCGTCTTTGGCTGCCCGATCAGACGCCGCAGACGGTGGCGGCTTCCTTTGCGGATATGAAGCCTGACGCCGACTATGACAATCTTGCAAACGAGGGATATGCCAGAACGTACATCGACTGGCTTTACGGCGTAAATCTTACCAGATACGCCACGCTCAGAACAGGCAGCTTGCTTCGCGTAGGTCGCGTTATAGTTCCTATTGTAAAAGCCATATATGACAGAGATATGGCAATAAAGAATTTCGTGCCTGAGAAATACTACGCAATTGCAAGTAAAGAAGAGACAAACGGTGAGATAGTGGAGCTTGTAAGCAAGCAAAAGTTTGCCTACGATCGCCCGAATGAAGTCAAAAGAAAATGCGACGAATATAACGCACAAACCGCAACCGTAACCTCACTCAAGAGAAAGAAGGAAACGCTTTTTTGCGGTAAGCTGTATTCGCTCTCAAAGCTTCAGAACGTTCTCGGTAAGAAATATAAGATGTCTATGGCAGAGAGCCTTGAGATCGTGCAGAAGCTTTACGAGGAGGGATATCTTACGTATCCCCGAACCAATTCCGAATATATGGCGACGGCAGAGAAGGGCAAGGTCAGAAAAATACTTGAGAATTGCGCAAAGCTTGGCTATCCCGTAGTATTCAAGGATAAGAAGACTATTTTTGACGACAGCAAGATAGAGTCACACTCCGCAATAACTCCTACATATAAAATACCCGACAAGAATAAACTCTCCGAGGCTGAAATGCAGGTTTATTCAACTGTTTTCAGACGATTCGTTGCGGTATTTTGCAGTGAGGAATGTATAGTTGAGCGCGTGGAAATGACGGTAAGTGTTGGTGAGCTTGAGGACTTTTTGCTAAAGGGTATGGCCATCAAAGAACGCGGATGGACGAAATACGACGACACGACTCAAAAGGACAAATTCCTTCCGGACTTGAAAAAGGGTGACGTAGTCAATATAAATTTTGTTCCCACCGAAAAGCAGACCTCACCGCCTAAGCACTACACCATCGAGACCTTGAATAATTACCTTAAGAATCCTTTCCGCGAGGAAAAGGCTTCGATTGACGATTCGATGGGTGCTGACGACGCGGAAGAATACAAGGCAATGCTTGAGGGTGTTGAGCTCGGTACCGAAGCTACCCGAACCGGCATCATCGATAACGCGCGTAAAAGTGGATATATTCAGCTCAAAAAAGACGTTTATACCATCTTGCCCGACGGCATTTATATGATCGAGTCACTTGCACGGTTGAATATAAATATGGACAAGTTCAAAACCTCGGAAATGGGTAAAGCGCTCAAAAAGGTTTTCCGAGGGGAGTATGCGGTATCCGACAGCGTCGAGCTTGCAAAAAGCGAGATAAGCAGATATTTTCATAAAACCGCTCAGACACCCGAAGAAGATAGCGATATAGGCTTCTTTGGAGACGTTGTAGGCGTGTGCCCAATGTGCGGCGCAGAGGTCAAACGAAGCAAATACGGCTACAACTGTTCAGCGTATAAGCAGGGCTGTAAATTCGGCATCTGGATCTCAATGTGCGGAAAAACCATTTCGCTGGCAACCGCAAAGACACTTTTGCAAACGGGAAGAACTCCCAAGATGCAAGGGTTTACGGGAAAAAGCGGCAAACAGTTTGATGCCGTATTAAAGCTTGAAAACGGAAAATGCGTTTTTGAATTTGAATAACAAAAAACTCCTATCGTTTCTATAAAATGGTAGGAGTTTTTTTATTGATATTTTTCAAAAATGTTATTGACAAAAACAATATATTATGATAAAATAACATACGATATATAACAATCGATATATAAGGAGAAATTCTATGCCGCCAAAAGTAAAGGTAACGAGAGACGAAATAATAGAAACAACGCTGGATATGATACGTAAGGACGGAGAGGAGGGCATCAACGCACGCAGTATTGCCGCGGTGATAGGTTGCTCCACTCAGCCTATTTTCTCGAATTTTTCTTCAATGGAGGAGTTGCTTGACGAAACCAAAAAAGCAGCTTATGGAATATATTTTTCAACTATCGAAAAAGAATTAAATGAAGGAAAATATCCGCCATATAAGTCATTCGGAATGGCATATATCAAATTTGCAAACGAGGAAAAACAGTTGTTTAAGTGGCTGTTTATGTGTGACAGATCCGACGGAGAGCTTACACACAGCGAGGATTTTGACGCATCAGTAGAGTTGATAAAGAATGCAAACGGAATTTCCCGTGAAAAAGCACAGCTCATTCATCTTGAAATGTGGTCTTTCGTACACGGAATAGCTACTATGCTGGCAACCTCATTCTTAAAACTTGAGTGGGAGCTTATAAGTGATATGCTCACAGACGTATATCTGGGTATCAGAACACGACATGTAACGGGAGATAATGAAAATGGAAGCAATTAAAATATGTGGATTAACCAAACGCTACGGCGACGTATTGGCAGTTGATAATTTGACGCTTGATATCAGACGTGGTGAGTTGTTTTCGCTGTTGGGAGTCAACGGTGCAGGAAAAACTACCACTATCAAAATGCTGTCGGGCTTAGTGAAGCCAAATGCGGGCAACGCTTATGTTATGGAGCATAGCATAACTGAAAACCCCGACAAAGTAAAAGCTGTAATAGGAGTATCTCCGCAGGAGACAGCAATCGCTAAGGGCTTATCCGTAAAAGAAAATCTTGAGCTTATATGCGGTATACATCTCTTTTCCAAAGAGAAGACCCGAGAAAAGATAGAAACACTTTCACAAAAGCTTTCGCTTACGAGTGTTATGAATAAAAAGGCAGGCAAGCTCTCAGGGGGATTTGCACGCAGACTAAGTATTGCTATGGCGCTCATTTCAGAGCCGCAGATATTATTTCTTGACGAGCCTACGCTCGGTCTTGACGTTATTGCAAGGAGTGAGCTTTGGGACGTGATAAATTCGCTTAAAGGTAGCGTTACCATCATACTCACAACTCATTATATGGAAGAAGCCGAGGCTCTCTCTGACCGTATTGCAATAATGAAGGACGGAAAGCTTCTTATATGCGAAACACCGCAAGAAATTATGACAAAGATGGGAGAGGACAGTATTGAGAAGGCCTTTATCAAGATAGTAAAGGAGGGTGCGAGATGAGAATGCTTGTATTCGCAAAAAGGAATTTCAAGGAGATCATCAGAGATCCTTTGAATTTATGCTTTTTGTTTGGCTTCCCGATCGTCTTATTGCTTTTACTCAGCGCGATCCAGGCAAACATTCCCGTAAGTATGTTTGAAATTGATCATCTCTCTCCGGGAATTGCCGTATTTGGTCTTGCTTTTATGACCTTGTTTTCGGCAACGCTGATATCCAAGGATAGACAAAGCAGCTTTACTCAAAGGCTTTATACTTCACCTATGACAGCACTCGATTTTATTCTCGGGTACACGTTGCCTCTGATACCGATAGCTATGGCTGAGGTGCTTGTAACTTATGCCATAGCAATAATTCTCGGGCTTACAGTAAGCGTAAATATACTGTTATCGATAGCCTTTACCATTCCGATAGCGCTTTTGTATATTGCCATTGGATTACTTTGCGGAAGCGTGCTGAACGACAAGCAGGTAGGTGGAATATGCGGCGCGCTGCTTACCAATCTTTCCGCCTGGCTTTCGGGGATCTGGTTTGATCTCGAGCTTGTCGGGGGAGCGTTTAAAAAGGTTGCCTACGCACTTCCGTTCGTGCATTCGGTAGAAATGCAACGAGCCGTTATTTCGGGAGATTTTCACGGGATATTTCCGCATTTTTGGTGGGTACTTGGGTACGCCGTAATAATATTAGTCGCGGCGGTCGCACTGTTCTTGAAGCAAATGAAAAATCAATAATAAAATTGGAGCTGTCCCGAGTGACAGCTCCGATTTTTTTATTGCTTATGGTAAAGCTTTTTGGTTGCGTATATAGGCTCAGTGGTAATATCAATACCGAGCTTTTTATATACGTTTTTATCAATATTCGAAAGCATAACGCTGACGTGTGCCTGCGCGCCTTTAAGCTTAGGAAGCTGTTCCATGGCAAGCGATGCGATAGCGCTGGTATTTGCGGAAATCGCCAAAGCAAGCAATATCTCATCGGAATGCAGACGAGGATTATTGTTGCCGAGATTTTCTACCTTCAGCTTCTGTATCGGTTGCATTACCTCAACGGGTAAAAGCAGAACTGAATCGTCAATGCCGCCGAGATACTTCAATGCATTGAGGAGTGCTGCGGCAGACGCTCCCATCAGCTTGGATGTCTTTCCCGTAACAATGGTGCCGTCATTCAGCTCGATCGCTGCGGCAGGTTCACCCGTCAGGGCTGCTTTATCAAGGGCAGGGGATACGACTCGACGGAACGAGGGATCGATGCCTACCTTGGTCATAATAAGCTCAGTCTTATAAACCTCCTCAGGCTCGGCGCTGCCGTTACGCTTGCGACACAGAGTATCGTAATATCTGCGGACTATCTCCATCTTAGACGCGCGACGGACTATGTCGTCGTCGACTATGCAGTATCCTGCCATATTAACTCCCATATCGGTAGGAGATTTATACGGACACGAGCCGTAGATCTGCGTAAACGTCGCCTGAAGCACTGGGAATATTTCAATATCACGGTTATAGTTTACAGCGGTATTGCCGGTAGCCTCAAGATGAAACGGGTCGATCATATTGACGTCATTAAGGTCAACGGTAGCCGCCTCGTACGCCATGTTAACGGGGTGCGTAAGAGGAAGATTCCAGATGGGGAAGGTCTCGAATTTAGCATATCCCGCCTTTATTCCGCGTTTGTGATCGTGATAAAGCTGAGAGAGACACGTTGCCATTTTTCCGCTTCCGGGACCGGGAGCTGTAACTACAACGAGCGGCTTGGTGGTTTCTACGTATTCGTTTTTACCAAATCCCTCGTCGCTGACTATTTTTCGGGCATTCGTGGGATAACCCTCAATGGAGTAATGTTTAAATACCTTTATTCCGAGGTTATTGAGGCGTTTAATGAAAATATCGGTTGCGGGTTGATTTTCGTACTGAGTTATAACTACACCGCCAATAAGGATATCTATGGCGTTAAAGGCGTCTATAAGGCGAAGTGTATCGAGATCGTAAGTAATACCGAGGTCACCGCGGATCTTATTTTGCTCAATTGAATTCGCGGAGACTACTATGATAACCTCGGCGTCATTTTTCAGATTAAGAAGCATTTTGATCTTACTGTCAGGCTTAAATCCGGGAAGAACTCTTGCCGCGTGATAATCGTCAAAAAGCTTGCCGCCAAATTCGAGGTAGAGCTTACCGCCGAAGCTGGCTATCCTTTCGAGAATGCGTTTGGATTGAAGCTCGATATATTTGCCGTTGTCGAAGCCGATATTGTTCATAAAAAATACCCTCGCCAAAAAAACATTACCCTTATATTTTAATACATTTTGCGTTTTTTTTCAAGTACTTATTAAAAATAAAAAAATATTTTTTATATATTATTATTTCACGTGATTTTTGCGCCTTTGCTGTCAAAGCGCGCCGCACTTGCATAATATAATAGGGAAAGAGCGAATGCTCGAAATTTTATAGGAGGAGAAGAATATGTCTGAAAACAGATTCCCTTGTACAGCTCCGGATAGAAATAATAACAAATCGGAAAGCATCTGTATAGACACAAACAGAGTCTTGGATTCCTGTCGCGACAGAGATTGCTTTGAGGACGTTAAGGTCTTGCTGACCGATTTTGGAAACGATATCATAGAGCATACCACCAACGTCAGAGCAAAAAATGCTCATATCGCTTGGACTCAAATATCTATTGACCCCATAAAGTTCAACAAGGGATTTTATTCGGTAAACATCAAATTTTACGTCAAAATATGCTTTGAAGCGTGTTTGTGCGGTGGCAGAGTTCAGGAGTTTGACGGCATAGCCGTACTTGAAAAGCGCGTAATACTTTACGGAAGCGAAAGCAACGTAAGCGTATTCAAGAGTGATGCGTGCGCATCTGATTTCTGCAAAGCCCCCGATCCCTGTACCTGTACTAAAAACGTCCCAACGGCGATAGTCGAGGTGGTTGATCCTATCGTTCTTAACGTCAAGGTAAGAGAACCCGAGGAGAACTGCTGCTGTCTGTGCTGCTGTTGCTGCGGTGACATTCCCGAAGGAATAGCAGGTGGTCTTAACGGAGAGCTGACCGACAGAGACGGCAGATATCTTACCGTTTCCCTTGGTATTTTCTCAGTTGTAAGAATAGTTCGTCCTGCCCAGTATATCATACACGCAACCGAATACTGCGTTCCCGACAAGGTATGTATTTCCACCGAGGACGACGATCCTTGCGCGGTATTCAGATCAATGGCGTTTCCAACTGCGGAATTCTGCCCGCCCGAATTTATGCCGCTTAACAACGGTGATAAGCACGGAAAATGCGGCTGCGGCAGTTGAATTGACTAATAAGTAAACTAAAGCAAAAAGGTTCTTTTGCCCTTTCTTAGCGGTAAAAGAACCTTTTTTATACGAAAATAATTAAATATTTGTGCTAAGCTATTGAAATTATTCATATTTTAGTATATAATATAATCACCCAAAATTAAGTAAAATCGAGGAAAAATGTATGAATTACATGGACGCTTATAATCATTGGCTCAACAGCGAGGGAACTGACGCTCAGACAAAAGAGGAGCTTTTGTCAATTGCAAACGATAAGGAAGAAATAGAAAAGAGATTTTACTGCGAGCTTGAATTCGGTACAGCGGGTCTCCGCGGAATTCTCGGTGCAGGTACTAACCGTATAAACAAATATATTGTTCGAAAGACTACTCAGGGCTACGCGGAGTATATCAAGAAATGCGGCCCCGAGGCTTGCAAGCGCGGAATAGTTATCGCGCACGATAACAGACGTTGCAGCGTAGAATTCTGCCGTGAGACCGCCGGAGTACTTGCCGCAAACGGCATCAAAGCTTACGTTTTCGACGCTTTGCGCCCCACCCCTGAGCTTTCCTATGCCGTACGTTATCTCGGAGCGTTTGGCGGCGTAGTGATCACCGCATCTCACAATCCTCCCGAATATAACGGCTACAAGCTCTACGACGAGCGCGGTTGTCAGCTCATTCCCGAGGTAAACGACAAGGTTGTTGCAGAGATTGCCAAGATAGACGATCCGCTTACCGTAAAGGCGTTGACGCCGGAACAAGCAGGCGATCTTTTCGTAACTCTCGGTGACGACGTTGACGAGAGCTATTATAAGGACGTTATGTCGATTTCCGTTCGTCCTGACGTTAAAAAGGACATTAAGATAGTTTATTCTCCTCAGCACGGAACGGGTAACGTTCCCGTAAGAACGGTCCTTGCTAGACTTGGATACGACGTTATCGCTGTCGAGGAGCAGTGTTTCCCCGATACCGAATTTTGCAATACCCCTAACCCCAACCCCGAAACCGACGCCGCGTATGAACTCAGCATAAAATATGCTAAAGAACACGACGCTGATATAGTTATCACAACCGACCCCGATTGTGACAGACTCGGTGTTGCAGTAAAGCGCGACGGTGAATACGTACGCATGACTGGTAACCAATCCGCTGCTGTGCTTCTTGACTATATTCTCTCGCAAAAGGCAGAGCAGGGTACGCTTCCCACAAACGGTGTTATGTTCAATACCGTTGTTACCTCTGACCTTGGCGACAGAGTGTGCGCTAAATACGGCGTGAGTGTTGAAAAAACACTGACCGGATTTAAATTCATAGGTGATAAGATATACAAGCACGAGACTGATGGCGATAAGGTATTCGTATTCGGATACGAGGAGAGCTACGGCTGTCTTATCGGCGACTTCGTTCGCGATAAGGATGCAGTTCAGGCGTCTCTTATGCTTTGTGAGGCGGCGGCTTATTATCACGAGCAGGGAAAGAGCTTACTTGACGTTCTTGACGATCTGTTTGCTGAGCACGGCTACTTCCTTGATGCGCTCGATAACTTTGCTTTCTCAGGTATTGATGGCTCGGCAAAGATATCCGCACTTGTTGACGGACTCCGCAACACACCCCCGACTACCGCGGGTGACGTAAAGGTGGCAACGCTTGAGGACTATAAATCGGAAGCTATGAAGGTGCAGGGCTTCCCGAGCTCCAACGTTCTCAGGTTCGTACTTGAAGACGGAAGCTGGGTTGCGGTTCGTCCGAGCGGTACAGAGCCCAAGTGTAAGTTCTATTACAGTGTAGTAGCGCCTGACAAGGCAAAAGCACTTATTAAGCTTGACGTTATGCGCTCGGTTTTTGAGGCAGGCTGTTGAATATAAAAACCACGGTGTAAACAAAACACCGTGGTTTTTATATTCAAAAAGAAATGCCCGATCTCCTTTTGGAGATCGGGCTTGGTGCCGGTGGTCGGGGTCGAACCGACACGGTATCGCTACCACTGGATTTTGAGTCCAGCACGTCTGCCAATTCCATCACACCGGCGAATATTCAGCTTCAACGCCAAATATTATATCACATTACTGATATAAAAGTCAATACCTTTATTAAATTTTTTTACGCTTGTATCAAAGTATCCGCATCAAAATTGCAATCCTTTAAAACTCCCTCGTAAATCAGCTCGATTCCTTCGATCTTCATAAAATCGGTGGGCACCATAAGATAAGGATCCTTGGGAAGCTTGATCTCGCCCGATCTCTCCAGAGCGACTGCCACGAATTGCGAACAAGTATATTTGTATTTACTCTTAACTTTGATTCCAAATCCAAGGGCAAAAAGTCCAATAAAATTATATGTCGCTTTTTTGTAATTTGCCTTGCATTCATCTACCATTTCACGTATTTTTTCATACGCTTCATCTGATACCGTAAGAGCGTATAAAGCACACAAAGCCTCGGGATACTGTGCGAAAACGTGTGTATGTATGTTCTCGGTAACAAAGCCTGCTACCAGACAATTATGCAAACGCCTACGTGCATAGCTATAAAATTTGTCCGTTTCGGGTGTCAGGGAGAGCGAGGTGTGTGAAAATTTACCGCCCTTGATCTTTCTTATAACTCTTGCGGGAACCGTACCCGTACCCGATAAAAGAATATATACTTTTTTCAATTTAAAATTCCTTTCAGAATGAGAAATAATTCTCAAAACAGTCGTGTATATTTATTATAACACGAACACAGAAAAATTTCAAGATAATTTTTGCGTTTGTTGACTTTTTAAATAAAACGTGATATAATATGTGTTACGTATAGTCTTATTTGAAGTGAGGTCACGATGAACAATTTCGGCAAACGGCTTTGGGCTGAGATAAATCTCGACAATTTAATATATAATTTCAATGCGGTCAAAAAACTGTTGCCGCAAGGTACGCTTGCATGTTGCGTTATAAAGGCTGACGCTTACGGACATAACGCGGTCCGAGTTGCCGCTGAATTGCAAGATGCGGGCGCTGATTGGATGGCGGTCTCGAACATTGAGGAAGCGTTGGAATTGAGAAATTCAGGCATTACGCTACCGCTGCTGATACTTGGATATACGCCACCCGAATGCGTCTCTGAGCTTTGTAAAAACAACATCTCACAGTGCGTATATTCGCTTGAATACGCGCGTCAGCTTTCAGAGTACGCAAAGGATTTTGGCGGTGTAATAAACGTACATATCAAGATCGACACGGGAATGGGCAGAATAGGATTTGCCTGCGGTAATGAAGCCACAGTTTCCGAGATAATTGATGCATGCAAGCTTCCCGGCATTTCCCCCGAAGGCATATTCACGCATTTCGCGATGTCCGACTGCGGTGAATGCGGAGAAGATTTTACACGAGCACAGGCAAGAAGCTTTACCACGCTTGTTACTGAGCTGAAGACGCGCGGACTTGATTTTAAATACGTCCATTCATCAAATACCGCGGCGGCACTCGATTATCCCGAATTTTCTATGAATATGGCGCGGATAGGAATTGCCCTTTACGGCTTGTTGCCATCCGATACGCTCAGAAATGCTCAGCATCTTAAACCCGTTATGTCACTTAAAACTGTGATCTCGCACGTCAAGGATGTTGAAGCAGGCACTACGGTAAGCTACGGATGCCGTTTTGTCGCCGATAGACCTATGAAGATCGCAACAGTTCCCATGGGATATGCAGATGGATTCTGGCGTTCAAATCTCGATGGTGGGGTAAAGCTGCTGATACACGGAAAGCGCGTAAAGATAATCGGCAGTATCTGTATGGATCAGCTTATGCTTGACGTTACGGACGTTGAAAACGTGCGTATGGGTGACGAGGTAACTGTGTTTGGCGATGCCGAAGGTATCTGCCCGTGCGATGCTATTGCCCGTGCAAATAACACTATAAACTACGAGATAATTTGCTCGGTCGGCAAACGCGTACCTCGTGTTTTTATCAAAAACGGAGAGATTGATGAGATACGACTCGGACTTATTGATACGATTATCAAATAAAAAAATACCGTACTCACTAAAATAGTGAGTACGGCTTTTTTATTCTGAAAAAATATCTATCTGTTCAGCTTTTGTTATTGTAGAGCGATATGGAATTCCAAGATGCTCGTACGCAAGACGTGTAACACAACGTCCACGCGGCGTACGGCTGAGATATCCGATCTGCAAGAGATACGGCTCGTAAACGTCCTCAAGTGTCACGGCTTCCTCGCCGACGGTTGCGGCAAGCGTTTCAAGACCGACAGGGCCACCGTCATAGAATTTGATAATGGTTTCAAGCATTTTTCTGTCGGTGTTGTCAAGTCCGAGCGCATCGATCTCAAGACGCTGAAGTGCATAATTTGCAATCTTCTGATCAATGGTATCACTACCGCTTACTTGTGCGAAATCACGGACTCTTTTAAGGAGTCTGTTGGCAATTCTCGGCGTTCCGCGAGAACGGGATGCGATCTCCTTAGCGCCGTCATCCGTTATTGAAAGTCCGAGAATTCCCGCGCTTCGTTTTACGATAGTCGTAAGCTCGTCGGGGGTATATAATTCGAGCTTGAGTATAACTCCGAAACGGTCACGCAAGGGAGTCGTAAGCTGACCTGCGCGAGTAGTCGCGCCAATTAACGTAAATCTCGGCAGATCAATACGAATGCTTCTTGCCGCAGGGCCTTTCCCGATGATAATATCAAGCGCGTTATCTTCCATCGCGGGATAAAGTATTTCCTCAACCGAGCGTGAAAGTCTGTGTATCTCATCAATAAACAAAACGTCACCCTCAGAAAGATTTGTAAGCAACGCGGCAAGATCGCCTTGTTTTTCAATAGCAGGACCTGACGTTATTCGGATATTTACGCCCATCTCTGCGGCAATGATGTTTGAAAGTGTAGTTTTACCAAGTCCCGGAGGGCCGTAAAGTAAAACGTGGTCAAGGTTTTCACCTCTGAGCTTTGCCGCTTCAATGTAGATCCTAAGGTTTTCCTTTGCTTTTTCCTGACCTATGTAATCCTCAAGAGTTTTGGGGCGAAGGGAAGTATCAGCATCATTATCCTCGCGCGTTGCGGAAGAGGAGAGTATTCTGTTTTCAAAATCAAATTCCTGATCGAAGTCCATTTTGTTCTCCTTTCTTTAACGAATGAGCTTCTTGAGCGCAAGTCTGATTATCTCGTCAAGCTCAAGAGCGCTTGTGTCAATGGATTTAAGGGCACTCAGTGCTTCATTACGTGAATATCCGAGAACCATAAGCGCGTCCTGCGCGTCGCTGAGCTTGCTAGAACTACCTGCGCTTACGATGGCAGGGGAGTCATTCTCGGCCTCACCATCGAATACCTGATTTTTGAGCTTATCCTTAAGCTCGAGAATAATTCTCGCCGCGGTTTTAGGGCCTATGCCGTTCGCCTGCGAAATACTTTTCTTATCCTCAGTGCATATTGCCAAAGAAAGCTTTACAGGAGTCAGATGTGACAGTATAGCAACTGCCGCCTTAGGTCCTACACCCGAAACAGTAATAAGCAGCTTGAACGCCGAAAGCTCTTCCTCACTCATAAACCCAAAGAGCTCAACGCCGTCCTCGCGTACCGCCATATAGGAATACAGCTTTACGGTTGGCGCTTCTTTGACACTCAGGTGAGGAGGCATAGAATTATAAGTATTCTGAGTTATAGTCATTTTGTATCCGACACCGCCGGCATCAATTACAGCATAGGTGGGATCGAGAGCGGCGAGCTTGCCGCAAATATAATAAAACATAAATTACCGCCTTAAGATTTTTCTGCTTGTTCGATGAATTTTTTTATGGATCTTTCAAGCTTAACGCGATCGATAGTCATATCGCGTGAGCAAGCAAGGCAAATGACGCGAACGTCACTTCCGACTCTGAGTATCTTAAAATTTTTATTACCGCAGGGATGGGGCTTTTTAAGCTCAACGATATCCCCGACGCACAGTTTTAGAGTTTCCATATCATCACCTAAGCAACAAGTTATACTATTATTTTATCATATTATTGTTATTTTGTAAATAAGTATATAAAATTTTACAAAATAATTAAAATCTGTTTGACTTAATGGAAATTTTGTGGTATAATGTAAAATGACTTATTATATGGAGGTCGCTATGATCATTTTGGGAATAGACCCGGGATTTGCTATCGTGGGTTACGGCATAATTGAATATAGCGGATCTCATTTTAAGGTGATCGATTACGGCTCGATCGAAACTCCTGCAAATATCCCGATGGAGCAAAGACTATCTATGATCTTTGACGGAGTGCGTAAGCTTATCGAGACATACCATCCCGATCAGATGGCGGTCGAGGAATTGTTTTTCAACACAAATATAACGACAGGAATACGAGTGGCTGAGGCAAGAGGAGTAATAATAACCTGCGCGTATAAAATGGGCGTTAAGGTTTTTGAATACACTCCGCTTCAAGTCAAACAGTCCGTTGTTGGATACGGTAGGGCAGACAAAAAGCAGGTAATAAGTATGGTAACAATGCTTCTCGGACTCTCAAAACCGCCGAAGCCCGACGACACCGCAGACGCTTTAGCGATCGCAATATGTCACGCCCACTCGGGAAACTCCCGAATGTCGCAGTATTATAATTTAAAATGACCTATTTGGAGGAAATATGTGGGTAGCAGATAAATGGCAGGATTATGAGCTTCTGGACGCATCGGACGGAGAGCGACTTGAACGTTGGGGACGCTTTGTGCTCAGACGTCCTGACCCGCAGATAATATGGAAAAATTCGGCATCGCACAAACTTTGGAAACGCGCCGACGCAGTCTATACACGTTCCGCAAAGGGCGGTGGTGAATGGACGAAGAATAATTTACCTGAGCAGTGGAATATCAAATACGGAAATCTCACCTTTGCACTTAAGCCCATGGGATTTAAGCACACTGGACTCTTTCCCGAGCAGGCGGCTAACTGGGATTGGTTCTCCGACCTTATCAAGCGCGCAGGCAGACCTATAAAGGTACTCAACCTTTTCGCTTATACCGGCGGTGCAACACTTGCCGCAGCAGCAGCGGGCGCTTCCGTCGTACATGTAGATGCCTCTAAGGGTATGGTAGCTCAGGCAAAGCTCAATGCGTCTCTTTCGGGACTTGGTGATGCGCCTATACGCTACATAGTTGACGACTGCAAAAAGTTTGTTGAGCGTGAGATACGCAGAGGAAACAAATACGATGCGATAATTATGGATCCCCCGTCTTACGGACGCGGACCCTCGGGTGAGATCTGGAAAATAGAGGACAGCGTTCATGAGCTCGTATCTCTTACAGCGTCTATACTTTCAGACGATCCGCTGTTTTTCTTAATAAACTCATATACTACGGGACTCTCTCCCGCGGCTATGCAGTATATTCTCGGTCTTACCGTGGTTTCAAAACACGGCGGTGAGGTTTTGGCGTCTGAACTTGGACTCCCCGTAACGCAGACCGGATTCCCGATCCCTTGCGGTGCAAGTGCGAGATGGCAAAGCAACAAATAACGTAAAATTCATGGAGTAACAATGAATCCTTTTATAGTAACTGACGGCTTGACGTATAAATACGAGGATGCCGAGCTTAACGAAAGCCCGGTACTGAGCGATCTTTCCGTCGAGATCAAAAGTGGAGAATTCGTAGCCGTGCTTGGACATAACGGCTCCGGAAAATCCACCTTTGCGAAGCTACTCAATATGATACTCGTAGCAAGTAGCGGAAAAATATATATAAACGGCAGAGATATCACTGACGTGAATATGACTGACGACGACGTACTCGCCCTCAGAAAAAACGTTGGTATGGTATTTCAGAATCCTGACAACCAGCTTGTAGCAACGGTAGTCGAGGACGACGTGGCGTTTGGCCCCGAAAACCTCGGAATACCTTCCGCCGAGATCAGAAAGCGCGTTGATGAAGCGCTTTCCGACGTAGGAATGCTTGAATACGCGCATCATGAGCCGCACAGACTCTCGGGAGGACAGAAGCAAAGAGTTGCAATAGCGGGCATTATAGCGATGAGCCCTGATTGTATAATTTTTGACGAATCCACCGCTATGCTTGACCCTATGGGACGCAAGGAAGTAATGAATTCCATACTTCGTCTGAACAGAGAGAAGAATATCACGGTTATAATGATAACGCACTATATGGAAGAAGCCGCTATGGCAGATCGAATCATAGTGCTTGACGACGGAAACAAGCTCATAGACGGTACGCCCGCTGAGGTTTTTGAACACGAGGACGAGCTTCGCAAATGCGGACTTAACGTTCCTCAGTGCACCGAGCTTATACACAAGCTCAGAGCTGAAGGGCTTGTGGGCGAGGGAGAATGCGTAACTCCCGAGCAATGCGCCGATATTATTATGGCAGCTTTAGAAAAGGAAAACGGTAATGGCTGAGATAACACTCGAAAACGTAAGCTTTTATCACGGCAAGGGCACTCCTTACGAAATAAAAGCTCTTAAAAATATAAATCTTACCGTGCCGAGCGGTGTTATAACCGGAATTATAGGGCATACGGGATCGGGTAAATCTACTATGGTCCAGCTCTTTAACGGCTTGCACAGACCCGCCGAGGGCAGAGTCCTCATTGACGGCGTTGATATCTGGGAGAATCCTAAAAAGATCAAGGATGTTCGATTTAAGGTAGGCCTTGTAATGCAATATCCCGAATATCAGCTTTTTGAAGAAACGATATACAAGGATATCGCCTTTGGCCCGAGAAATATGGGAGTCGAGGAAGCACAAATACACGAACGTGTAATTGAGGCGGCTGAATTCGTTGATCTTGACGTCTCGCTGCTCGACAAATCTCCCTTTGACCTTTCGGGTGGACAAAAGAGAAGGGCGGCAATAGCGGGTATTATCGCTATGCGTCCCGACATTCTCGTGCTTGACGAGCCTGCGGCAGGCCTTGACCCTCGCGGCAGAGATTCAATCTTCAAGAACATCATGGATTATCAGAGAAAAAGCGGTGCTACGGTAATCATCGTCAGTCACAGTATGGAGGATATGGCGAGAATATGTGATAACCTCATCGTAATGTACGACGGTAGCATCTTTATGACCGGCGACAGAACTCAGGTCTTTGCCAACGCGGACAAGCTGACGGACATTGGGCTTGACGTACCGCAGATATCACAGCTTATGAACATTCTTGCTTCTCGCGGTATTACTATCGATAAGGGTATTTATACCGTTGAGGGCGCATTTGAATTTTTGAAAAATAAATTGAGGTTTAACTAAGAAAATGAAAAGTATTGCTTTGGGGCAGTATTATCCCTCAAACTCTATTTTGCACAGACTTGATCCGAGAATAAAGATCCTGCTTGCGATATTCTATATCGTCTGCTCGTTCCTTTGCAAGAATACACTCAGCTTCATCATTCTTGCCTTAAGCGCGCTTGCGATCATATTGATCGGAAAAATACCGTACCGTATAATAGTAGGCGGTCTTAAGCCCGTGCTTATTATACTGATCTTTACTGCCGTTATAAATATCTTCTGGACGACAGGAAACACCCCTCTCGTCTCCTGGAAATTTATAAACATATATCTTGAGGGCGTATATTCGGCAATTTTTATAATTGTCAGAATTACCTCGCTTATAATCGGAACGAGTTTATTTATGACGTATACTACGACGCCTATTGAGCTTACCGACGGTATTGAGGACTTACTCTCACCGCTTAAAAAGCTTCACGTGCCCGTTCACGATTTTGCTATGATGATGACCATTGCTCTCAGATTTATTCCTACGCTTATTGAGGAAACCGACAAGATAATGACGGCGCAGAAGGCACGCGGTGCGGATTTCTCATCGGGAAGTCTTATTGACCGCGCAAAAGCTTTGATCCCCGTTTTGATTCCTCTTTTCGTATCTTCATTCAACCGCGCGGCAGATCTTGCCACGGCAATGGAGTGCAGATGTTATCATGGCGGTGAGGGAAAAACTCGTATGAAGGTACGCCGTATCGGTAAAAGGGACATAGTCGCGTTTATCTTGATGATAGCGCTTTGTGCGGCGATAGTTTTGGCAAACGTGTTTAATATCCTATATACCATAGGTTGACGGAAATAATATGAAAAAGATTCTACTTGAAATATCCTATCTTGGTACTGACTTTTGCGGCTATCAGGTTCAGCTTGATAAAAGGACTGTGCAATCACAGCTCAACTGTGCCGCCAAATCACTGTTCGGGTTTGATTGTGATATCGTTGGCTGCAGCAGGACGGATAGCGGAGTTCACGCAAATCAATTTTTTGCGACGGTAGCACAAAGGGGAATGGAGTATATAAATACCGACATTCCGATTGAAAAAATACCGCTCGCCCTCTCGTTTTATCTGCCGAGTGACGTAGCCGTTAAAAGTGCGGCTTGGGTCGACTCTGATTTTCACCCGCGTTACAGTGTTCAAAGCAAGGAATATTTGTATAGAATATATTGCGATAACGTAAGAGATCCTTTTGAAGAAGGGCGCGCTTGGCACTACGCCAGAAAAATTGATGATAAGGCATGGGGCAGTATGCAAAAAGCCGCCGAGCATTTTATCGGTACGCACGATTTTTCGGCATTTATGTCGTCAAATTCTTCGGTATGTGACACGGTAAGAACTATCTTCTCCTTGAGTGTTGAAAAAGACGACCGCATTATCAGCATAAAAGTGCGCGGAGACGGTTTCCTTTATAATATGGTCAGAATAATCGTGGGGACGCTTATTGCGGTTGCGGAAGGTAAGATATCACCCGACGAGATCGAAGACATAATTGCAAGTAAGAACAGGGCGCGCGCAGGTATCACCGCTCCGCCTCAGGGACTTTATCTGAATAAAGTTTTTTATTAAATCTTTAAGGAGGGTTTATGAAAATTCCATTTTTTAATATTAAAAATGAAAATAACGACTCTCCGGCAAACGCTGCATTCGATAAAGTAAAAAACTTCTTTTCTCTTGAGCCGCAAAAGGAAAAAGTACTGCGCCACAAGGACTTCAACGCTGCAGGTGACGTCTATTACGCAAACGTTTCCTCGGTTTATAAAATATCTCAGCGAGTCCTCGTACTAATTCTCGTTATATTTTTGCTGTTCTCCGTGATATCCAATTTCGGAGAAATAACCTATGATAATTTTTTCTATCTGTTCAAGGACTTTTCCAATGCCGTTGATATTGAATCGTCGAATTACGATAGTTTATCATATACCTCAGACACACGACATTTCTTTTCACTGTATCGCGGAGGGCTTGTGGTAGTAAATCCCTCAAACGTTTCCGTATATACCGCGACGGGAAGAAACACATTAAATACGACGTCTCAGTTTTCTTCGCCTTGCATTGAAAGCTCAGACAAATATTTTCTCGTGTATGATACCGCTGACACAGAATTCGCAATATACAATTCATTTTCACGTGTATACTCGGAAACGCTTGAGTATCCGATAACCGCCGCTTGCTTTGCAGATGATGGAAAGTTTGCGGTAATAACTCGAGATATCAGCCACAAATCGCTTGTCAAGGTTTATAAAAACAATTTCAAGCCCGTATTTGCCGTTCCCGAAAATCTTTACGCATTCGACGTGAGTATGAGTTCTGAGGAAGACAAGCTTGCTATCTGCTATTATGACAATGGGACGGGTAACGGAAGCTCTCAAATAGCCGTTTATTCCGTTTCAAGCGCCGAAAAGCTAACTACTATATCGATCGAAGGTGAATTTTTAATACAGAGCGGATTTCTGGATAACGGAAATCTTGCAATCATTACGAATTCATCGGTCAAGATATATGACAAAAATTTCGACCTGAAAACCTCGCTTTCTTACAACAACGCACAGCTCACGGGATTTGATATAAATAGCTACGGTGTAGCTGTTTCCTACGTTTTAAATTCTGAAAACCACGTCTCTGTTTTTGACGGTAATGCTAAGCTGGTATATAACGAGGCGGTTCGCAATAGTATAAATGATATAGGACTCTACGAGCAGACCGCTTTCTTGCGTACCGATGATGGTATTATCAGGCTTGATCTGAGGGATAAAAAACAAGCGTTTTTGCCGTCAGGACAGGGGAAGATGCTGATCTATAATGCAAATACCGCCGTAGTCTGCGGTGCGGCAAAGGCTGAATATCTAACTTTTGAATAATTAGGAGGAGAAATTTGAATACTTTTGATATAATTTATTTGTTGATAATCATATCCTTCACGGTTATTTTTGCACTGAAGGGACTGAAAAAGATAATTTTTTCGGCGATCTCTATGGCACTTGCGGGATTTATCTCGGTTACCGTCGGAGGCACGATAGGAGAACTATTGTCGCCAACTCCGATCGAAGCGCCTACTCAAACGCCTGAAGCGGTTGAGGGCATCGTCAACAACGGCTTATCATACGTCAATAAGGTTTTGCCGACAGCCTTGGGAACGGTCGTTACTTTCGTTTTATCATTCCTCGTTATCCGCATTCTTTTTAAGTTTGTTGAACATAAGATAGGTACCGGCATCACGGCACGCGTACTTAACAGAATTCTCGGAGGGCTTGTCGGTCTTGTTCTCGGGGTTTCAATAGTGCTTGTTTTCTCATTCTTCGTCGACTTGTTTGAAACCGGCTCCGTCAATTCGTTTATATTAACACTGCGTCAATCAAAAATATATAACATAGTGGAATTATTAAAAATAAAATTTTAAATCAAAGTTTTGATTTTTTATAAAAAGAAAGGTAGTAAACAAAAATGAAACTCAAAAATATCCCCAATATTCTTTCAGTCGTCAGAATCCTTCTCGTGTTTGTCTTCGTGTATTTGGTATTTGTCACTGACAATCTTCTCGCGGCGCTTTTCGTATTCTTCCTTGCGGGCGCGACTGACGTTGTAGACGGATATCTTGCAAGAAGAAACAACTGGATAACCAATCTCGGAAAAATTCTCGATCCTTTCGCTGACAAGCTTATGCAGTGCACGGTTCTCGTCTGCCTTTGGATCAAAAATATCGTTCCGATCTGGTTCGCATTAGCTTTCTTTTTTAAAGAATTCATCACACTTCTTCTCGGCGCTCTCGCAATCAAGCGCAGAAGTGTAAACGTTGTCAGCAGATGGTACGGAAAGCTTGCAGTGTGTCTGTTCTACTTAACTATTGCAATATCCGTTATTTGCAAGGACCTTCTCTCTGAAAATCCGATCATTGCATTGCTTATATACGTTCCTACCGCAGTATTCGGAATCTGCGCTATGCTGGGATACATAAAGCACTATTCTTATCTTAGAAAAGAAGCCGTTTGCAAAGACGGTATCATAAACAATATCCGCAAAGGAAAATAATGGGCAAAGCCCACGGTTAATTAATCTATGGTAATGTGTTCAAGATGCCACAAAAGAGTGGCAGTCGTATTTGTAACTAAAATTGAAAATGGCAATAAGACCAGTGAAGGTCTTTGCATAAAATGCGCTAAGGAGCTTGGCGTTCCCGTTGATAATATGCTCGGTAACGTTATGAATCAGTTCGGTATATCCGCAGATCAGCTTGAGTCTATGGAGGACGGTATCAGCTCTATGATGGAGGAATTCTCAGGAACTCCTTCTGAAAATGACGACCTCGAGGACGGCGGAGCGCCTGCTATCGATATGCCTAAACTCTTCGGCGACGGAAATCTTCCTATGAATGCTCCCGACGGAGCTAAGCGCAACAAAAAGGATACCTCTGCGGGTGAGAAGCCCAAGAAGTATAAGTTCTTGGATACCTATTGCAGAAATCTTACCAAGCGCGCCGCTGACGGAAAGCTTGATAGGATAATTGGCAGAGATAAAGAGCTTGAAAGAGTTATTCAGATACTTTGCCGCAGACAAAAAAATAATCCTTGTCTCATAGGTGAGCCGGGTGTAGGTAAGACGGCAATAGCCGAGGCACTGGCACAGCGTATTGCCGACGGTGACGTGCCTTATAAGCTCAAGGGCAAGGAAATTTATCTCGTTGACCTCACAGCACTCGTTGCAGGAACTCAGTTCAGAGGTCAGTTTGAGTCACGAATTCTCGGTCTTCTCAACGAAGTCAAAGCAGCAGGGAATATCATTCTCGTAATCGACGAGGTCCACAATATCGTGGGCACGGGTGACGCCGAAGGAAGCGTCAACGCCGCTAATATTCTCAAGCCCGCCCTTTCAAGAGGAGAGATCAGACTTATAGGTGCTACAACGCTTAACGAATATAGAAAATATATAGAAAAGGATTCCGCGCTTGAAAGAAGATTCCAGCCCGTTACGGTTAATGAACCTTCACTTGATGAAACCGTAGAAATGCTTGAGGGGATAAAGCATTACTACGAGGAATTCCATTCTATCAAAATACCCGACAGCGTTGTTAAAAGAGCCGTTATAATGTCCGAACGTTATATAATGGACAGATATCTGCCCGATAAGGCTATCGACCTGCTCGACGAAGCAGCTTCAAAGCTCTCGCTTACAAGCGCAGCGCTCAACGAGTCCTTAGAGATACGCGAGGAATTGCTTTCTATTAAGGAACGCAGAGAAAATCTTGAAAATCAAACGCAGTCCGATGAGAAAAATTCTCAGAAGTGCTACGAGGAGATTGCTGAGATAAAGGCTAAGGAGCTTCAGCTTTCCTCCAAGCTCAAGGAGCTTGAGACCGAGTGCGAGGCTGTAACGCTTACCGAAGAAGATATCGCAGCTGTTATCGAGATATGGACGGGAATACCCGCGGTAGATATCTCAAGAAATGAATTTGAGCAGATAGATACGCTTGAGCAAAGACTCAAGAGCCGTATAGTAGGTCAGGACGAAGCTGTGGTGGCAGTTGCCAAAGCCATCAAGCGAAACAGAGCAGGTATATCTTACAAGAGAAAACCCGTTTCCTTTATTTTCGCAGGACCTACGGGTGTGGGTAAGACTGAGCTTGTAAAAACTCTGGCGGCTGATCTTTTCCATTCTCCCGAGACGCTTATCAGACTCGATATGTCTGAGTTTATGGAGAAGCATTCCGTTTCAAGAATAATCGGAGCGCCTCCCGGATACGTGGGATACGATGAAGCAGGACAGCTCACCGAAAAGATCAGAAGACGTCCGTATTCAGTCGTTCTTTTTGATGAGATCGAAAAAGCGCACCCCGACGTTTTGAATATACTTTTGCAGATTCTTGACGATGGCAGAATAACCGATGCGCGCGGTAAGACCGTTAATTTTGAGAACACCGTTATCGTTATGACAACGAATGCGGGATCTGATAATTCTTCGGCTACCGTTGGCTTCTTTGCCTCTGAGACCAGTCTTAGCAGCGATAAGACCATGAAGGCGCTTTCCGCTTTCCTGCGTCCTGAGTTTATCAATAGAGTTGATGAGATCATTACCTTCAACTCCTTGACACCGAATGACTTTGAGCATATCGCAAAGATCATGCTCGGAGAGCTTAAGACCGCCCTTGACGAAAAGGGAATAAACTTCACGTATTCCGAGGAAGCCGTTGCCTTTATCGCACGCAATTCCTATTCGCAGAAGTTCGGTGCTCGTAACATGAGAAGATTTATAAGAAGCAACGTTGAGGATTTGCTTGCGGAAAAGATCATCTCCGACTATAATAAGACGATAACCGTCGCACGCCTCGGATACAATACCGAGGAAAATAAATTAACAGTAGAGTGTATGTAATATGAACGAAAAGTGGTTTTTAAACGATGTTTCTCAAATTGAAAAGAAATTGAAAACCAATGCCGCCTCGGGACTTTCCCGCAAGGCGGCTCGTTCTGCGTTCCGAGCTAAATCCCACGCATACGGAAAGCTCTTCATAAACAAGAAAAAAAGCGTCCTTGAAATGCTAAAAGAGCTGCTCTCGGATTTTGCGCTTATTTTACTTTTGCTTTGCGCGGTTATGGCGCTTTTGTTTGACGAGCTTCATCTCGGTGCTACTACGCTTATTTTTTGTATTGACACACTTTTCGTTTCATTTATATTTTACTATCGCTCACAGCGCGCGCTTGAGCAGGTAGACTTTTATTTCATGCCGACGGCAAAGGTCATACGAGGCGGAAAGCTTTACAGAATTTCCTTTGACAACGTTGTTCCCGGCGACGTTATTTTACTTGAGAAAGGTGATATCGTCTGCGGTGATGCTCGTCTTGTTCTCTCCGATGATTTGGGCGTTGATATGCGCATAACGGAAAACGAATATATACCGCTCCGAAAACACTCGGGAGCAATCGTAGCTCCACATGAAAATAACCCCTGTAATTTTGCAAACATTTTACACGCGGGGAGTATCATAACGCAGGGAAGCGCGCGAGCCATCGTTTACGCGACCGGTACCTACACCTATCTTGGCGCAAAAACCGGTGGCATACACGAAAAGTGCACCGATGACGTTCCGAAGGAGCTTAAGAAACTTAAGGCAATATGCTCTAAGATAAGCATGATCTCTATGCTCTGCGTTTTGCCGTTTTGCATCATCAGCCTTTTGTTCAGCAACGTGCGCGGCGGTACTGTAACACTGTCAGCGTCGTTTCTCACGGCTCTCGCAATATGCGCGTCTGCCATGACACAACTGTGTTACACACTCTGCAAATCATTTTTTGTACATAAGATAAAGTCACTGGCAAATGCCCCCTCTCCCGTAGCTCTCAGATCTACCAACGCGCTTGACAAGATACGTAATCTTACGCATTTGTTTATGATCGACGGCTGTGCCGTAACTGACGGTATACTGCACTTTGAGTCAGCATTTACAGGCGAGGGAGAGCAGGTAGATATCAATAATCTGAACACCCCTTCAAAATACCTGCTTGAATTAGCGGCGCTATATAATATAGCCGAGTCAAGCTCGGTTTCGTTGGGTATTGGCGAGCCGGGGAAATACAAGATAGGTCTTGACGAGATGATGAGCGCGGCGAAAATTGACGCCTCAGCTCTTAAGATACGCTGTCCCATAAAGTCGTATATGCAAACGGTTACGGCTGACGCTCAGTCAATAATTGCCTTTAGCGATATGGGCAGGGAAGCGACTATCAGCGTCACGGATAATATCGACGTTATAGCTCAGTGTAAAACCGTTTTAACCCCTGACGGAATTCGTCCGTTCTCGGCGTTTGCAATAGACCGTGCCAAGCATACCTTGGGCGTTCAGCATACCCGCGGCAAGCAAGTGCTTATTTTCATGCTGTCCGCGGATCACAAAAACCCATCCGACACTGACAAATGCCTTGCCGGCGCAATAGTTCTCAGTGAGGGTGTGGATCACTCCGCCAAAAAAGCCATTGCCGCTCTCAGATCGGGTGGAGTCAAGGTAATTTCCTTCGTGGATTCGAAGGGGGATTTCGGTCCCGAGATACCCGACGAGCTTTACGGAAGCGTGAGAATATCAAAGGATGAGCTCATAAAAAAGAAGCTTCCGATCACATATCGACTTGGAGAAATAGAGACATATTCGGGATTTGATAAGACGGATATTTCTGCTTTGTGTGAATACATACAAAATAACGGCGGATCTGTTGGCGTGCTTGGATTCTCGGATTATGCCTCTGATGCCATCAATAATGCGGACGTCTTTATGACGTGCGCGCCGATTATCAACGTTTTTTCAGCCAAGGATGAAAAAGAACTTTTCGAGCTTGAAAGTGTTGGCAGAGGCATGGGCACGGTCTGCGAGCAGACACTCAAACGCAAGGCGGACGTTCTGTTCGCTCGTCCCGGTAACAACGGACGAGGTGGAATCAAAGCACTTCTTTCGGTCTTTTCCGCTACCAACCGAGCTCTGCAAAATATCTCCGATTTTATAACTTATCTTTTAACGGTACAGTTGATCAGAATAATTTGCGTTGCATTCCCAATGATATTCGGAACAGCAATACTCGACGCAAGACATATTCTCTTGTACGGTCTTTTGTGTGACGTTCCGATGCTTTTGCTTTTGTCAACACAATCCGCACCCCGTCGCGTGCGTCAGCCTTTAATAACTAAAAGCCTTGATACCTCACGTATATTCAACAAAAAAGCTCTCATACTTGCCACTGCGATCTCATTGATCACAATCGTACTTCCCGAGATCGTTGGACTTGTCGGAATGTTCGGGGCTTATTTGTATCCCGTTGAATATATGTTCAGCGCGGTTTTATGGCTCCATTTGGCAACCATGATAACAGTATTGCTACGGAACGGCAAAAGCCCCAAAAGCCTCATATTTGACAAGAAATACGCGTCATACTTTGCTTTTATTATCATATTCCTGATACTTGTAGCGGTAGTAACTCCGGCAGGTATCTTCATAGATTGGATCAAGCTTCCGGCTATATATCTGATCTGCTCCTTCATACCGTCTGTGATACTTCTACTCAGTGAGTATTTTCTCAGAAATAAAATGAGTTGAATAGGACGTGATCTCCTTTGCATAAATTGTTATGAGAATTCATGCAAAGGAGATTTTTATGGAAAGATTCAGCACGTGTGACCTCAGGGAAAAAGAAGTAATAAATCTATGTGACGGCACAAGGCTCGGCTGTCCCACGGACTTTGAGTTTGAAGCGCGTGACGGCAGGATCACCGCATTGATTATTTGTATTCCAAGCGGATTTTTGGGGCTGGGGCAGTCAAAGGATATCACTATACCTTGGAATAAAATCGAATGTATCGGTTCCGACGCCATCTTAGTGCGACTGACGCCTGCGGAATGTTTTATCCCGGAGAAGAAAAAGAAAAAATCCATATTTTGAATTGTAAATATTTTGTAAACAAATTTTATTTCTCTTGAACTATATATATATTTATGGTATAATTTCGTAGTTGCGTTGTGAGATCACGCAAACAAATAAAATACACACACATAAGCACCTGCGGTGCGATCAATCGCTTGGCTATGTGGTGGAAAAAACCAAAGGAGGACATACAATGTCTATTATCTCAATCAAACAGCTTCTCGAAGCAGGCGTTCATTTCGGACACCACACAAGAAGATGGAATCCTAAGATGCAGGAATACATCTTCACAGAAAGAAACGGCATCTACATCATCGACCTTCAGAAAACTGTAAAGAAGTTTGACGAGGCGTATGCATTTGTTCGTGACATCTCCGCTCAGGGCGGAAACATGCTCTTTGTTGGTACAAAGAAGCAGGCTGCAGATGCAATCAAGGAAGAGGCAACACGTTGCGGTATGTACTACGTTAACGTTCGTTGGCCCGGCGGTATGATGACCAACTTCAAGACCATCAAGCGCTCCATCTCCCGTCTCAAGTCCCTTGAGAAGATGCAGGAGGACGGAACATTTGATCTTCTTCCTAAGAAGGAAGTTGCTGCAAAGCAGAAGGAGATCTTCGACCTCGAAAAGAACTACGGCGGTATCAAGGATATGGATACACTTCCTTCCGCTATTTTCATCGTAGACCCCAAGAAGGAAAGAAACGCTGTTCTTGAGGCTAAGAAGCTCGGTATTCCGGTTGTTGCTATCGTTGACACCAACTGTGATCCCGATGACGCTGATTACGTAATCCCCGGTAACGATGACGCTATCCGCGCTATCAAGCTCATTTCCTCCGTTCTCGCTGACGCTATCATCGAGGGCAGACAGGGCGAGCAGCTTGCTGAGGCTCCCGCAGCTGAAGAGACTGCAGAAGCAGACGCTGAGTAATCCAGATACTTTTAAATTTTGAAAGGAAATAAGAAAAATGGCTAATATAACTGCAAAGGACGTTGCTAATCTCCGCGCTCAGACCGGTCTCGGTATGATGGAGTGCAAAAAGGCTCTTGTTGAGGCTGAAGGCGACTTTGAGGCAGCTGTAAAGATCCTTCGTGAGAAGGGACTTGCAACCGCTGAGAAGAAGGCTGGCCGTATTGCTGCTGAAGGACGTGTTGATATTCTCTCCAAGGACGGCTACACCGCTATGGTTGAGGTTAACGCTGAGACTGACTTCGCTGCAAAGAGCGACGCTTTCAAGGAATTCGTAACAGGTGTGCTTGAGACAATTATTGCTAAAAAGCCCGCTACTCTTGAAGAGCTTCTCGCAATGAACTACTGCGATACAGCAAACACTGTACAGCAGACTCTTATCGAGCAGATTGCTGTTATCAAGGAGAACCTCTCCGTACGTCGTTTCGTACTCGTTGAGGGTGTTACTTCCTCTTATATCCACGGTCAGGGTTCTACCGGTGTTGTAGTTAAGTTCGACACTGACGTAGCTGACAAGGAAGGCTTTGCTGAGTACGCAAAGAACATCGCTCTCCAGATCGCTGCAGGTAACCCCCCTCAGTATGTTAATATCGAGGACGTTCCCGCTGAGGCAGTTGCTGAGGAGAAGGCAGTTCTTATCGCTCAGATGAAGAACGATCCCAAGAACGCAAACAAGCCCGACGCGATCCTTGATAAGATCGTTACCGGTCGTCTTGGCAAGTTCTACGAGCGCGTATGTCTCGTTGAGCAGGGCTACGTTAAGGAAGACGATATGACCGTTGGCACATACACCAAGAACACTGCTAAGGCACTTGGCGGTGAAATCAAGATCGCTTCCTTCTGCCTCTACGAAAAGGGCGAGGGTATCGAAAAGAAGGAAGAGAACTTTGCTGAAGAGATCGCAAAGCTCACCGGAAACAACTAATAAGTTAACCTCGAAAAACACGGCATACCTCAAAAGAGGTATGCCGTATCTTTTATCTTTATCAAAACAATTCTTATAACACAAAAACCGCAGAAAAGCAATCTGCGGTTTTTTATGTTTAATATAATTATTTTAGTTATTCAATACCTTCCTCAGCCTCAGCTTCATCATCCTCAGCTTTTTGCTGATAAGGAGCTATCATATACTTTTCAATTACGGGATATGCCGCGTACGTACTGATAAATCCAAATACCGCAATAATATAAACGAAGGGAAGTATCAGGGGAATTGATACTCCGATCGGTATAAAGAGTACCAGAAGAAGTACGTGCAAAGCTAACAGAAGAATTATTCCGATCATCGCCATAAGATTTCGCTTAATACCGAGCACAGCAAAGATCAAAGCGTTTTTAAGGAGCTTGAAATTCTTGATATCAAAGGTAACCAAAAGCGTATAAATATAGAAGCGCATTATGAAATAAATGATAACGAGCGCCAATATTACGAAATACATAAAGTCAAGCCCGAACGTGCCGCCTACGCCGCTGAAATACACGAAATCAACGATAAGCACAACAATGAATGCGAAGTCCATCAGACCAAGTAAAAAGCCTTGCTTGAAGTTTCTCTTGATGGCGTAAAAGTAATCTGAAAATACGAATACCGCATCACCGTTGAAAAGTCCTTTTAAAACGTAAGCCGCGCCAACGTTCTGCCAGCCCCATGTCAGTGCAAGAAATGCCGCAAGAAGTATCATAATTACGTTAGATAAGGGCTTGAGCGCGGGTATATCCATCTGTATTATACTCAGGTCAAGGAGCGACGTAATATCAGGGAGCGACGAGGTTGAAATATTCAAGCCGTACAGCGGTGCGAAAAGCACGTCAGTTGCGGTATTGGTTTTATTTCCGAGGAAGAATATAAACAATGCCGCAATGATTGGAAGCACCATAAAAAGCATAAGCAGATTAAGCTGTAAAAGCTGAGAAAATTTACGGAATAAAAGCTTGAAGAAAAAGCCCAGCGTAGGTTTTCTCGTTTCGTGCTCGTAAACGCCTTTCCCATCGCGATTCATATCAAAGAGCTTAAATCTCTTTTTGTTGTTTTGATCAGTAGTTTTCAATTTTTTTAATCCTTTGTTTTATGTAAAAAATAATAACGCAAGACTGCGTACAAGTGTCAGGATAATAACTGTTCCCAAGGCCGCAAACGCCTTTATTATAAGGAGTAAAATACTCTTGGAGGCGATAATCATTCTGCCATTCGTCGCTCGCAATCTGATGCCAAGCGAAAGCAATGCGCATGTATGGGCGAAATGCAACAGAATTAAAATGGAAGTGATCGCAGATATAATGAAAGCAACGGCAATCAGCGTTTCCGCGGGACTCAGACACAGTGCTACAAGAGACACTAACGCGCCCGTTATAAAGCCGTTTAAAGCCAATATTATATCCGATATCACATAGCTGACGTAGGAAAATGAAAATATAAAGATGATTGGTACGGAAATAAAATACGGCAAGCACACCTTAAGAATGTAACCAAGATCAACGTCCGCAAAAGAACTCAAGGTAAGACTGCTGATAA
>JBGVPV010000085.1:0-8997 GCA_045127215.1 Eubacteriales bacterium | reverse complement strand
CGTTTTTATGCAAATGTTACTTTCAAAAAAGGACTACTCATCCACCGCAAGCGTTCCCCTCAATGTTTGCCTACGGCAAACTTGATACGTAGCGAAGCGGAGTGCTCCCATGACAAGGGAAGGCTTGTCGGTATCGTTTGTGCTTCAGATGATTTATTAATAATCGTATATAAACAAATAAAAAATGCATAGGACGACAAAACGGGTCACATTAAGCCTTCCCTTGTCAGGGAAGGGGGACCACGAAGTGGTGGATGAGTAGTCCTCACACAACGGAGTCGTGTGAGAATGGGAGGTATGCCCCTCTCCGTCGGCTAACGCCTTGACAAGCCTCTCCCCGAGGGCGAGGCTATATTGTATTCCTTTATTCATCCGTAAGGGAGGATATTTCCTCACCTGTGGAGAAATAACGTCATACGTCAAAAAAGCCGATACGGAAATCAGATCCGTATCGGCTTTTTTATTTAATTAATACTCGTTACCGTTATCGAGGAAGATAACTATCTTTCTGTTATTCTCAGAACCGATGGAATTCGTGGAAACGCCCTCGATGTTCTGGATCTCAGAGTGGATTATTCTTCTCTCATAGGGATTCATGGGCTCAAGCATTACGCTCTTCTTATACTTCTGAACCTTTGCCGCCATTCTTCTTGCAAGTGCTCTGAGAGTTTCCTCTCTCTTTGCGCGGTATCCCTCAACGTCAACGTTGATCTTGACGTAAGCTTCCTTCTTGCCGTCAACTCTCTTATTTGCCGCAAGATTTGCAAGGTACTGAAGGGAGTCGAGAGTGTCGCCGTGGTGACCGATGAGAATTGCCGCGTCCTCGCCGCAAACGGAGATCTTCTTTACTCCGTCCTCGCCATCCTCCATGCTTACCTCTGCTTCAATTCCCATATCGCCGAGAAGCTGCTTTACAAAAGCAAACGCTCTTTCCTCGCCGCCTACGTTATAGCTTGCGCTAATCTTAGCATTCTGAGCGCCGATTCCGAAAAGTCCTTTCTTTCCTTCCTCAAGCACTGTATATTCAATGCTGTCGGCGTCGGGTGCACCAAGCTCCGCTACCGCGAGAGCAACTGCCTCGTCCACGGTCTTAGCTGTGATGATTACTTCTTTTTTCACTTTATTATTCTCCGTCTGTTGTATTATTATCTTTTTGTGCGGGCTGATCGTTCTTCTCGCCCTTTTCTTTTTGCTTTTGCTCGAGCTTCTTCTTATTCCTCTCAGCTCTATCGTCGCTCTTGAGTCCGGGGATCTTTACGTTTGCCTTCTTCTCTGCTGCGGCAAGCGCTTCTGCCTCCTGAGCCTCGAGTGCTTCACGGCGGCGACGTCCCGCTTCACGGGTATCCTCATAATCCTCGTCGTCAATATGGTGGAGTGAACGTACTACCTTGCCCGACTTTTCCTTAGGCGCCTGAGTCTGCTTTGCCGCCATTTCCTTCTCTGCCGCCTTAAAGTCCTCTTCCGTGAACTTGGGCAGGGGCATAGCGTATTTGAGCGCTACCTGCTTAACTGTTCCGAGCACGCTCTTGAATATCCAATAAACACCGATAGCCGCAGGAACAACGAATGCGATATATACGCTGAACAAGGGCATCATGATATCCATCATATTATTGGAGCATCCCGTAGCCTTATCGTCTGCCTGAGGCTGATAGGTCAGCTTTCTCGTCAGCTTCATGCTAAGGAAATAAGTCACGAAGGTGAGCACTGGAACGATGAGAAGCCAGTTGATATTCGTGAGTGAGGGCATAGCGCCAAGGTCAATAGCTCCGCCGAACAGCTTGAGGTTAGGCAGATTATCATAAACCTCCTGCGAGAATCCTTCAACACCCGCGAAATTGGAAAAGTCCATATTCTTGATGTCGCTGAGCAAATTGATGTTTCTCTCAAGATCGTAATTGACACCCGTAGCCGCCTTTGCAATGCTTGCAAGACGCTCGATGGTATCCATGCCGAGTTGGCAGATATACTTCAGGGGGTTCATTACGATGTTATAGAGCGCGAGAAGTATAGGCATCTGAATAAGAAGCGGCAGGCATCCGCCCATGGGGTTATAGCCTTCCTTCTGATACAGATCCTGTATCTCCTGTGTCATCTTCTGCTTTGTGGGGTTATCGTCACGTCCTGCGTACTTTTTGCGTATTGCCATTTCCTTGGGACGAAGACTTGCTTGCTTAATAGAGTTTTTCTGCTGCTTGATACTGAAAGGAAGCAATACTACTTCGATTATGATAGCAAACAGAAACAGGGCAAACAAATAGTTATTGTTTACCAGGGTGTTACAAAATCTTATAACGTAACCAAAGGGTACGTTGATTATATCCATGATATTCATAAGATATAACGCCTTTCACGTTTATTGGTGAAACGTGAAATTCCTCTCTTTTTTATTTGCGGTCCTCCGCATCACTGTCATTGTGTCGGTATTTTCTTACACCATCCGTATTATATTTGGGGATCCTTTTCGGACGTTTCTCGGGAACGGGATCGTAACCTCCCACCGAGAACGGATTACAGCGCAGTATGCGCCAGAACGTCAGCCAGAGTCCCACAAAAAAGCCACGTTTTGTAAATGCGTCTATCGCATAGGCTGAACACGTAGGCGTAAACCTACACGTCGGATTTCGTTTTAGCGGTGATAAGAATTTCCTGTAAAAGCGTACGAGCAATATGCACACGTACTTCATAATGTTTGCTTGTCCTTGTCTTGCGACTTGGGGGGGATCAGCCCGAGCGCGTCAAACGCCACTCTGAGCTCCTCCGCCACCTCAGTGCTTTTAGCACCAAGTATCGCCGTTCTGGGACTGATAACAATAAGATTGCCGACCTTAAGCTCCTGCTTTACGCTGTCGTACGCCGCGCGTATCACTCGCTTGGCACGATTACGCTGCACGGCACCGCCTACCTTCTTGGAAACCGAAAGCCCCAGGCGGTTGACAACTATCTTCTGCGGATGAGACTTTTGCAGCTTATGCGCGGCAAGATCCCTCAGGACGTAAACGGCAACGTATTTTCCTACCTGACGCTTGCCCTTTTGGAACGCCTTATTATACAGATGATGTTCTCTTATTGCTACGTTTTTCATAAATTTTTACCCATATACCAAAAACCCCGATGAATTTTATTCATCGGCGGTTTTATCGTTTTTGGTGAGACCCTATTAATAGGTCAATCTTTTTCTGCCTTTAGCGCGTCTTCTCTTGAGTACGTTTCTACCGTCAGCGGTAGCCATTCTCTTTCTGAAACCATGCTCTTTCTTTCTCTGACGCTTTTTGGGTTGATAAGTTCTAAGCATTTCATGCACCTCCTTGTTGTTGTTTGTATCCCGGATCACGAGATATCCGGAATATTCCGGAAGCGTGTTGCTTTACAGCCAAATTACGCTTTATACAATGACATCTTATATTAAACCACATTTGATTCAATTTGTCAAGTGATTTTTTGATTTTTTAGCAAAAAAATGAATTTTAATTGTCGATTCCGCACTTTTTGACGGCTCGACCGTTATTTTATTTTAAATCTTGCGCGCAATCTATAAAGATAAAACATTATGACTCTGCTGAGCGCCACGTCATAAAGCGGGAAAACTATCTCGAAGAGTGCAAGTGTTACAGCAAGCACTATTATCGGCATATCCACGCTCTCAAACGCCACAAGGCGAAGCGCAAAATACATAACGAAGATAGATACGTGGAAGGTGAGCTCCTTTAAGATCCAGGAAAATACCTTGCCTCTCTTTTCAAACTTTTCCTTAAGTATAGGATAATATCCAAAGAACAGCGCGTACATCACGGCGGGAGATTTTTGCGGAAGCAAAAGCAAGGACAAGATCGAGGTGACTCCAAATACCAGCCACGGCGCGCTCTTTCCGTACTCTATTACCGCAAACACCGCAAGCATTGACGCGATAACCGCTACCGAAATATCCATAACGGATATCAATGCGCCTGCGTAAAGTATCACCACGCCAAGTGCAGACAGCATTGCAAGTACCGCTACCCTTTTGGTTTTTCCGGCGTTTGACCTCATAGCTCCTCCGTCAGCAGCAGCCTATCAGGTCGCCGCCCATACACTCACAGCAGCAATCCGCGCACATAAGTCCTGAGCAGATATCACAGCTGTCACAGCCGCCGCCGTTTACGGTTCGGTAGCTGCCGCCATAGCCTGCCGCGCGATTGCGTAGCTGTGCCTGAGCCGCACGGTATTCGTTATTATAAGGATCGAGCGAGCACGCGATATCAAAATATCTCTGCGCGTCAACAAAATTACCCTTTTTAACGGACACGCAACCTATAAGGAAATTCCACTCAGCACCTCTGTCGCCCTCGGCGATAGAATAAAGCTTCTGCTCTGCCGCAGGGATATTTCCCGTATTTATAAATCTTCTTATCTCGTTATATCTTGCGTCTCCCGTAGAGGACGTGTTACCTGCGTAAGTACCCGAGTATGCGCCCGAGTATGATGAGCCGTAGGAGGAATTATTACCCCCGCCGTTCTTACGCATCTTTTCGATCTCCTCGTAAGCCGCGTTGATCTCCTTCATCTTCTCGCTTGCGAGGTCCGCAAGATCGCTGTCTCGGTATTTATCGGGGTGATACTTACGGGCAAGATCACGGTATGCCTTTTTTATTTCATCGTCGGTAGCGTTTGGAGAAACGCCCAACACCTTGTAAGGATCGTTCATCATTTGACTGTATTCCCTTCTGATTTATTATTCTCCAGCTTTCGTATTACCCCGTCCATAACGTCGGGCAATCCGAGAAACATTATATTATCTACTATATTTTTTATAATGCGATTATCACACTCCACAAGGTCAAGCGCGGTCTCAGCCTCATCTGCAAGCGCCGCCCTGAGAGCATCCGCCACACCCGAGAGCTGTTCGCCGCTCGGCGCTCTTCCGCCGTAAAGCAAAAGGAACGGATTGTATCGTGCGCGCTTTGCGTCACTCGGGATATCATCAAGCGCGTCAACGGAATATATCCATTTTCCAACGCTCTTGCCGAGCTGAGCCGCGATACGCGCGTCCGCGCCCTCAAGCCCGTACGAGCAGATAAGCGCAAGTATCTCACCAAAGACCGTAGCAGGCGCGTCAACGCTTGCCACACGCTTTTTCTCAAGCTCCGAAAGCTCACAAAGGCGCGTGTAAACTCCTCTGTCAAGCTCTCCAAGTCCTGCCCTGAGCGCCCTTCTTCTCGCGCCTGCGACAAGCGGCAGGGCGGCTATGGCGAAAAGCTTTTTAAGCCCTCTCTCGTCGGAGATGTCGTCCTTTATCTTATGATAATTAAGTATCGCCGCCGCACGCGCACAATATTCAAGCGTAGCGGTACGCTTCATCATACTGCGTTTTTTAAGGGGGTGGGCTATACATCTGCGACTCTCGAATTCAACTCGCTCTCCCGAGAGGCATATTCTCAAAAGCGCGAGAAATGCAAAATCGAAGCTGAGCGTCATTCGCGAGCACTGCCCCGTACATTTACCCATAGAGCGACACAGTCCGCAATAAACGCCGCGGTAGGCTTCATATTCTTTTACTTTAAGCTCAGCGTTATGCGCTCTTACGTAACCGAACATCTTTCTCTCTGCGTCTCTCCCTCTTTTGTTATTTTACTCAGTCGAGCTTATTTGCTCTGAACTGAAGATTATAAAGCTTTGTGTATTCTCCGTCAAGCGCGAGAAGCTCGTCGTGGCTTCCCTGCTCTATTATCTTACCGTCCGCAACCACGGCGATCTCGTCTGCGTTCTTGATAGTGGAAAGTCTATGCGCCACAACAAGCGTGGTTCTACCCTCGCAAAGCTCGTCAAGCGCCTGCTGAATAAGTATCTCGGTGGTATTATCAAGCGCGCTGGTCGCCTCGTCAAGAATGAGTATAGGCGGATTTTTAAGGAATACTCGTGCAATAGAAAGTCTTTGCTTTTGTCCTCCCGACAGTCTGACTCCTCGCTCGCCTATCTGCGTATCGTAGCCGTTCTCCAGCGTCATTATATAATCGTGGATGTTCGCTCTCTTTGCCGCCTCGATAACCTCTTCTTCGCTCGCGTCAAGTCTGCCGTAGAGTATATTATCCCTGATGCTTGCGTTAAACAGATAAATATCCTGCTGAACTATACCGATATTACGGCGAACCGAGCTTTTTGTCATTGACTTTATCGACTTGCCGTCGATAAGTATATCTCCGTTTTCTATATCGTAGAAGTTGGGGATAAGGTGACAGATGGTGGTCTTACCTCCTCCCGAAGGGCCGACAAGCGCGAACTTTGTTCCCTTCTTGACGTCAAGGCTGACGCCTCTGAGAACGTCCTTGGTGGTATCGTAGGAATAAACTATATCACGGATCTCGATGTGTCCGTCAAGCACGCCTGCGTCAGTCGCGCCCTCGGTATCCTTCTCGGGCTCCTCGTCCATGATCTCAATAAATCTCTCAAAGCCCGTAACGCCGTTCTGATACTGCTCCATAAAGTTTATAAGCGCCATAACGGGAGAGATGAACATATTTACCGAAACTATAAATACGGAATAATCCGCAAAATCTATCTTGCCGTTGTAAAGGAAAAATCCACCCGCGATAAGCACGATGACGTTGAACACGTCGGTGATGAACGAGGTCATTGAGTGGAACTTACCCATCGCCTTGTAAGCGTCGTTACGGGCGAGTATAAACTGACGGTTTCCGTCCTCAAATTTTTCTTTTTCCTTCTCGGCGTTATCAAACGCCTTGGTAACACGAATACCCGAAATACTGCTCTCAAGAGACGCGTTGATCACCGCGACCGACTTTCTGCTCTCCATAAATGCGTCACGCATCTTCTTACGAAGCGCTACGGCGATCAGCAGAAGGAAAGGTACGCAAGCGAAGATTATAAGCGTCAGCCAGATATTGATGCCCGCAAGATATACGAAAGAGATGATCACCGAAACACCCGAGATAAGAAGATTCTCAGGGCCGTGATGCGCAAGCTCACTGATCTCCCAGAGGTCAGTAGTCATACGCGACATTATCTTTCCCGTTTCGTTGTTATCGTAATAGCTGTACGGCAGCTTTTCAAGATGGTCGAACATATCCGAGCGCATCTGAGCCTGCATACGCACGCCCATTACGTGACCGTAGTACTGTATGAAATATCTGAGCAGCATACGGACTACGTACAGCGCAAGCAGCGCGATACCAAAGATTATTACCATACGGTAGTTTCTGTTAGGTATCAGATCGTTGAGCATACGGCGAGTGACCATCGGATAAACGATACCGATGACCGACACGAGAAGCGCCGCAAGCATATCAAGCGTAAATATCAGTTTGTGAGGCTTATAATAAGCCAGAAAGCGTTTGAGCATTTTTCAAATTCCTCTTTATTTATCAATCTCCGTGAGGGCTTACAGCAACGGCACTCCGTTTTTCTCGCAGACCTCTACCGTGTTTTCGTCCCATATACTCGACTGTACCTCGCCTATATGCGCACAGCCCATCATAAGCATACAAAGTCTTGACTGTCCGATACCGCCGCCGATGGTAAGAGGAAGCTCTCCCGAAAGCAGCATTTTATGGAACGGAAGATTTCTGCGATAATCACAGCCCGAAAGCGTGAGCTGTCTGTCAAGCGACTCGGGAGAAACGCGGATACCCATTGAGGATATCTCAACCGCCCTGCCGAGCGTTTCGTTCCAGAAGAATATATCGCCGTTGAGCTGCCAATCGTCATAGTCGGGCGCTCTGCCGTCGTGGCGGTTACCCGAACGGAGCTTGCCGCCGATCTGCATTACAAACGCGGTCTTATGCTCCTTTACGTAAGCGTTCTCTCGCTCCGAGCCCGTCATATCGGGATACATATCCTCAAGCTCCTGAGTAGTTACAAAGCTGACCTCTCTGCAAAGCTCGGTACGAAGCTGAGGAAATCTTACGTGAAGTCTGTCATTGGTGTTGCAGATCGCGTTAACGATAGCTCTTACGATAAGCTTGAGATATTCTGTATTGCGGTTTTCCTCGGTGATTATCTTCTCCCAGTCCCACTGGTCAACGTATATTGAGTGAAGATTATCAAGGTCTTCGTTACGGCGAATAGCGTTCATATCCGTATAAAGTCCGTTGCCGACGGTAAAATTGTATCTCTTAAGTGCAAGTCTTTTCCACTTAGCAAGAGAATGAACTACCTCGGCGTTAGAGCCGACGGCGGGCACGTCAAAGGATACGGGGCGCTCGCTGCCGCTGAGGTTATCGTTAAGTCCCGACTCCGCGGTTACGAACAGCGGAGCTGATACACGTTTGAGATTAAGCGCGTCAGAAAACTCCTCCTGAAAGGCTTTTTTGATGTACGCGATCGCCTTTTGCGTGTTGTACGCGTCAAGCGACGGACGGTATCCGTCGGGAATATATATTTTATTCATAGAGATTACCTCCATTGGTTTTTTGCTTTTTTAGAACAATAACTCTTTTTATTATATAATATATTTTAATTAAAATCAAGAGCTTTTTGAAAAATGTAACATTTACATCGAAATGGGGCGTCGAGGGTCTACTGCGGTTCGGTCACGCTCGGGCTCTGATACCACACTGTGGTATCATTCACTACCCTCGCGTCGCTTCGCTACGTCGCCCCCTACAATTCGGGTTGTCGTGGGCGCCAACCCCTACGGGTGAATGATATTATATGACCGTAGGGGAGGATTCTATATCCTCCCGCGTGGTCTTAAACAAATATTTCTTTTAATTCACGCATTCTCCCTCACCCGACTTCGTCGGATAAGGACTACTCATCCACCACTTCGTGGTCCCCCTTCCCTGACAAGGGAAGGCTTAACGTGATCCGTTTTGTTGTCCTCTATATTTTTATTTGTGTATATACGATTATTAATAAATCATTTGAATCACAATCGTTATCGACAAGCGTTCCCTTGTCAGGGAAGGGGGACCGCTTGCGGTGGATGAGTAGTCCTTTGTCATAAGGTAACATTTGCATAAAAACGGGCGACCAATGGTCGCCCCTACGGATAAATGATGT
>JBGVPV010000084.1:0-3042 GCA_045127215.1 Eubacteriales bacterium | reverse complement strand
AGTTGTTTGTTGTGGTGACTACATTTTACACCTTGGTGAGAATATTGTCTATACTTTTTTGAGGTGTTGCACTTATTATTGTAATCTGCCCTCCCTTGTGTAAAGGGAGCTGGCGCGAAGCGACTGAGGGATTGTTTTTTGTAAAATGTTAAATTATGCCCATACGGGTCGCCGAGGACGTCGACCCCTACGATAAAGAAACATAATACAGCAATATAAAACGGTGTGGTATCCATATTGTCACAGATACTCCACCAATTTTGTTATATTATTTCTCTGCCGCGCCTAAAACGTTAAATACGTTTCTCGCGGTAAATTCAAGATTTGCGGTGGCAACCTCCGTACGCATTGCGTCCTCAAGCGATATCGCCGCGGTCTGAATGGGGAAAATTCCGTCGATGTCAAGCCCCTCGACACCCTCGGGTGAGGATATCGCGCCACAAAACGCGATCACAGGCTTTCCGTGCTTCTTGGCGACCGCCGCCACAGCAGACGGCGCTTTTCCCATAGAGGATTGGACGTCCATTCTGCCCTCTCCCGTAACAACTATATCCGCCTTGCCAATAGCGCACTCCAAGCCGCTCTCTCTGATGACCAGCTCCGCGCCCGACAAAAGACGCGCGTCAAGGAAGGACAAAAACGCAAACCCGAGTCCGCCTGCCGCGCCCGCACCTGCCGCGTTTCTGTCGGCTTTGGCACTAAAAGACTCAACCACACTCGCATAGCTCTGCAAATATCCGTCCATTCGCGCAATGCTTGCGGCGTCCGCGCCCTTCTGCGCGGCAAAAACCGCACTGCAACCAAGCTCTCCGCAAAGCGGATTGGTTACGTCACACGCAACCGAGAACTTGCACGCGCGTACCGCCTCACTTACCTTTTCGCCGCTTATCGACGCAACTTGCCCCGCGGCGATCGCGCCGTACGGCTCTATCAAAGCCCCGTCAGCGTCAAAAAACTCAAATCCAAGCGCCGCCAGCATTCCTATGCCGCCGTCGTTGGTCGCGCTTCCGCCAATTCCAACTATAATTCTCTCGCAACCGCTTTCTACCGCGTCAAGTATCATCTCCCCCACACCGTAGGTCGTGGTGCGCTCGGGGTTCTTTTCCTCGCCCTCAACGAGCATGATACCCGCGCACGCGCTCATTTCCATGATCGCCGTTCGCGTGTTCTGCGAGATCCAATAACTGCACTTAACCTCTTTCCTTGCAGGGCCGCATACGGTAAGCGGCACTTCGGTCGCCTCAAGCGCACGGGCGAGCGCTATGGACGTTCCCTCACCGCCGTCAGCCAACGCAAAGATGTCCACATCCGCGTCAAATCCCGAACGCTCAATCCCCCTCTTTACCGCCTCTGCGGCAGTAAGTGAGTCCATACATCCCTTGAAAGAATCTATCGCTATAACTACTTTTTTCTTCATAACAGTCTCCTTTTTGCTTTCACTCCCATTATATCACGCCGAAAGGTCAAAATCAATCCGTCATTTCTTACAAAAATACGCAAAATATTTTGGTTGTTTTTCCTTTGGAATTTTTTATCATTTTATGGTATAATATAGATAAAGCCAATGCTTTGACGAAAGGGGTGGCGAAAAATGTTTGAAATAGGCAGCTACGTAGCGTATAGATCCGAGGGGGTGTGCGTCATCTCAGACATCCGCGCGGAAACGTTTGGCGCGCCGAATAACAGCGAGCTTTATTACATACTCACCCCCGTGCGCCATACCCAATCCACGCTTTTCGTGCCCGTGAAGAATGAAAATCTCACCTCGCAGATGAGAACGCTTCTCTCGGCTGACGAGATAAACCAGTTAGCGGCAGAGATCCGCGGCCAAAAGCTCAGCCTGCCTGCCGAAAGCCGTGCGCGTAATAATCTTTTTAAGGAAATACTCTCGCGCGGAGATCGCGCCGAGCTTGCCGTGCTTGCGCTGTCGCTTTCAGAGAAGATAGACGAAATACTCGCACGCGGCAAAAAACCCGGAACTACGGAAACAAACGCCTTTCACCGCGCAACGAGAATGCTGTACGAGGAATTTGAGATCACCACAAATATAAGCTCTGCCGAACAGATTGTCGAATTTTTAAAGGGAAACGTTACACTTGGCGAAAAAGCGTGAGTTAAAAAACAAAAAAACGTATAATTCTATTGCGATTTGTTAAAAACATATTGACAAACCGACTAAAATAGGGTATAATATTGCTTGCGGTCGTGAAAAACGGCAGACCGCACGTACGGAGAAGTACTCAAGAGGCCGAAGAGGCGCCCCTGCTAAGGGTGTAGGCCGGTAATACCGGCGCGAGAGTTCAAATCTCTCCTTCTCCGCCAAAAATCGACAAGTTTCGACAGAAGCTTGTCGATTTTACTTTTTCACTCTTCACTCTTCACTTTTCACTAATTCCTTGTCGATTTTTGGCGGAAGTAATAAGTAATAGTGAATAGTGAAAAGGTGCTGATGTAGCTTTTCTTCTTACGGTCGAAAAGCAATTTATTATAAAGCAAATATGCGACAGTTCAAACCCAAACAAAAAAAGGCGAAAATATCTTTTTTATCGCCCCTTCACAAAAACAAAGGGCATATCCCATCGGGATATGCCCTTTGTTTTTGCTGAAATAGAATTTAACCGAGTGCCGTTTTGCGAAAGTAAACATTGCCGCCTCCCGCGCGGTCTTAAACAAATATTTTTTATGCACGCGTTCTCCCTCAGTCACCTTGCGGTGACAGCTCCCTCCCGGAGGGAGCCTATTCTTGAATGCCGACTTGACAAGCCTCGCCCTTTGGGAGAGGTGGCGGCGTTAGCCGACGGAGAGGGTATTTTACCGCCCACCCTCACACGACTCCGTTGTGTGAGGACTACTCATCCACCACTTCGTGGTCCCCCTTCCCTGACAAGGGAAGGCTTAATGTGACCCGTTTTGTTGTCCTATATATTTTTATTTACTTGTATACGATTATTAATAAATCATCTAAAGCACAATCGATACCGACAAGCCTTCCCTTGTCAGGGAAGGGGGACCACGAAGTGGTGGATGAGTAGTCCTCACACA
>JBGVPV010000083.1:0-13275 GCA_045127215.1 Eubacteriales bacterium | reverse complement strand
TTCTCACCTCAGAGAACAGCATACGGCGTGGGTAGTCCGTATTCCGTATCTAAACCCACACCCAAGCCTGCACCCAAACCTCAGGAGATACTCCGAGAGGGTGACAGAGTGCGCCATAGAGTGTTCGGAGAGGGCGAGATATTCTCGGTAAAGCCTCTGGGAGCAGACGTGCTGTACGAGGTCATATTTGACACCGTAGGCACCAAAAAGCTCATGGGAAGCTTCGCAAAGCTTACAAAGATCTGAATTTAATAATAATTGGTGGAATGACCGAAATTAAAACGGCTGTTCCACCAATTTTGTTTTATCAATATCAAAATTATATGGTCGACGTCCTCGACGACCCGCAACCTGTTACAAGGTAAATTTTGAATAGGAACGGGCAATCAAAGACGCCGGTCCCTACAATGTAGTACATCGTCATGCGGTAGGGGAGGGGCTTGCTCCTCCCGCAGATTTTACCTCAATTTATAAACAACAGCGCAAGCAAAAGGAGCGCAAGCTCGGGCTCTTTGCCGCCTTGGAAAATTATCAGCGCAAGCGCGATAAGTAAAAGCTCCTCACTGCCAAGCGCGCCTATGGGAGAGAGCAGGGAAGCCGCTTTGGTCTCCTGTCTCTCCTTGACTGAATCGTCGTCCGCGGGAGCTACGAATTCTATCTCTTGCCCGTCGGACTCGCGTATTTGCTCAGACTCGTCGGCGCTCGCGTCCTGCTCGACGTAAGCGCGAGGCTTTTCCGCGGCGTCTGTGTATTTCTTGCGTACGGGAAGCTCCTTTGCAACGTGTTGCTTTACGGCGTCCTCAGCCGTCTGTGACGAGAAGATGACGTTTCCACTGTAATTTCGGGGGATACGCAGATCTCTGTTTCGGTCGTTTTGCCGTGAATACATATTTTCTTTCATTCCCCCTTAGCTAACGTAATTTTGAAATGATATCCGACATCTGCGATATTTTTAGCATATAATCTATCGCATCGCTTCGGTTTTTGCTGAGATACGGCTTGAGGGCGCACAAGAGAGCGGCGTGCTTTCCACCCTTGACGCCACCTCCGCCGCCGTCCTTGCTTCCGCCAATGCCGAGACTTCCAAGACGGGAAATGATAGGCATGAGTGAGGCGGCAAGCTCGGCTCCTCCGTCCGTATCTTTTTTGGAGTCATTTGTCGCATTTTGGAGTGCGGCTTGCGGCGCTTCCTCCGACTCTCCCGACGACGTCCCCGACAGCGCCGAGGCGACCGCTCCGATTATCTCGGGATGCTCCATCAGCTTGCTTATCGCACTTGATATGCTGTCCTCATTGATAGCTCCCATGGGCTCGGTATCAACCATACTTATCTTCCACCGTTTTTGGCGCGCGTGTACTGCGCAACTATTTTATTGATGTCCTCGTCAGTGATACCCGAGAGTGCTCGGCGTATGCTTTGAACGTCCGAGGGGTCTACCTGAAATTCGCTCAGATCCACGCCGTTATTTTTGGCAAGATTGCCGATCAGCGCCATAAGCTGTTTGTCGTTGAGCGAGAGTAATCCGTCAAGAGTTTTTCTGTTGATCTGCATAAAAATTCTCCAATTTAACTATTTTTTTAGTTGCTATGATAATTATATGCAAAAAAAATGCGGATTGATATCAAATATTGAAAAATAATTGTGGACAAGCGGCGAAAGTTGTGTTATAATTACTATGTGTGCATATTAGACTTTATTAAGAAATGTCAACATAACGCTTAAGAGCGAATAAACATTTTTTGAGGGGGTAGTATGAAATACTGCTTTATGATCAATCCCGCGTCGGGAAAGAAAGCCACCAAGGAAGGACTTGAAGACAGAATTCTTTCTGCTTGTGCTGAAAGAGGTATTCAGCCGACTATTATAATATCCAAGAGCGGTGACGATGCGAGACAGCAGGTCATGGATTTCTGCAACGCGAACGTCGGCGAGGAGCTGCGCGTGTACGCTTGCGGCGGTGACGGTACGCTTAATATCGTAATGAACGCAATTATGAGCGCGGAGGATCATTCAAAGGTCTCTCTTGGCGTTATTCCCGTAGGAACGGGAAACGACTACGTCAGAAACTTCAAGCCTACCGAGAGCTTTATGGACATCGGAGCCCAGCTTGACGCGACTGAGGTGGTAATTGATCTGACGAGGATCAATGATCTTTATTCAATAAATATAGTAAATACGGGTTTTGACGCATACGCCGTTTGCAATATGGAGCGCGTAAAGAAGAACAAGTTTGTTTCTTCAAAGTTTGCATATATTCTCGGCGTTGCTATGACGCTTATCAAAAAGCCCGGCGTTAAGGTTACGGTTACTTCCGAGGACGGTAAAGCGGTGCATCACGATCTGATACTCATTACCTTCGCAAACGGAAGATATTACGGCGGCGGATTTAATTCCAATCCCAACGCTCATCTTAACGACGGCACTATGAACGTGCTGTTCGTAAACAATCTTTCAAGACTTAAATTCGTTCTTCTCGTAAAACATTATAAAAACGGTACACATCTTTGTGAAAAGTTCCATAAGATATTTAGAGAGGAGATAGCATCGTCTTGCGAATTGAAGTTTGACGCTCCTACTCCCATCAGTATCGACGGTGAGATAAAGTTTATAGATCACGCTAAGATATCAACGGCGAAGGGAGCTTTGAAGTTCCTTATACCGTCTGGTGTCAGTGATATCCCCGCGCTCGTAAAAGAGAACGAGACTGTAAACGCTTGACTCTGATCTTATGAAAATACTTGTAGTGTCGGACTCTCACGGAAGATATGACAGACTGGGGACACTGATGTCCATGCACGCCGACGCCGATGAGATACTTTTTCTCGGCGACGGCGCGCGGGATACCTTTGTGCTTGACCGGAGGGTGATTTGCGTCAGAGGAAACTGCGACGCACTGTTTGCGCAGGAGCTGCCAAGCGAGCGAATGCTGTGGCTTGGAGATTTTAAGATACTTATGATGCACGGGCACGAGCAGCTTGTGAAATCAGGCATTGACCGCGCCCTTGGCTACGCGTACGGCAAAGGCGCGGATATTTTATTGTACGGACATACACACGCTCGTTTTGAGAAATATTATCCCGAGGGCACGCGTGTGGGTGAGGTCACATTGGCGAGACCTATGTACGCTTTTAACCCGGGATCTCTCGGGGATTCGGGAAGCTTTGGACTTATAGAAATAAAAAACGGCTCCGTGCTTTTTTCACACGGAACCGTTTAAATTGCTTTTTTATTCGATCTCGCCGGGATCTTCGGCAGTCGCCTGGGAAGCAAGCTCAGCTTCGTAGGCGGATATGATCTCAGATTCGAGAACATTTCTGAATTCTGCATTGATGGGATGTACGATATCACGATAAGTGGAATCGGGATTCTTCTTGCTCGGCATAACGATAAAGAGCTTATCGCGAGCGCTGATCACCTTGATATCGTGTACGGCAAGCTGACCGTCAAAGGTCGCTGAAACGACTGCCTTCATAGGACCGTCGTCAAAAAGCTTTCTGATCTTGATGTCGGTAATTTTCATGTAATACCTCCTTTGGTGGGATTTCAGTATCTTACTGTATAATTATACCTGCTGAATTTGATGGCTAAACAAGGGCTTTGTGATTTTTTCGTGAATGACTTGCATATTTATGTAATTTTTGTAAACTTTTTTGTAGAACGGTGTTTTTTGGTGCCGTATGGGCACTACGTAATGCTGAGAATAGGGGGAATACCTGATGTCAGTTGAAAATACAAGGCTTGGATATAAGCGTATTGCAGAGCTTCTCAAGGGATGTAAGAGCGTCTATTTTATCGGCATCGGAGGCATAAATATGTCCTCGCTCGCCCATATCACCAAAAATATGGGATACGAGGTCGCAGGCTCTGACAGGACCGAGACCGAGCTTACCAAACGCCTTCAGGCTCAGGGGATACGCATAAATTACAGCCACTCGCGTGAGAACGCAGAGGGCTTTGACGCATTCGTTTATACCGTTGCTATCTCGCCCGATAACCCCGAGTACAGATACGCCGTGGATAACGGTCTGCCCTGTATTTCACGTGCTGATTACCTCGGATATATTATGACACGCTATAAAAGGCGTATTGGTATCGCGGGAATGCACGGAAAGAGCAGCTGTACCTCGATGTGTGCCGAGGCTCTTATCAAGTGTGGCGCCGAGCCGACGGTGCTGTCAGGCGCGGAGCTGCCGATAATGAACGGCGCTTATTGCGTGCGCGGTGACGAGAATTTCGTTTTTGAAGCGTGTGAATATATGGACTCGTTCCTGCATTTCAATCCGAGCGTGGCGGTGATCCTTAATATCGAGATGGATCACGTCGATTACTTTAAGAGTATGGAGCAGATACGCGAGTCTTTTTACAAATATGCCTCACTCGTGGGTAGGGAAGGCGCTGTAATTTATAACGCCGATGACGCCGAGGTCTGCCGCGCCCTGGAGAGTGTTGAGGTGAGAATGATAAGCTTTGGCGTTGATACGAATGACGCAACCTACCGCGCTGAGAATATCACCTCCTCGATCGGTGGGTATTCCTTTGACGTTATTTTTGACGGAAAAAAGGTGGCTCATATAGATCTTACTGTCACGGGCTACCATAATATATATAACGCCCTTGCCGCGTTTGCGGCGTGCCGTGAATGCGGAGTACCCGATGAGGAGCTTGGAAAAGCTCTCGGGGGCTTTGGCGGCGCATGCAGACGAATGGAATACAAGGGAAGCGTCGTCGGCGCGCGTGTCTATGACGATTACGGTCATCACCCCACCGAGATCCGCGCGACTCTTTCGGGCGCAAAAGCTCTTTGCGGGGATGGCGGACGGCTGTTCTGCGTGTATCAGCCGCATACTTATTCAAGAACCGCGGCGCTGCTTGATGAATTCGCCACGGCTTTTGAGGCGTGTGACAGAGTGATATTTGCGGATATTTATGCCGCGCGTGAGATAAACACCTTTGGTGTCAGCTCCGAGCTGCTTGCGACTATGGTAGGTGATAAGGCTACCTACGCAGGCGGATTTTCAGACTCGGCAGACCTGCTCGGTAACGAGCTTCGAGTGGGCGACGTATGCGTCGTAATGGGCGCGGGAGATATCTATAAGGTTTTTGATTACCTTAATTTTGAGTGATAAGGAATTTGAGAAAATGAGCGGATGTGAAGGATATAACGCGATAGCGAGAGTTTACGATAAGCTCAACGCTGAGATAGATTACGGCAAGTGGGCAGACTTTTTTGAGAAGTGCTTTGATAAGTATCTTTGTGAAAAACCGAGTCTTGTGCTTGATCTGGCTTGCGGAACGGGCAGAATGACGCGTGAGCTCTCACGACGCGGATACGATATGATAGGAGTTGACGGAAGCGCGGATATGCTGTCCTGCGCTATGGAAGCGGATCGCGAGGGCATACTCTATCTCTTGCAGGATATGCGTGAGTTTGAGCTTTACGGAACGGTCGGCGCGGCGGTGTGCTGTCTTGACAGCATCAATTATCTGCTCGACGACGGAGATCTTGAGAGGGTGTTTTCACTCGTCCATAATTATCTTGACCCCGACGGACTCTTTTTGTTTGACGTAAATTCCCCCTATAAATTTGAAAATATCTACGGAAGTAACGCCTACGTCCTCGAGGATGAGAGTGATGAGGGCGGCGCGATATTCTGCGGCTGGCAGAATGAATATGATGAGGAAAGCGGATTGTGCGATTTTTATCTGACGCTGTTCGAGGAGAACGAGGACGGCTCGTACTTCCGCGAGGACGAGCATCAGACCGAGAGATGCTATAAAAGGGAAGAACTTGTATCGGCGCTTGAGGGCGCGGGATTTGAGCTTATCGGTATTTTCTCGGATTTTGAATTTTCGGAAATAAACGATACTGACGAGCGCTGGTATATTGCGGCGCGAGCTAAAAAGTAAGAAATAAAGGAGCAGATAAGGCTATGAATAAGACTGAAGGTGCAAGCATTTTGCGTGCAATGACTGCGGACGGAAGTGCGAGAATACACGTAATAAATTCAACGGATATCGTAAATGAGGCGATCAAGATACACAATACCGCCCCCACCGCTACGGCAACGCTTGGCAGACTGCTTACGGCAACCTCTATAATCGGCTGTATGCTTGGCGAGAAGGACGATAGCGTCACTATCACGCTCGGCGGTGACGGCCCTGCGGGCAGAGTTATTGCCGTGAGTGATTACTATGGCAACGTGCGCGGATATATTCAGAATCCCGACGTAGATCTGCCGCTTAAGCATAACGGAAAGCTTGACGTGGGTGGAGCTGTCGGTAAGGGACTCCTGACAGTCATTAAGGATATGGCAGGCGCGGATTCTTATACGGGCTCTATACCGCTTGTCAGCGGTGAGATCGCCGAGGATATCGCGGAGTATTACGCAACGAGTGAGCAGGTGCCCACCGTCTGCGCGCTCGGTGTGCTTGTTGATACCGACCTCTCCTGTAAGAGCGCGGGCGGCGTGCTGATCCAGCTGCTTCCGTTTGCGGCGGAGGAGACCATCGCGGCGATCGAGAAAAATATCCCGAGACTCGCAAACGTTTCAAGACTTTTTGAAAAAGGACTCGATAATAAGCAGATCGCGGATATAGCTCTTGAGGGAATAGATTACGACGTTTTCGACGAGCTTTACGTTGATTATAAGTGCAACTGCTCGCGTGAACGCGTTGAAAAGGCGCTCGTGACTCTTGGTGAAAAGGACCTTTACGAGATGCTCGAAGAGCAGAAGGCAGAGGGAAAAGCAGACGAACTTGAGGTGTGCTGTCGCTTCTGCGGACGAAAGGAAATTTTTACAAGAAAAGATATCGATAAAATCGCAAAAAAAAGTAAATAAAATTGTCAAAAGGGTATTGACAAGTGCGTCAGATTGTGGTAAAATATGTACCGTTGGCGCTTCGGTCGATTAAAGATTTGAGCTTTGAAAAAATATCGAAAAAAAACTTAAAAAAGTTTTAAAAAAGGTATTGACAAACCTCAAACAATGTGATATAATATCAAAGTCGCCGCAAGATGACGCGAATGGGAGCATAGCTCAGTTGGGAGAGCATCTGCCTTACAAGCAGAGGGTCATAGGTTCGAGCCCTATTGTTCCCACCATACGCGGCCCGGTAGTTCAGTTGGTTAGAACGCTAGCCTGTCACGCTAGAGGTCAGGGGTTCGAGTCCCCTTCGGGTCGCCAAATAATACAGCCCTTGCTGTATGCCTCTGTAGCTCAGTTGGTAGAGCAGGGGACTGAAAATCCCCGTGTCGTTGGTTCGATTCCGACCGGAGGCACCACCTAAATGCGGATTTAGCTCATTTGGTAGAGCGCGACCTTGCCAAGGTCGAGGTGGCGGGTTCGATCCCCGTAATCCGCTCCAAAAGAAACGGGTACGACTCAAGCGTACCCGTTATTTCACAGTAATCATTGAATCGAGTAAAGGCAACGGGAAACGCTTAATGCAGCGACCTTTACAAAAAAGCGATTCTTTGTTAATATAGTCGAGCCCCAGAGGGCGCGACGGTTGTTTGGTGACGTAGCCAAGTGGTAAGGCCCCGGTCTGCAACACCGTTATCCATCGGTTCAAATCCGATCGTCACCTCCAAAAAATTCCGTACACGCGAGTGTGCGGAATTTTTTACTTTTTCACTTTTCACTCTTCACTTTTCCCTAATTCGGCGTGTACGGATTTTTTGGAAAGTAATAAGTAATAGTGAATAGTGAAAAGGTTAGGTATCTTTTCGCTATAGCGAAAAGCAATTTTAATTAAAAGATGCCAATCGGTAGTTTTGGGCAAGGGAGTAGAAGTGAACCTTTTCCATACCTTTTTAGGGGAGATATTTGCGATTTTTCATCGCAGGTATCTCTCCTTTTTTCGTTATTTGCAAAAACGCTTTGGTAAAAAATATGCCTTGAAAAAAATCTCAAAATAGCATCTTCACGCGCGCTCTCTCGATTAAAAAATATTTGTGGCTTTTATCAGGATCGTTTTTATTCTTCAGTTTGGATCGATTTTATATAATCCTTTGGGGGCATACCAACGCTTGCGGTAAATACCTTGGAAAAGTAGAGCGCATCGCGAAAGCCGGAAAGCAGAGCGATGTTTTTTACACTTTCGACTCCCTGCTCGATCAGGAATATCGCGTGCTTGATCCTCTGCTCCCGCAGATATTGGGTGTAGGTGACACCTTTTTTCTTCTTAAAATGTGTGGACAGATACTTTTCGTTGTATCCAAGTATATCGGCGATTGCGGATACAGAAATATCGGGATCGGTGAAATTCTTTTGTGTCAACTCTATCACCTTCGAGACGACGTCACACTTTCCCTTTTTTGCGGGTCTTAGCTTAGCCATAGAGTAAAGAATGACTGACTCGCATACAATGTCGATGTTTGATTCCTCAGCAAGCGCTTGACATTCCTCCCAGAAGGGGATCATATCGCTGTATCCGTGAAGGACGTTGTTATCAACGATATTAAATCGAAAAATCAGCTCATTCGCGCGTCTGCCGCGAAAGCAGATATAACAGTATTCAAGTGCTTCACCGTTGTGCGATTCAATGGAAAACTCGCTTCCCTCACATACGAAAAATAAGGTGCCTTTTTCTATTTTGTGTTCAATTCCATCGCAAACGAAGGTGCCGTTTCCGTTCAGCACAAGATGAATAGAAAAATGCTCGGCGGAACGCCTGTTATTTTGAGCATTGTTGCATTCCTTTATAAAATTGAAACATATAAGGTCGCTTGAGCGATACGGATTGAATTTACAAACATTGTTTCGTTCCATGTTGTCCTCCGGTGCTTATTGTGATCATATTATAACATAACAAATGCAAGAATGCAACTTTTTTATATAAAAAAATGGAAATATTCCATTTACAAGAAGGGCGTTGCTTGTTATAATTAAGTGCAAAGGAGGGGTTAAATGTACTACGGGATCGTTATAATTTCCGTCCTTATGTTCGGAATTCAATTTTACTTCAACGATAACTATCAAAAGGAAAGTGGAACGGGCGCGTCGTCGGTCTTTGTCAGCACTTTTGTCGGCGCGGTTGTCGGAGTTTTGTTTCTTGCCGTTATCAACAGATTCGATTTTTCACTTACCCCTTTTGCACTTGCTTGGTCATTTATTACTGCCATCAATTCCGTGCTTTGCAGTATATGCTCGCTCAAGGCGCTTGAAAAGGTCAATCTTTCCGTTTATTCGCTTTTTACTATGCTCGGCGGAATGATGCTTCCGTTTATCGCAGGTCTTGCTTTTTATAACGAAAGCATGACGGTTGCTAAAGCGATATGTGTGGCATTCGTTACATCCTCGCTGCTCATCACGATAAATTGGAAGAAAAAAACGGGCGGAGAGCTGTACTATTTCGGAATATTTATTTTAAACGGAATGTCGGGTGTCCTCTCCAAAATATATGAAAGTGCGGAGCTTTCCAAGGTGAGCTCGGGCGGTTATTCTCTCTGGGTCTCGGTCATGTCGGTAGCCATAAGCCTTGTTGCTTTGATCATAATCGGAAAGAGGGTTAAAGTGCCGAGCTTTCGTGCAATTCTTTTCAGCGCAGGAGGTGGAATTCTTAATCGGATTGCCAACTTTTTGCTTCTGATCTCGCTGGCGGTATTGCCCGCATCCGTGCAGTATCCCTTTGTAACAGGAGGGGTTATCATCGTTTCCACCGCCCTTGCGGCATTAACAAAGCAAAAGCCTGCAAAAAAAGAAATATGGGCAGTCTGTCTATCCTTCATAGGCGTTCTTGCGCTTGTGCTTATACCGATATAAATAATGAAAAGGAGGAAATATTATGTCTAAAAAAACAATTAAAATGGGTATCTTCGGCGGATACAGAGGCTCCGCTTTCTACAAGAGCGTGCTTGCCAACAACGCCGAGATCGTTGCAGTTTGCGATTTCAACGAAAAATATGCCAACAAGGCAAAGGAAATGCTTGGAGATGACGTTGCCGTATATACGGCATTTGACGATTTTATTGAGCACGAGGGGCTTGAAGCGGTGCTTCTCAGCAACTACTTTCATGAGCACGCGCCTTATGCTATCCGTTTGCTTGAGCGCGGTATCCACGTTCTCAGCGAATGCACATCAAACGCGACTATGGCGCAAGGAGTCGCCCTTGTAAGAGCGGCGGAGAAAAGCTCGGCGATCTATATGCTCTCCGAAAACTATCCCTTTATGAAGTTCAACCAGGAAATGCGAAGGATCTATCGCGGCGGATCGCTTGGTAAGGTACTGTTCGCAGAGGGTGAGTATAACCACCCTCTTGATCCTGCAAACAGTGGCTATGCCATAGAGCTTTGCCCCACGTCGAAGCACTGGAGGTATAGTCTTCCCAGAACTTATTACATCACTCACTCGCTCGCGCCGCTGATGTATATAACGGGCGCCGCGCCCAAGCGTGTGACCGCAATGCCGGTTTACGACCCCATAAGGATCGATTTCAACGGAATCTCGAGAGGTGTTCCCGAGAGAGCGGCTATAATTACCACACTTAACGATGACGATTCGGTATTCCGTGTGACCGGCTGCGCAAACTTTGGAGCGCACGAGAATTCTTACCGCATCTGTGCCGAAAAAGGACAGGTGGAAAATCTTCGTGACGGCACGGGCAGAGTGCTTCTGAACTACAACAAATGGGACGTTCCCGAGGACGTTTCCTCTGCAACAAGCTGTTATGTACCCATGCTCAGGGATAAGGATGCGGCACTTGCGGCGGCGGCAGGACACGGCGGCGGAGACTTCTTTGTTATTCGCGAGTTTCTGAACTGTATAAGAGAGAATAAGCGACCCGAATTTGATGTTTATTTCGGCACAACTATGGCGTCGGTAGCGATTCTCGGACACCGAAGTATGCTTGAAAACGGCGTTCCCTATGATATTCCCGATTTCAGAAAGGAAGAGGATAGGGTTAAATACGAAAACGATAATCTTTCACCTTTCTATGGAACCGACGGAACAGAGCCTACGATCGCGGCTACCACCCGCCCCGATTATTGGCTATCTGCCGAGGGAAGAGCTGAGTATGACAGAAGGGTCGAGGAGTTCTTAAAATCGTGACGTGACCACGAGGGTTGAGCTCTATTCGGATCGGAAATGTTTCATTCACCCCGATGAAATAATTCTACATCTTTTTTGTCAACGCGCCTCAAAAACCTTCTCGGACGAAGTTCGAGAAGGTTTTTACTTTTTCACTTTTCACTCTTCACTTTTCACTAAATCCGTCCGAGAAGGTTTTTGGAAAGTAATAAGTAATAGTGAATAGTGAAGAAGTAATGTAGCTTTTCGCTGTGACGAAAAGCAATTTTATTATAAAGGTTGAAGAGTAAGAGGTTTTGTGATATAATAAATATAATAAGATATAATAAAACCAGAAAGGCGGTGGAGATATGAAAATCAATATTAGTGAATTGTTTAAGTATCGTCAATACATAGATGCTCCTGTTTGCTACTGCTTGGATAGAAAAGATTATAAAGTATGTGATATTTCTGTTTATCAAACCGAACCCGACACACCTTTTCAAAGATATATATCTTTATTACAGGTAGACGAAAAAACAATTCAGGATAACTACATTCAATCATTAAATGATAAACATATTTTACGCGAATACCAAAACACGAATCTTTGTTTCAATGCCTTTGTTGATGATAAAGTTCTTTGGGAAGATTGGTGGAAATACTATACTACGGCAATATTTGAACTTGAAAAAACTTGGTGTGAAGAAAATAATATTGCCTATGTATATGATTTATGATGGCATCTTTTTTGCCAACACGCCTCAAAACAAAAAGCACTTCGTAAGAAGTGCTTTTTGTTTTGGAACGATGTTTGCCCTTGCGGGCAAGTGATGTTGCCTTCGGCTGTGATGTTCACTGCGTGAGTGATGTTTCGCCTCGCGGCGAAGTGGGCAAACATCACATCACTTTGCGACGAAGGAGCAAAACATCATTGTGCGTTAGCACTACATCACTATGGAGAAGCCATAACATCACTCTTTACAAACAGCCCAAAGTGTGCTATAATAAACTCAGAAAGGCGGTGATCGTATGCCAAGCTTTTGGAGTTATATAGGGAATGAAAAATACAATATTGGCTGCACGGGTCAGACGGTGTATCTGTATAATAAAAGTGGCGAGGAAATCAAAAAATTCAAAGATCTGCCGTATGCCTACACCGCCGCAATTTCCCCCCAAGGCGACATTTTCGTTGTGAAAACCACTGAAGGTAGATTGGCGGTATATTCCTTTGATCCGCCTGCATTGATAAAAAAATTCAGATTTTCAAAGGTTGACGGTTCTCAAGATGATAATTTTTGTTTTTCATCCGATGGAACAAAATTTTATAATATAGAGCGACATTTTGATAGTTGCAAAACGGCATTGTCAATATATGATACCAAGGATTTTTCTTTAAAAAATCGCATATTAAACAATGATTTTTCTGTGGTCTTATCTTCAAGCGAATATTATTCAGCCACCGAAGAACTCTATTTGTTAGGATTTTACAGAAACGATGACGGCGTTGCATTCAAATATTTTGTTAGCAAATTAAAAGACGATCGTTTGAGTGACGTTGTACTCATTTCGGAGCGCGAATTTTATTTTTATCGAGCATATATTGATTTACAAATGAAGGGATTTTCTAAAAAAGCGTACGATTGGTCATATTTTGATGTAGATGTTGAAGAGTTGAAAAAGTCTGATCGTTCACTATCTAAATTATGGAGTTATTATTACAAATAAATCACGGCATCTTTTTTGTCAACACGCCCCAGAAAAAAGAGAGCAAGTCAAAGACTTGCTCTCTTTTTTCAACTAAATCCGTCCTTGCGGACGGGATAAATCCCATTATCGTGGGATGAAATCACTTCGTGATGAAATCCGACTTCGTCGGGATAGGAGGACGGATTTAATTTCATCTGAGGCGGCACGCCGAAGATTTCATCCGAACGGAGTGAGGATTTCATCGCGCCTCGCGCGATTTAATTAAAACCTTCCCCCTCAGGTCTTGAAAAACACCGAAAACTGTGCTATAATAAACCCAAGAAAGGCGGTGGGTGTATGAAAAAACAAACAACAAACAAGCAAGATATACAGCGCGATCTGTTTGCTCTTTTAAACAAACGTAAAGTCGTTACTGTTTGGTTGACGTTCTTTCTGAGTATCTCGATTTTGTTTTACATTATGTATGCCGTTCTTTATGCAAATGGAGTTTATTTGCCGCCTCGTCATCTTACTTTTGTAAGTCCAACGGCGGTAATAATTATTGTGCCTGTAAT
>JBGVPV010000082.1:0-43111 GCA_045127215.1 Eubacteriales bacterium | reverse complement strand
CCCCCCCCCCCCTACAGATAAACAGCATTATTCATCGATATATACCTTACCATAATATCTCATTTGCCGTAATAAAAAGGGCGGATCTTGCGTCCGCCCTTTTGTATCGTTTATTCGGTTGTGTAATTATCAAAATATCCCTGAATGTGAACTACGGGGGTGCCCTTATCGCCCGAGCCTGAGGTCAGGTCGCAAAGCGAACCGATAAGGTCTGTAAGGCGTCGGGGAGTGGTTCCCTCGGATGCCATCTTACCAACGAGGTTGGAATCCTTCTCGGTGATCTTCTGCTTGATAGCCGCGCGAAGCTCGTCGCCCGAGAGACTTGAAAACTCGTTATCCGCGAGATATTTGAGCTTGAGCTCGTTGGGTGTGCCCTCAAGTCCTGCGGTGTATGCGGGAGAAACTACCGGGTCTGCAAGCTCCCAGATCTTACCCACGGGATCCTTGAACGCGCCGTCACCGTAAACCATGACCTCAACGGTCTTGCCGGTTGCTTCAAAGAGCTTCTTCTGAATGGCGTCTACCACGGGCTGACACTCGCGGGGGAAGAGCTTTACCTGATCCTCAGTTGCCTTGTTAGAGCCGAGGAGACCGTAGTGCTCGTTAAATCCGCTGCCGTTTACCGACTCGGAAAGTATCTCATCAAGTCCGATAACCTTGTCCGCACCTGCTGCGCGTAAAATCCTCTTGGTTCTCTGACGGGTGTGAATGTCACAGCAAAGCACGTTTTTGGTGTAGGGAAGAATTGCGCGTGCGTCGTTTGCAAAGATTATCTCTGCCTCAGCGCCGCATTCCTCGATCAGACTCTGATAATATTCAACGTAGTCAACGCCTGTAAATCTGTGCTTCTCGTAGCCGAACAGCTCTCTGTACTTCTCAAGTGTGAGAACGTCGGAATAGGGGTTAACGCCCTTATCGTCGATCGCGTCCATGCTGACAAGATGATTGCCGACCTCGTCAGAGGGATAGGAGAGCATAAGCACGATCTTCTTGACTCCCTTTGCGATACCGCGCAGGCAGATCGCAAAACGATTACGGCTGAGAATGGGGAAAATAACACCGATTGTGTCGCTTTCAAATTTTGCTTTTACGTCAGTAGCTATATCGTCAACGCTTGCGTAGTTGCCCTGTGCACGCGCAACTATCGCCTCGGTCATGGCAACTATATCGCGATCTCTTATCTCAAAGCCACCGTCAACAGCCGCCTCAAGAACCGACGCCGTTACGATGTCAACGATATTGTCGCCCTGTCTTATTATCGGTGTACGCACACCGCGGGATACTGTACCAATCATACGACTCATAATTAAAATCTCCTTACTGCCGTAGCATATTATTTTAAAAGACCTTCAACAAGTATTTTGATGCCGATACCGAGAAGTACCGCACCTCCCGCGAGCTCTGCCTTGCCGCTGAATTTGCCGCCGACTTTAGCTCCGAGAGCCGCTCCGATAAAGGAGCATATAAAGGTGATGATGCCAATGAGGCTGACCGCAATGATAATATTTGCGTTCATAGCCGCAAAGGATACTCCTGCCGCAAGCGCGTCAATGCTTGTGGCTATTGCAAACGCAAGCATGGTTGCGGGTGCGAGAGAGGCGTTCCTTTCGTCCTGACAGCAAAGGCATATTCCCTCTGACGCCGCCGCTTTTGTCTCTTTTATCTCCTTGATAGCCTCAACTATCATCTTGATTCCGAGAAAGGCGAGAATCGCGAACGCTATATAAGGCGCGATGCTGTCAACGTAGGATGCAAACGCCGAGCCGAGAAGCCAGCCGAGAAACGGCATAAGCCCCTGGAAAAATCCAAACCAAATACCGCAGGCAAGTCCGGTCTTTAAATATTTTTCTTTGGTGGCGAGTCCCTTGCAGATACTTACCGCAAAGGCGTCTGCCGCAAGCGCGATGGCTATCGCGACCAATTCCCAAAGTAACATAATTACCTCATACTGTAAAAATCATAATTTTTAATGCTCTACAACCTAATTATTTTACCACTTTGCAGGGATTTTGTCAAGTATTTTGAATATATCTATTGAAAAAGCGGAGGATTTGCGATATAATAATTCTGAGGAAAGCGAAAGGAGGTGCAAGCGATGAACAAGACTCAGAAAAAGCAGAGAATGGAGGAAATCGTCAGCGCACTTGAAGGGCTGTATCCTTCCGCGGAATGCGCGCTTGAATACGGCGGCGAGGCTTGGCGGCTGATGGTTATGGGGCGTCTTTCTGCGCAATGCACCGACGCGCGTGTAAATCAGGTCTGCCGTGAGCTTTTTGAGCGTTTTCCCACGCTTGACGCGCTTGCGGACGCACCGCTTGACGATATTGCAAATATCGTGCGTTCCTGCGGACTCTGGAAAACCAAATCCGAGAATATAAAAGCGGAGTGCCAAATGCTTCGCGACGAGTTTGGCGGCGAGCTGCCACGCGAGATGGATGAGCTTTTAAGGCTTCCGGGTGTCGGTAGAAAGATCGCAAACCTTTTGCGCGGTGATATCTTTGGCGAGCCTGCGGTGGTTGCGGATACGCACTGCATCAGGATCTGCGGCAGACTCGGAATGTACCGCGAGAGCCTCAAGGACGCTCACAAGGTGGAAATAATACTCAGCGAGCTGATCGCCCCCGAAAAGCAGTCCGACTTTTGTCACAGAATAGTTCAGTTTGGCAGAGACGTTTGTACGGCGCGCTCCCCGAAATGCGAGGAGTGTCCGATATCCGCGCTTTGCGAGAGGGCTATAAAATCAAATAAAACAGTTTAATATTAAGACTTTATAACAGAACAGGAGAATTTATTATGTACAGAATTGGTATAGATCTTGGAGGAACGAACATCGCGGTAGGACTTGTTGACGATAACTTAAAGATCGTAAAAAAGCTCAGCACACCCACTCTTGCCAAAAGACCCGCTGAGGAGATAGTTGCCGATATGGCGGAGCTTTGCAGAAGGCTGTGCGCCGAGCAGGGAATTGAGATATCCGAGCTTGACGGCATTGGTATTGCCGCTCCCGGAATGATAAATTCCGTCGACGGTGTAGTGGAGTATTCAAACAATATTCCGCTCAGAAAATTCCCGATAGTTGCAATTCTCAGAGATATGCTCGCCACGGACGTCGCTATCAGCGTGGCTAACGATGCAAACGCGGCGGCGTGGGGTGAGGCTTGCGCAGGCGCGGCAAAGGGAACCAAGAACAGTATTATGGTAACGCTCGGCACGGGTGTTGGCGGCGGCATTATTCTTGACGGCAAGCTTTATACAGGCTTCAACTGCGCGGCAGGCGAGCTTGGACATACGGTAATTGAGGTGGACGGCGTGCCTTGTTCTTGCGGCAGACGCGGATGCTGGGAGGTATATTCCTCAGCGACAGCCCTCGTTCGTATGACTCGCGAGAAGATAGAGGAGTGTATTGCCGCAGGCAGAGAGAGCGTTATGCTCAGCGCACCGAGAGTTTCGGGCAGAACCGCTTGTGACGGTATGCGCGCGGGTGACGAGGCGGCAACCGAGGTTTATAATAAGTATATCAAGTATCTCGCGGTAGGCCTTGCGAATATGATAAATATTTTTCAGCCTGAGGTCATATCTCTCGGCGGCGGTATTTCGGGCGAGGGACAGTCGCTTATTGACGCCCTGATTCCTGTTGTGAGATCCGAGCAGTACGGCGGAGGCCTCGCTCAAACCACAGAGCTTCGTATAGCCGCGCTCGGCAACGACGCCGGTATCATCGGCGCGGCAATGCTTTGATAGAGGACGAGGTGGACTTACTTTTTTGATAAAAAGTAAGCAACTCAGGGCGTTGCCCTAAGAACCCACTTACTTTTTTGAGAAAAAAGTAAGTAAAAAAAGTTTTACGCTTTTTTGTAAAAAAGCTTAGCAAAAAACTTCCTGAAAATAAGGATTAAAATATTATTGGTGGAGTGCCTGTGTTTGTTATGGGTACTCCACCAAATTTGTTATATTCATTTTTTAATTGTAGGGACAGGCGTCCTCGACTGTCCGTTCGGGCGTAAATGTTACTTTATGACAAAGGACTACTCATCCACCGCAAGCGGTCCCCCATCACTGACAACGGAAGGCTTGTCGGTGTCGTTTGTGCTTCAGACGATTTATTAATAATCGTATACAAGTAAATAAAAATATATAGGACAACAAAACGGATCACGTTAAGCCTTCCCTTGTCAGGGAAGGGGGACCACGAAGTGGTGGATGAGTAGTCCTCGCACGACAGAGTCGTGTGAGGGTAGGCGGTAAAATACCCTCTCCGTCGGCTCACGCCGCCACCTCTCCCAAAGGGCGAGGCTTGTCAAGTTGGCATTCAAGAATAGGCTCTTTCCGGGAGGGAGCTCCCGACGAAGTCGGGTGAGGGAGAACGCGTGCATAAAAATATTTGTTTAAAACCACACGGGAGGATAATATCCTCCCATACGACCAAAGAGTATCATTCATCAGTAGGAACCGGCGTCCTCGACGGTCCATTTGGGTGCAAATGTTGCTTCAAAATAAAACGGGCGATTCGTGAATCGCCCCTACGGCAAAAAACATCATACCGCACGCCCCACGCCGCCGTGAAGTATCTCGCGGCGGCGTTTTTTATAAGCTTATACGTTGGTATTACCGATAACGATATTGGCGGGGACTATTATTTTACTGTTGGATATATCATTTCCGTTCAATGCGCTCTGCATCAGCTTGATCGCCTCCACACCGATTCGGTAGCTATCCTGCATGATATACGTCGGATGGCGGTCGGAGCCTATCGTTTCAAAGTGCATAGGGCTGAAATCAAGATAGATCACCTCAAATCTGCTCTTATAGGGCTCGCCAAGCGTATTCAACATCTTGGAGAGGTGCAGGTTACTCGAATAGTCCGCAGCAATGATCGCGCTTATTTTAGTGTTGGCGTCAAGAAATTCGCGGAAATCCTCGCAGAATGAGAGTGACGTTGAGTCGGCGTCTCCCTCGAACGAATAAAAATACGGTCTGTAATTATGCGCGTTATAAAGCGTATTTATAAAGCTCTCTTTACGTATTGAAAGCGAGGAGTTGGTCTTTATATTTGCATTGAAGAAAAGAATATATTTGTGACCTGCTTCGAGCAGATGGTTTGTAGCGAGTCTTACCATGTTTTCGTGGTCCGCGGAAACGTAGGGCAGGGAAAGTCCCGGGAGCAATCTGTCAACGAGAATGAGGGGAAACTTCACCGTCGAGAGATGAAGTATGGTGGGGTTATATATCTCGTTGTCAACGGGGTAGAGAATTATTCCGTCCACGGGCATAGACATATATTTGTCTATCAGCTCCTGCTCCTTTTGGATAGACATATCGGAGCTGTCGACGATTATGGTTTCGTTTGAGTGGTCGTCTATTATTGCGGCGAGGATATTGGTTACGTGATGGCTCCCCCTGATTATTGGCAGGATAACTGCCACTTTTTTATTTTTTTCGGAGGAGGGCTTGGGCGTGTAGCTCTGAGAGCTTAATATTGAAAGCACTGTTTTGTGGGGGATGTCGTTGTTGATCTTAGTGCCGCCTCTTTTTGAACGGATGATCAGATTGTGATTTTCAAGTATTGCGTACGCCTTTCTGGCGGTGATACGGCTGACGCCCACCTTTTCACAGACCTCCGCTTCCGTGGGAAGCTTATAATTCTCGTCGCCGTGATGCGCGATTATGAGGTCTGACAGGTATTCCGTTACCTTCTTATACAGAAACGTTTCTCTTTGCATTGTTTGTCACCTTTGCTTGTGTTAATGTATGGTTTTCTTTAGAATTATATACCATTATTTTCTATTTGTCAATAGATATTTGTTTAAAAAAGTAAAATAATGTCATATTATCGGTATGGATAATAACCGTGACGGCAAGGCCTGCAAAGACTCGTTGATCGTGCGGTAAAAAAAGGGAAGTTACTGATTATTAAGGGGGCGGGAAAAATCCCCTTTTTTTACCTTATTTGCCGACTTGATGATTTATGTTATTGTTATAAAACATTATTATCTGCATAATCACTAAAAGTTGTGAGGTTTAATTATTAGTTTTAAACGAACTTGTATTCATTTGGTTAATAATATACAAAAAACTGTTGACTTAGCGGTGGAGTTGTGGTAAGATGATGATGAGAAATGTTATACTTAATACATAAATGTTATATAAGTATAACAATAAAATGCGAAAAGGAGAAATTACAATGAAAAAATCTTTAAAACAAATTGCAAGAATTCTTGTGCTTGTAATGTGCGTTTCGACGATTGCTTCTTGTCTGTTTGCTTGTACCAAGCCTGACGAAGACGATCGCTACAAGGATCTTGTAAAGCTCACCATTGACGCGGGCGGTCAGAATGCGCAGTATAACACTACGTCTTCTATGGACTATGACCCCTTCCTCAATCCCTATCCTTACAACACTCTCGAAAAGCTCGTTGACGAATGGAACGCGGCTAACGCAGAGAAGTACGGCTACTACTTCGCAGTAGCTGACAACTCCATCAATATGGATAGAGAAACAATGGCTCCCATGCTCTCTAACGGCTCAGCTCCTGAGATCCTTTACTATCTCGGAACTACTATTGCCGAGGACCAGAACAAGGGTTGGTTCTACGATATTTCCTCCGCTATGGAGACTCCCAACAAGTACTCCAAGCCCGGTGAGGCAGGCAGCGCTATGTGGAAGGATATCTACGACAGCACATCTTATGCCAGCACGTTCGCTCCCAACGGTGAGAAGTATACCGTTGAGATGGAGCAGAACCCCATCGGTATTATTTACAACAAGACACTCTTTGAGGCAGCAGGCATTACTACAATGCCCGTAACCTACAAGGACTTTATGGAAGCGCAGGATAAGCTCAACGCTTACGCTCAGTCCATCAACAGAGCAAACCCCAGCGATGACGCAAGTTACATTTGTCCTTACTTCCACATGTACCCCTGGTACGACAGCTACCTTGAGTCTACACTCTGGGCAAGCGAGCTTGAATACATGGACGTTATCACGGTTGACGGACGCGTTGACGCTGAGGAATATGCAAGAGCATATATGCAGAAGGATCCCGTAACCGGTGAGAGACGCTTCTCTCCCGAGGACGAGAAGTACGTTGAGCTTTTCCGTCTTATCAAGCAGATGACAAAGTACTATCCCACAAATTACAGCTCCTACTACGCAGAGCAGCAGTTCCTCGTTGGTAACCTTGCTATGCTTGAGGTCGTAGGCGGAAGCATCCGTGAGATCGTTGATACCGTTGCAGGTGAGTTTGAGATCGGCGTTATGCCTTATCCCGTGCTCACACAGCAGCCTGAGGGCGAGGCGGCAAACCCCTATTACACCACTTGCGACGTTGATAACTACGTACGCAGAGGCTTCTCCGGTTACTCTACCGGTTGGGCTATCACCAACTCCGCTATGAACAAGGACAGCGCGGCAGGCAACACCAATTGTGTTGACGCTTGCATCGATATGCTTATGTATCTGAGCTGCTTTGAGAATAACGATAAGATGGTTAACGACCTCGGATTTGCAGTTCCTCTTTCCGGTAACACCACCAACGAGTACTTCAAGTCTCTCGCTAACACCTATAAGAGCGACGTTGCAAATCCCAACACAGTATCCTGGTCTTGCGCAACAGCAGGCGGTACTATGAACAAGGATTACTACGACGCGTTCTATCTCTTCAGACAGGATGCTATCGGTCTTGAGCTCTCCGCAGTAGAGTCAAAGCTTCCCGTTCTTAAGAACTCGTTCATCAATGCAGTAAACACACTCTATAACACTAACAAGTGGAACAATCAGGCTTGGCCTGCTTACGGAAGCACTAATTCGGAAGGAAAATAAGTAATGTCAAAAAAAGATACGTCAAAGACAACTAAGCTCGGGAGCTTTTTGAATAAGCATAAGGGATATCAGGGACTTCTGTTTATCCTGCCTGCGTTTGTTCTTTTGTGTGTTTTTTGTCTGTATCCTACGATAATGGCTTTTGTAAATTCATTTACCAACTGGGACGGCGGATCGAAAGCGGAATTTATATGGTTTGATAATTATAAGCAAGTATTTTCCGATGAGCTGTTCTGGATATCGCTTCGTAACGCGGTCATACTTACCGTTGTAGGTATGATACTCGGTAACGCGGCGTCCATCTTCCTCGCTGAGCTTATGTATAATCTCAGATCCAAGATGATGCCTGCGTACAGATTTTTGTTCGTTCTTCCTGCAATGATCCCGGGAATCATCGTGCTTCTGCTTTGGCAAAAGCTTGTTTTCTCGGGTTCATCCGCAGGACTTGCAAACACCATACTTGCCGCGTTCGGCGGTCAGCCGCTTGAATGGTTTGCAAGTAAGGAGGTCTGGGTGGTATTCCTTAGTATCTTCCTTTACGGATTCCCTTGGGTTGGAGGAACGTCCTTCCTTATCTACCTTGCGGGACTTAACGGAATCGATCACAGCCTTATTGAAGCGTCTCAGCTTGACGGCTTATCGTTCTGGGGAAGAGTATTTAAGATAGACCTTCCTCTGATCAGCGGACAGCTCAAATACTTCCTCGTAATGGGCTTTATAGGCGGACTTCAGAACTATTCGATGCAGTACGCCATTACCAACGGCGGACCGGGTGAGGTCATAGACAGTATGCAATCGGGAACTATGGTTCCGGGATACTACATCTACCGACTTATCACGGGATCTTCCAAAGAGGGAGCGTATGGCTATGCTTGCGCAATGGGTGTCGTTATGTTCCTTATAATAATGATAATAACCGTTGTGAACAATAAGCTGGTAAAGTCAAAGGAGTAAGCCATGATGAATACGAAAATAAACAAAAAACGAAAGAAACTTACGGCGGGACAGATATTTTCCCATATCATCATTATCTGCTTACTTATAATGGTGCTGTTTCCTTTCTACATATTGGTTATAAACAGTTTTAAATCCCCTGCGGATATTTTGAAGGACCCGCTTTCAATTCCGGGTCAGGAGGGCGTAAAGGTCGTTAAGGGCGCATTCAAGGCGGCTTGGCCGTATATATCAAAGTATATACTCAATACTTTCTTGGTAGCGTTTCTTGAGGTTCTCGGAGTATTGCTCTTCTCGAGTCTTGCCGCATACGGATTTTCAAGATTTAAATTCAAGGGCAAGGATGCGCTGTTTATGGTGTTCCTCGCATTTATGATGATCCCCGGCATTCTTACTCTTGCAACGCAGTATTCTCTCGTTTATTCTACGCTGAATCTCAAGCAGAGCTATGCGGGTGTCATTCTTCCTGCTATCGCGGGCGGTATGCCGATAAATATCTTTCTTATAAAGACGTTTTTTGACGGTATTCCCGTAGATATTTATGAAGCGGCTGAAATGGACGGTGCGAGCAAGCTTGGCTGTTATTTCAGAATAGCATTGCCGTTGAGTACTCCTATTTTGTTTACCGTCGGTCTTTCAACGCTGCTTGGCGCTTGGAACGACGTTGTGTGGGCGCGACTCATTCTCTACGGAGCAGAGGACCTTTACACGATAGGCGTTGGAGTATTTACGGTATTCGGATCGACCGCGGCAAAGATACCCGACACGGTTATCTATGCAGGATATTGCATTGCGTCTCTTCCGCTTCTTGTGGCGTTCTTCTTTACGTCAAAGCAGTTTATCAAGGGACTTACAGACGGCGCGATCAAAATGTGACGTTATAAGACACAGAATACACAGCGAGGTAAAAATATGAAAAGACTTTCATTTATTTTAGCTATGATAATGCTTCTCGCGGCATTGACAGGTTGTAGCGATATCTTTTCTTTCGGCACGCCGGACGATGAAAATAATCCCAAGCTTGTTGAAAGAGAGCTTCTCTTTGATAGAAATTTCAAAGAGGGTATAAAGATATCCAACCTTAATTCACATCAGGTAGGATATACCTGGTGGAAATACGGCGAGGCGGGAAGCGACGAGCCTTTCTGGTCTCTCGGTCAGTATTGCGATCTTGCCGTGACGAGACCGAATTACGATTCAACCAAAAACGATCTGTCCTTGGGCAACGATCTGTTTGACATTCCCGCGTACGGCATTACGGGCGTTGACGGTGATTATTTCACTCTCACAAACGCATCGGGAAGTAAGTACATTTCAGTGAACACAAAGACAGGTGAGTATAACCTCAATATCGATACCACAAAGGAATACGTCGATCAGGCAACCGGAAAGCCGATCCCCCGTCAGAACGGTGAGGACTGGGTGCACATGATAATACAGCAGACACCCGGCGTCGTTTATCTTGATCAGGTAGAGTCCTTTATTATGGAGCTTGATTTTACCGTAACGGAAAATATCGAATACGATAATTCTATAGGCGCTTCACAGTTCCAGTGGATATTTTCGATACACGATAAGGCAAGCGTGCTTGGCGACTATATGTGGTTCAACGTAACGCTTTTTGACAACCGATACGAGATATTCCCCGGAACTCAGCTGTATGACGGTGGAAAGGCAGATTCAACAGGTAAGTTTATCTACGCCCCCACGGGAAATGAGCTTTTCCCCGAAAGCGGCGGTAAGGTAGAGGTTGGTAAGACCTATCACGTGAAGCTTGACCTCAAGGAATACATGAAGGAGGCTTTTGAGCTTGCTAAGGAAAAGGGAGCTCTTAAGGAATCCGAGTGGAAGGACATGGCAGTTAACGGCTTCAACATTGGTTGGGAGGTTTCAAATCTTGCCAAGGTGGGCGTTAAAATTGAAAATATGTCTTTGAAGGTGGTTGAGTATGAATAAAAAATTGATCAAGGTGGTTGCCTTGATATTAACAATGGCTACAGGAGTAATTATGTTTGGCAGTTGCGATCTATTCAAAGGTCCCACGGCTACTCCGTCCGTACCAGATCCCACGTGGGACGCGATAACGGAGGGGCAGCTTGTGGAAAGACCTAAGGTGGCAAATGAGAGTGTTGTTGAGCTTCTCGGAGACCTGAATTTTTCCAGAGGCTTTGCCGCAACTCTTTTCCACGCAAATTCCTCTAACGGAAATCTTGCAGGTTATCTCGATTATGCAGGAGACAAGGCAGAGGGAGACAATATATGGCGTTTGGCTCAATGGGGCTGTACGAAGGATATAGTAGGTGGAACCTTTGAAAGAAACGGTACCGTTATTTCTTACAACGACGGTGGAAAGTTCCTTCAGGTAGATACCTCTAAAACAGGCACCGTTAAGCTTGGTATAAAGGGAAGTGAAGAATACACCAAGGACGCTGACGGCAATGTCCGCGAGCGTACTGATGGCACTGAAAACTGGCCTCATATTCTTATTGAGCAGGGTATTAACAGTGACACGGGTGATTGCAAGCATCTCTATATGGAGGTAAATTACAAGGTAACTAAGTGCGAAAGCCTTGTTGACAGAGAAAAATACCCTCTCAATCCCGATCTTAACGCCGCGCAGTTCCAGTGGTTCATCACTCTTACGGATATGAATCCCGAGAGCGTAAGCTACGGACAGTCGATGTGGTTTGGATTTTCAATGTTTGACACACGTGCGCTTGGAGGCACTCCCAACGGATTTGCTTCTTACGACGGAGGTAAAGAGGACAGCACGGGATTGTTCATCTATATGCTCTCTCTTCAGTCCGTTGCAGATCAGCAGAAGGGCTCGGTAAACGTTCCCACTGCTGTGGTAGGCAAGGACGTTAAGGTCAAGGTTGACATTCTTCCTTACATCAATCAGGCGCTCAAGATAGCACGTCAGAACGGCGCTATGAAGGGCGCAAGTGCTGATAACCTTGCAATAGGCAGCACGAATATCGGCTGGGAGCTTCCCGGCAACTACGACGTTGAGGTAGATATCTCTTATCTCAATATGTACAAAACGAATTAATTATGGTACGCCATATTAATTAATAAAAAATATTTGGAGGCAAATATGAAAACAAAGTTTTTGGCGCTCTTGCTTGTGCTCATGATGGTACTTTCAGTATTTTCATCGACATTGGCATTCGCAGCAGAAGAACCCGCAGTAGCCGCTTGGACTGCAAACGGTACTACGGTTGCTGAAGGCGAAAACGGATTTTATAACGTTTCCGGCATTCAGTACGAAACAACCGCTTATACAACAGAAAAGGTAAAGCTTGACGGCCTTACCGTTGCAGTTAAGATCAGCGGCATGGGCTACTATGAGGGTAGCAACCAGGCAGTAGGTCTTATCTTCGGTGGACACACCGGCACAAGCTACGGCAGCGCAGCAGCTGCTATGACTCTCTGGCACGATCCTTATGCTAACGGTCAGACCAGATTCCACGTTGGTACGAACCATGACTACAATGCGACCTCTATTGCGTACACAGACGCAGCTTGCACAAACGCAGGCTTTGGTCTTGCAGGCTCCATGGTATTCAACAAGGTAACCGATATCGAGTACACTATCGAGATCAATTCTCACGACGAGAATACATACGCAGTAAAGTTCACAAGCTATACTCCTCAGCTCCTCTGGGAAGCAAACGCTAACTACGAGGCAGTTCAGGGTGGCGCTGTAACCTTCTACATGAAGAAGGCTGACTTCGCAAGCGCACTTGACGAAAACGGCGAGCTTTATCTCGCAGTTGGCGGTCTTGCAAACGCAAGCTGCTCCGTTAAGGCTACTGAGATAGTTTCCACACAGCCCGAGACTCCAGAAGAGCCTCAGCCCACAGCTCCCTCTATCGTTGGTCAGGCTGACAGTGATTGGTCCACTTACTCAGGCTCCGCTGCTGCAACCTTTGCAGAGAACGGCTATACTGAGATCTCTAATATGGCAGCATGGGGACACCGCGCATACTACAAGCACCTCGTTAAGTTTGACGGTCTTGAGGTAAGCTTCAGATCCACCTCCGTTCAGGGTGACTGTGTTGGTATTGTATTCGCAGGCACTCCCGGCGCGTACTTTGGTGACGACTCTAATTTCGCTATCACTTATTGGAACGAGCTTTACACAAATCAGGCGAGACTCCACTTCGGTACAAACCACAACTATAACTCCACTCCCGTAGTATATACCGCTCCCGACGGAGCACAGGCAGGCTTCGGCGTAGCAAGCTCCATGGTATGTGCTCAGGCTCCTACAATGGGCTGGACTATCAAGTTCACATCCTACAACGAGGAGTACTATTCTGTAAAGATCACAATGACAGATAGCACTATGTGGGGCAACAACGCAAACTACAACGCTGAAGACCTCAGCTGTACAGTATATCTTCCTAAGGCAGCCGTAGCAAGCATGCTCAACGAAAACGGTGAGTGCTACGTTATCGCGGCAGGCTTCCCCTCCGGTGCAAACCCCGCATGCAAGGCAGAATACAAGATCGTTGACGACAACTACAACGCATACATTTCCGGCGAGGGCGTAACAAACGCTATCGCTAAGGTTCAGGCATATCAGGCAGCAGCAGGCGCTATCACAGACGCAGCTTCTTACGACGCAGCTATGGCAGCAAGAGTAGAGGCAGTTGCATGTGCAGGTGACCTCCGCGCAAGAGAGCTTGCAGAGCTTGGTCTTCTCGTTGGCGCAGTTGACGCAGACCTCGCAGCAAACGAAGAGATCGTTGTTATCGTTAAGAAGGCAGTAACCGATAAGCTCGAGGCAGCTAAGGCAGCTTACGAGGCACTTATCGCCGCTCCTACAACTATCAACAACGACTCCCTTGCAGCAGCACTTGCGCTTACAGACGCGGCAAAGGCTGAATACGCAAACAGAGCTTCCATGCTCAGCGCAGAAGCTAAGGCAGAGATCGAGGCAGCTATCGTGGCTCTTGAATACAATCACGATCACTGCATCGCACTTTTCTGGGTAACCGAGTACGAGACAAAGGTAGCAGCTCTTGACGCTACTTCCGCTACTATCGTTGATGATCTCGTTGCAGTTAAGTCCTTCAGAGAGGCGTACACAACAACAACCGCTTACACAAAGATCACAACAGTTCTTACCGAGGAGCACAAGGCGGCTCTCGAGGCTAAGATCGCAGCTGCTGACGCAGCAGTAGTTAACATGGAAACCGTAGTTCTTCCCGCACTTAAGGAGAGCTACATTGCGGCTATGGAAGCAAAGCTCCAGGCTGACCTTACAATTAAGCCCAACCTTGATGACGCTAAGACCGCATACGCAGAGATCGCAACATACGTTACCATCACAGAGGCTGACGGTGAGCTTTACACTCGTTACGTAGCAGGCTACAACACCATCAAGGAAGCTTGCGAAGCACTCCTTCGCGCACAGATGGCAGAAGTTACTGCGCTTCTCGATGAGCAGTACACAGTTCTTGAGCCCTTCAAGAGCGTTCGTAACAAGTTCAAGGGCATTAAGCTTGATTACCTCATGGAAGAGAATGCAGAGATCGCTGCAGAGCTCCAGGCTCTCGAGGCTCTCATCTCCAAGAACGTATTCTACTATATGACCTCTACAAACATTCCCGTAGTTGAGTGGAATGACAGAGGTCTTGCAGTTGAGTCCAAGGTTGAATTCCCCGCACGTCTCAACTACAACAAGGCTATGAACCTTAAGACCGGTGCTGAGGTAGTTGTTGAGCTTACAAGCGCGGCATACTACAACGACGGTTCCAGCGCAAATAACCTTTGCTTCAACTTCCTTGGAGCTCCCGATTCTTACAAGTCCATGAGTGACGGTATTTCCATCATCATCTGGCTCTATCCCACAGAATCCAACGTTCAGATCATGAACTACACAGACGTTCCTCTTGCAAACCAGGCAATAGCTACTCCTCTTGACGGCGGTACGATCACCATCTCCGTTAAGTACGAGGAATACTACAGCTTCGTTGAGGACGCAACCTACTACGCATACGTTATCAGAGTAAACGAGGCTGAGATCGTTCTCACTCCCGAGACTCTTACAAACGGCGGTCACCAGGTTCCCGATGAGGTTTACTTCTCTATGGGTTCATTCGCTGACGACAAGTCTCTTCCCAACATCCTTACTCTCGTAAGCGCTAACGGCGTTGAGTTTGGTATGCCTTCCGACGAGCCCGAGTGCACAGAGCACGTTGACGCTAACGCTGACGGCAAGTGCGATAACTGCGGCGCAGACGTTGAGATCAAGCAGCCTGAAAACAACCAGGGTACTGATGACGAGAACAAGGGCGAGGGCAACGAAGAAGTTAAGCTTACCTTTGCTCAGAAGCTTGCTAAATTCTTCAGAAGCATCATTGATGCTATCACAAAGTTCTTCGCAGGACTTTTCGGCAAAAAATAATCAGATAAAGTTATAATCGCCATCTATCCGAGCAGTCGGATAGATGGCGGGGGATCCTTGGATTTATTATAAGTAAATCCGGATATTACGGCTTCCGGGTGTTGTAATATAATGCCCGGAAGCTTTTGTAAAATCTTTATTTCACAGCAAATGAGGTGAAACGAATTGAAAAATATTACGAAAATTATTGCACTTATTCTTACCGCGGTAATGGTGTTATCGTCGGTTTCATGTGCAGCCTGGAATGAGTTCTGGGACGAATTTAATAAAGATCCCAACGAGGATAAAAAACCTAACACACCCCCTAACGAAGAAATAATCACCCCCGGGGAGACCGATATGGAATTGAATGAATACGCGCAGCCCTTCTGGGTAGGCGATACTATGCACGATGAAAGCATTATGCTTGTGGCAAAGACTGACGCTGAGGGTAATATAATCGAGGCGCCCCGTGCAAAACTTCTTTTTAAGGCAGAAAAAATCGAGTCTGTTACGTGGTATTTCCACGTAAATAACGGCTCTCAGATAAAGACGTTTACCGAAGGCGTAGACTTTACTTATGAGAACGGCTACATCGTAGCAAAGGGAAGTATCGTTAGAAACGATATAACCGAAAAGGATGAGTTTACGACCGCTATGCCGTACGTCACCGACAAGATGCTGACCGGCGAGCAGCAGTTCCCGGGACTTACCTTGCACTCTGATATTCCCTCAAAGACCGACGGACTTTGCTTGCCGTTTACAGAGGGATATCAGATAGTTCAGATGCAGCTCAGCGTGACCTATACTCACGCCGAGGGCTTGTGGGCAGGCTCTGTTCCCACGTATCTCGGAAATACAACTCTTCAGAAGACACTCGCAAAGCTCAAGAACAAGCAGGAAGTCAACGTACTCGTATTTGGCGACAGCATTTCCACGGGCGCTAACTCTTCGTCCGTTCTCGGAATTGCGCCTGACCTTCCCACGTGGCCCCGTATGTTTGCCGAGGGACTTGCTTCTTACTATGGAACTACGGTCAACCTCAAGAACACCAGCGTTGGCGGCTGGACGTCCTCTAACGGAATCGGCGGAGGAACAGGCTGGGTAGCAGGCGTTCAGGTTCAGAAGCCCGGTCTTGCAACACAGTTTGTAAATGGCGAGCTTAAGGGATATGCACCCGATATTGCAATTATAGGCTTTGGTATGAACGACGCAACGCTCGGACTTTCTATCGATACCTTCTGCAACAATATCATGAGTATGATAAGAACTATCCGCAATCAGAATGAGGATTGTGAGATAATCCTTCTCGGAACTATGCTTGCAAATCCTATGGCTAAGAATCAGTCTAAAAATCAGACGGAATACACCGAGTATCTCGTAAAGCTTACTAAGAACTATGAGAACGTATCGGTTATCGACATCGGTGCGATGCATCAGGATCTTCTTGACGCAGGTAAGCATTATACCGAGATGTCCAGCAATAACGTAAATCATCCCAACGATTTCTTCGCGCGTGTGTACGCTATGAATCTGCTTTCAGCTCTTATTGATTTCGAATATGTGCCCGCAGAGATAGAGACCGCGTATGAAAAGTATATAAGCGAGGGCTACAACGCTCTTTTTAGCGACCCCTTCCTCAGAAACGGAGTCACCGTTTTAAAGCCTGATGGGGAAGTGGCAGGTACTTTGGCAGGTGTCAATGCACAAGGCGAGCCGTGTTGGGTGTTCCCTCAGTGGGGCTCCAAATACGATCTCTACAATTATGATGAAAGAAATTATTTTAACGGCGGAGACGGTTTTACGTATGCCTCCGCAGGTAAAACTATTGGCGGCGTAAAGATCCCCGGAAAAGTGTTGTCTATCGACAGCAGCAACGGTTCTATTTATATGGAACTTAACGCTCAGGTAGAGTACGACCGTCCCCGACAGGATGGCGAGAGCTGGCCTCACACCCTGCTTTCTCAGGATTTTGGCGCTGACGGAAATCTCGTACACGTCAGCGAGCTTGAGAATATCGTTATGAATATGAGCTATGAGATCGTCAAGTTTGAGGATCTTATGGGCTCTGAGGCGAACTCAAATAAGCATTGTGCTCAGCTCGTTTGGTACATCACCATTCAGAACAGAGTGAGAGGGCATAAGGACTACGGAAAATACGTGTGGTTTGGTATTACCCTTTGGGATAACAGAATTTCGGGTGAAGCATTTGGCGGATACGCCGCTGAGGACGCGGGCAAAGAGGATGCGACACACGCATTTATCTATCAGCCCTCCTCGGCGATAGTTCACCCCGACGGTAAGTGTCCTGAGGTAAACGAGTACAGAACCGTTGACTTCCATCTCATAGAAGCCGCAAGAGCCGCGTTCCAGACGGCGAAGGACAGAGGCTACCTCGGAGATACCGAATGGGAAGACCTCTATATCGGCGGTATGAACTTCGGCTTTGAGGTTACGGGAACGTACAACGTAGCCGTTCAGATAGACTCGGTTGGCGTATATTATAAGTAAGGAGTTTTTTTATGAATAAATTCAAAAGAATAGTCAGCCTTAGCTTAGTTCTTATAATGTGCTTGGGCGCGACTCCTATTTTCGCAGGCACGGAGAGTGAGGTAAGTGCAGTGTCAGATACGAGTTATGCATTCAATGAAAATGAGATAGTTTTTACGTTTGCAAATCTCTCAGACCCTCATATAGGCTTTGGCGATAATGCAAATATTCTTCGCAAAACCTTTTCAACTATCAAAAAATATGCTAAAAACGGCATAGACGCGGTACTCTTTAACGGAGACCAGACTCAAGACGGTAAAAGAGAACAGGCACAGCTTTTCGCTTCAATAGCAAAAGAGGCGTTTGACGTAACCAAGGTGCCGGTTATCGTTACTCACGGCAACCACGACGTATATTGGAGCGGTTGTATGACCAGAAGTGAGTTCGTGGACGCTTACGGACCTGATATGTACCTCTTCGATAAGGATATGAACAGCATATACAAGGGCAACCGTCACGTTGAGATAAACGGCTACCATTTCGTATCCGTTGATATTGAGACGTATATGCCCAATTACAATACGCTTTCCGCGGAAACAGAGACCTGGCTCAAAAACACACTTGACAGAATAGTGGGTCAGGACCCCAATTCCTACGTATTCGTATCTTGTCACAGTCCTGCTAAGGACACGGTATACGGAAGTATGTCCGATGACGTCAAGGGTACGGGTGACTGGGGAGCGTCTGTTGAGCTTGACAGTATCTTGAAGGAATACCCGCAGGTAATTCTTTTTACGGGACACACTCATTACGGAATGAACCTTGAGACAAATATCAATCAGTCGACCTACACTCAGATAAACTCGGGTAGCTCCTCTGATATTGAGTTTGATATGATAATTCCCGAAAATCGTCGTTCCTACTCTCATGGTATGATCGTCGAGGTGGATAAAAACAACAACGTACGTATCACGCGAATCGATCTTGCACAGGATTCTGTTATCAAAACTCCTTGGTACATCGACGCGTATAATCCCGACGGATCTTCCTTGACAAGATATTCAAAGGAAACAAGACTTGCCAACAACCGTGCGCCTCAATTCCCCGCAGGCATTGAGGTCATTGAGGTGTCAAGCAGTGAGCTGAAGATAGACTTCAAGGCGGCGGTAGACGACGATATGGTATTCTACTACGAGATAGAGGTGCTTAATGAAAACGGCACTCCTATCGCGTCGAAGACCATCGTAACGCCGTTCTATAACAGCCCGAAGCTTAACAATATGCCTAAGGAATACTCTACGACCTTTACAGGAACGTTTAAGTATCCTTACACGGTAAAGGTAAGAGCGTTTGACTGCTTCTATAAGTATACCGAGGTTACTCAGAAGATGGTTGATATGACCGAGGAAAACGCTATTATCGCGGCGAGATTTGACGGCAGGATCGACGAGCTGTTGAATAAAGAGCTTGCTGTAACCGATCTTGAGTATATAGCTAAGATGCGTAAGGAAATAAACAATCTGAGCTATAAGATCAAGAACATGATGAATAAGCTCGGAGCGTTTGAGGCACTTGAGAGAGAATACTATAACAAGTATTTCATCACCGATTGCTCGGATAGATTCGCTCCCTCCAAGAGCGGTATGTTCAGTATCGCTCCCATGACCTCAAGAGGTTGGATAGAGGACAGCTCCAATATCGGCGTTAAGCTTAACTGGAAGGATGCTACAAAGAACTACTTCCTTGGATTTAATTCAAAGGTTGACCTTAACGGCTTGCATCTCGGATTTACAAATCTCAATATCAAGTCCGAAAATAAGGTGCTTGGTATTTTGTTCTCAAATACCCACAAGGATAAGTGGCTTTCCAACGAAGCGTTACTTATCAAGATCGATTTCAATAACGGAAGCATAACCACAGGCTCGGGTGTTTCTATCGGCAGAAGCGACTATCTGGTATACAACAACACCGGTGCACTTCCTTTTGAGCTCAAATTTGAAATGCTTGACGGCGGTGCTATGGCTATGAACGTCATCTCTCCTCTCGGAACGGACACGCTTACCGTTCCCGCAAACGCTCTCTCGGGTATGAGTCATTTCACTGATCCCTCGGCTTGCTACGTTTCAATATCCCCCTGGGAGACTCAGTCGACGCTGAGTGTGGACGTAACCGCGATACACACTGAGGAAAAGACCGTGGATGAGCCCGTCGTAGAGCCTGAGATCCCCGAAGAAAAGCCTCAGAAGAAATCCTTCTTCGAAGCTATAATTGATTTCTTCAAAGCATTCTTTGAGGGTATCGGACAGTTCTTTACCACTCTTTTTGAAGGTTAATAATGCAACAGTGCAGACCGCAGCGTAAGCTGCGGTCTGCAGAAAAATAGGAATTAATATTATGTACGGATTAGATAAAAACAAAAATTTCAGTGAGAGTATTTACGATATAGCAGACGAGCCCGTGCTTGCGACGCTCTTTACAACGGGAAACGGATATATGGGCGTCAGAGGCAGCTTTGAGGAGTTTGGGTCTCAGCGTATTCAGGGAGCGTTCGTCCGTGGCTTTATCGATGAGATAATCGAGGTTACAGAGCCTTTTACGGATAACGAGTATATGAAAAAATACTACCTTGACGAAGAAAAGCTCAAAACCTTTGAGAAGCAGGACAGCTGCGTGAATATGCACGATTTTCTTGCGATCAAGATAACCGTGGGCGATAAGACCTTCTTCCCGTGGGACGGAAAAATACTCAAATGGCATCGTGCTCTTGATTCCACGAGTGCGATCTATAAGAGAGAGCTTGTCTGGGATGACGGAGAGGGGAACAAGACCGAATTTGTCTTTGAACGCTTTGCGTCCTTTGCTGACGAGCATCTCTACTGTCAGCGAGTAAAGGTAAGACCTATCAATCACAGCCTTCCCGTAAAGCTCATGTCGGGCATTGACACGTCGATCAAGACGGGCGGTCAGTTTATCACAAAGACAGATCTTATGCAGATAGAGGGCGCGGATATTATTCACAAATATCACGCAACGAATAAATACGGTTTTTCCGCCTGCTACGGTATTAAAAACGCTTTTCCGAAGGGTAAAATACTCGGACAGTACGACTACAACGGTACCGTTGGCGTTGAATATCTTTGCGACGCCAACAAGAGCTATACCTTCGATAAGATAACTTATATCGTAACGAGCAGGGATACTGATAGAGATGTCTGTGATTGCGCAAGAGAAAGAATTGCGGCCGGTGGGCTTGACTATGACGCGCTGAAGAAGGCGCACGTATCTGCCTATCGCGCGTATTTTGCGATGATGGACGTCAAGATCGAGGGCGACGATGAGGCGGACGCATATCTCCGATTTGCAAGCTATCATACCGCTATTTCGGCTTCAATGAACGACAGTATTCACGGTATATCCGCAAAGGGACTTACGGGTGAGAGATACAATCAGTTCGTATGGTGGGATTGCGAGATCCATCAGATGCCGTTCTTTTTGCTTACCGCACCCAAGACTGCCAAGAACGCGCTTATGTACAGATACAGAATGCTGCCGCAGGCGAAGAAGAATGCCGCAAGGAACGGGTATGACGGCGCGATGTACGCCTTTTGTTCGTCGGTTGAAGGCGACGAAAGAGTATGGCAGTATGCGCGTCATCCCTTTATGCAGATACATATAAATTCGGATATTCCGTACGGAATTATAAACTATTATCGCTATACGGGCGATAGGGAATTTATGATAAATTACGGTATGGAGATGATACTTGAATGCTTAAAATTCTGGATCTCCCGTGTAAGCCTCAGAGGTGGCAGATACGAGATATGCAGAGTTACGGGTACTGACGAGCATCACCCCTACGTAGATAACGACGCGTATACCAACTATTGCGTCAAATTCATCTTTGACAGATTTATTTCCCTTTGTGACGAGCTTTCCTACGAGGTTGAGGCGTCGCTCATCGAGCGTATGCGACAGATCTCCGAGGGGCTGTATCTTCCTATGTGTGATAACGGACTTATCCCTCAGTTTGACGGATATTTTGGCCTGTCCCGTTCACTTGAGGAGCAGGGAAAGGGAACTCTGAAGCAGTTCCAGATGAAGAAGAGCGGACTTTACCATAAGAGTCAGATAATCAAACAGCCCGACGTTGTCTTGCTTTACACCATGGTTGACGTCGGACTTGACAGAGCTCATTTTGCTGAGAACTGGGATTATTATGAGAATATGTGTGAGGTAAGCTCCTCGCTGACCTTCCCCGTGCACGCCATAGCTGCGGCACAGAACAAGCAGATACTTTCCTTCCGTAAGAATCTTATGAACACGGTCAAGATGGACGTTGACGATATTCACGGCGTTGCTTGGCAGGGAGTTCACAGCGGTTGTCTCGCGGGCGGTTATCTTGCGGTTATCTACGGTATCTTCGGTCTTTCGGTAAAAGAGAACGATACTATTTGCTTAAATCCCGTCAGAACCTTGTTTGAGGGCGTGAGCGCGAGCTTCATTTATAAGGGAATGAAGATAACACTCAGCATCAAGAACGGTGAGCTGACAGTTACAAAGCGAGGAAGCGGTAAGGTTAATATCCGAGTTTCCGACGGTGAGACGAGAGCGCTTAAGAATACTCTCGTATATACAATGTGAGGTGATATAAATGAGTAGATATTCAGAAGCACAAAAAATGTATGCCGAGTACGGTATCGATACCGAAAAAACGCTCGACGTCCTTAAAAATATCAGTATCAGCGTACACTGCTGGCAGGGTGACGACGTAATCGGCTTTGACAGCCGTGAGTCTTTGTCGGGTGGAATACAGACTACGGGTAATTATCCCGGACGCGCAAACACTCCCGAGGAGCTTATGGCGGACTACGATAAGGCGTTTTCACTTATACCCGGTAAAAAGAAGCTCAATCTTCACGCATCCTACGCTATCTTTGGCGAGGGTGAGACAGTGGGCAGAGATGAGATAGAGCCCAAGCATTTTGCAAAATGGGTTGAATTTGCTAAGGAAAGAGGCATGGGTATAGACTTTAACCCCACTTTCTTTGCGCATCCTATGGTAAAAGACGGACTCACGCTCTCCTCTCCCGATGAAGAAACGAGAAAATATTGGATAAAGCACGGTATCGCTTGTCTTAAGATCGCTGAATATTTCGCGACGGAGACGGGTATCCCTTGCGTTATGAACATCTGGATCCCCGACGGCTATAAGGATATTCCCGCAGACCGTCTCTCTCCCAGAGCGAGATTTAAGGCGTCTCTCGATGAGATACTTGATACTCCTTACGATAAGTCCAAGGTTTACGTTACCCTTGAATCCAAGGTATTTGGCATCGGACTTGAGAGCTACACGGTAGGCTCGGCAGAATTCTGCCTTTCTTACTCCGACTATAAGGGAATCACACCTCTGATGGATAACGGTCACTACCATCCTACCGAGGTCGTAAGCGATAAGATCTCCTCACTCCTGCTCTTTAATGAAAAGATCGCCCTTCACGTGACTCGTGCGGTGCGTTGGGATTCCGACCACGTGGTGATCTTTGACGACGAGACAAAGGAGATAGCAAAGGAGATAGTGAGAAATAACGCACTTGACAGAGTGTTTATCGCGACTGATTATTTTGACGCATCTATCAACCGTATATCCGCGTGGGTAACGGGCGTCAGAAGTATGCAAAAGGCGTTGCTGTTCGCACTGCTTCAGCCGAGCGAGGCGATGAAAACGCTTCAGGACGAGAGCAATTTCACCGATATAATGTATTTGTCCGAAGAAATGAAGACAATGCCCTTCGGCGACGTTTGGAACGAATTTCTCGACCGTGAAGGCGTGACTCGCAATTACCTTGCCGAAGTTAAAAAGTACGAGGCCGAGGTTTTGGCAAAGAGATGATCGTCGTTTGACGGTATATAAAAAAGGAGCTGATTTATTCAGCTCCTTTTTGAGTTTTAAAGATGTGCAGTCGGAAAGGGCTAATAATAAAAGGGGGCTGTTCTGATGAACAGCCCCCGAAATATTTAGGGTGATTACTGATTTACGCAGTTATCGTTAACGAGAACTATTGCGCTGCGAGCAGGAATAGTGATCGTGCCCTGGCAAGCGATGGGATCGCCCTCGATAACACCAACTCCGTTGATGACCATATTCCAGCTGCCTGTAAGAGTATAGGTCATTGCTTCGGACGTGGGATTGGAGATTATGAGAGCCTTGCCGCCCATGTGGTCGTCGAGTGTGAATGCAGCTTTACCTTCGGTAAGAGTGTCTACGTATACCGCAGTAGCAGTGCTGCTGAATATATCGTACGCCTTTCTTACTCTGATAAGCTCCTGATAATAACGCATCATTTCGTATTCAGCGTTTCCGGACTTGAGTACCGACCAGTTGATGTTGTTGACAGCGTCACTTGACTTATAGCTGTTTTCATCGCCGCCCTTGGTACGAAGCATTTCTTCACCTGCCTGGAAGAATACCGTTCCCTTGGATATCATAAGCAGAGTTGCTCCAAGGCGGTTCATAGCAAGTCTTTCTTCAACGGTATTTGCACCGTTGGAAAGCTCAAGCTTATCCCAGAGGGTGTTGTTGTCGTGTGCGCTCATGTAGTTTACTACCATAGAGTTGGAAACTGTCCAGCTCATGCCTGTTCCGATACCGCCCTTTATACCGAATATAACGGAAGCAAGAGAGTTAGCTCCGTTTCCGCTTATATAACCGGTGGAGGTTGCGGTGAATACGCTACCCTTAAGACCGTCACGGATTACGTCGTTGAATACTGCGATACCGCCGATCGCGCCCTCAAGAGGTTTGATCTTGCTGATCTGTGACTGGTTTGCCATGGGGCTGCCGTCGATAGTGGAGCCCATCGTCCAGCCTTCGCCGTATATGATAGCTTCGGGGTTGATAGCGTGAACCGCATTTTCGACCTCTTGCATCGTTGCGAGGTCGTGCAGACCCATAAGGTCGAAGCGGAAGCCGTCGAGGTCGTATTCCTCTGCCCAGTATCTTACGGAATCAACCATAAACTTACCGTACATATATCTCTCGGAAGCGGTGTCGTTTCCACAACCGGATGCGGAGGAATTAGCGCCTGTTGCCGTGTATCTGTAATAGTAGTAGGGAACTATCTTGTTAAAGGAGCTGTTTGCGTCGTAGGTGTGGTTGTATACAACGTCCATAACCACGCCGATGCCTGCCGCGTGAAGCGCCTTGACCATTTCCTTGTACTCTCTGATTCTTACCTCTCCGTTATAGGGGTCGGTAGAGTAGCTTCCCTCGGGAACGTTGTAGTTCTTGGGATCGTAGCCCCAGTTGAACTGACTGTCGGGATTTGCTTCGTCAACGGTTGCGTAGTCGTAGACGGGAAGCAGATGAACGTGAGTTATACCGAGCTTTACGAGATAATCAACGCCAACGCTTTCGCCGTGCTCGTTAACGAGTCCGCGCTCTGTGAAGGCGAGATACTTGCCCTTGTACTGAGAAGATGCTATCTTATTGGAGAAGTCTCCTACGTGTACTTCCCAGATAATAGCGTCAGAATAGCTGTCAATTCCCGTGGAGAAGTCTGCGCCCCAGCCGTCGGGATTTGTGCGGGAAAGATCAACTACCATTCCGCGATTACCGTTAAGACCTGCTGCCTTTGCATAGGGGTCAACCGCTTCCTGTGTGCCTACGGATGTGGTTACGGTGTAGGTGTAGTAGGTTCCGTGGCCGCATTTTGCGGTGTAAGACCATACTCCGCGCTCACCCTTGTTCATATCTACACTCTCGTATGCGGAGCCGCCGTTTCCTGCGGAGAAGAGATTGAGAACTACGCGGGACGCTGTGGGAGCCCATACCTTGAAGGTAGTCTTGTCGCCGTGGATAGTAGCGCCGAGATCGTCGCCGTCGTAGGTGAAGTTATCAATAAAGTACTGACTGTCGAAAACTGCCGTGGGAACTACCGCTTTCTCGCCGTAGCCTTCTATTTCCACACGGTAGCTCTTTGAGATGTCAAGAGTTTCCTCGATCTCAATGATACCGCTGGTCGCTTCCTTACCCATATTGGATATGCTGAGTACGGTAAGCTCCTTGTCACCGTCGTAAACCTTGACCTGACTGTACTTTGTGATCTTGGTCTTGGGGGTGATGTTGTACTGGATATTGTGGAAATCCTTCATTCCCGCAAGTGTGAATTTTTTGATCATTGTCAGAGTTTTTCCTCCGTCCTCGCTTGAATACTGTGCGGGGTCACCGCTCTTTAAGAAGATGAAGGTCTCCTCGCCCTCAATGACTGCAAAACGGTCTTCACTCGTTGCGTCCTTGGTTGCCTCGCCCCAGGACGTGCCGCCGGGCTCTGAACAGTTGGTACGTACGATAAAGCCTATCTGCTCGATACCAACGGGAACGTTGATAACGACCTTTGCGCCGTATTCGCAGGGATGCATAGCGTATCCGCTACCTTCTTTTCCGTCCCACCAAGCCCATACGTCACAGTTTTCAATGACGCCGGGATGAGACCAGTAAAATGTTATCTGATTGTAGCCTTCCTCTTTGGGAATGGTGTATTCTCCTTCGGGAACCTGCCACTTGCCGCCACTGGTGTCGTCTGTGGGGGTATTGTCCGTGTCCTTTTGGAACTGACACGCGCTGAGCACGGGACAGATCACAAGGATCACAGCCAGCAAAAGAGAAATGATGCGTGGTGATGTGTGTTTCATAGTCTACCTCTTTTAATATATTGTCTTATGGAAGCTTATTCGGCAGGCGAGGTTTGCTACGAAGGTATTGCAAAAAATCCGCGCCAAAACCGCATCTTTCATCGAAAAAAACGGTTATTTGCCGAGTTAGTCCGTTATCATCATTATAACATATATTTTTTTATTTGGCAATGCTTTTTTTAGAAAAAGTGTACAAATACTTTCGACACGCCGATGAGGGTATTTTTTTAATAACAAATCTATAGAAATATGTAAAAAAAGTATTAAGATTGTGGTAAAAAGATAAAAAATGGAAATCCATTTTTTAGAAAAATGTGCAAAATACACAAATAAAATGATGCAAATTGTGCATTAGGGAAAAAATTAACATCTCTCTTGATTTTTGAAAATTTAAGTGTTATAATAGTATCGGTAAGTACCCAAATTTATGTTAAATACGGTATTTATTAATGACAAATTTTTTATTCACAAGGAGAAAGAAAATGAAAAAAATCTTATCCATCACAGCCATGATTATGGCTCTTATTCTTTCCTTGGCATGCTTTACAGGATGCGACCTTTGGAAAGACGACGAACCCGCCGCTGACGACGGCAACAAGGTAACAGTATGTTGGTACCAGGGCAGCAAGCTTCTCAAGGAAGAACAGATTGAGAAGGGCTCTAAGGTTACAGCGTGGACTCCCGAAGCCGTTGAAGGCAAGGATTTCACAGGTTGGTTTGCAGAGGCATCTCTCTCTGAGGCGTTCAATTTTGACGCTGCTATCGAAGAGGATACCGACATTTTCGCTAAGTTTACAAGCAACGTATTTGTAAACGATGAAGAGTCCTACTACCTTATCGGTACAGGCTCCGGCGATATGAAGCAGAGTGGTTGGAATCACGACAACTCCATGCAGCATCTCGTTATGACCAAGGCTGAAAGCACAACCGCTAACATTTATGAGATCGAAATTCTCATGTATGCAGGAGATGCATTCCAGATCTGCTACGGCGGAACATACGACGGACAGGTTGGTATCGGTTACGTTCCCGGCGTTGAGTACGCTGACGGTACTAACAGATACGACAACAACACCTACACTGCTGCTGACAAGAAGTTCGCAACAGTTAAGGGCGCTGATGGTACAGTAGTATTCGAAGGACACGACGAATTCAACAAGGAATACTGGACATGGAACATATTCCTCGCTGAAGGTCAGGACGGTGTTTACAAGATCACATACACCACATATCCTGATCACCCCGCTGACAACACCATCACTTACACTCTCGTAGAGAAGAGAGAGCCTCTTGCTGAGACTCACGATATGTACGTTTGCGGAACAGTTTCCGGTTGGGACTTCAGCGACGACTACAAGCTTAAGGCTGACGACACAAAGGAAAACTTCTCCATCCTCCTCAACATCTCCGAGCCTGCAGAGATCAAGCTCCGCAATAAGATCGGTGACGTTTGGTACGGACAGGAAAAGATCGAAGTTAAGGGCGAGTGCGGCACATGGACAGAAGGTGGAAACCTCTCTCTCGCAGCAGGCGTTTACAAGATCTCTTACAGCGTAGCTGAGGATAAGGCTGTTATCGAAGCAGTTGCTAAGTCCTTCTGGCTCGCAGGCGTAGTTAACGGCGGTCAGTACTGGAACTGTGGCTCCGGTATCGAGTTCGAAAAGGTTAACGACACCACATATAAGGCATACTACACATTCACAGCAGCTGATACAGACGCTTCTTGGATGACAGGATTCGTTGGTGCATGTAAGGCAGTTTACGGTTACGCTGGTTGGGATGCAGATCTCTGGTTCGGCAACGCTGAAAACGGTGATAACGTAACAGTTGATTCTTACGGTCTCTACGAGCTCGTTCTTACACTCAACGATCCCACTGACTTCACAAAGGGCGGTACTCTCGCAGCTACAAAGCTTGAGGGTTACTTCCTCGTTGGTACTATCGGCGACGGCGATACTTGGAGAGCAGAGTCTCAGAACAAGATTGAAGTTACCGGTGATACAGTATCCACACAGTACACATGGACTCAGAAGGATGCAGCTGATTGGCTCGGTGCAAATCAGATCGCAGCAATTAAGATCATCAACGTTGCAGCTGACGGTACTGTTGTATGGTACGGCAATGCAGCTGTTAACGGCGACAACGTTATTATCCCTGAGGTTGGTACATATACCATTACTCTTGTTGACGGCGTTGTAAGCGCAGCTAAACAGTAATTGACTTATAGTTAAAGTTATTACGTAATTCAATTGCGGGGTGGACTTTGTCCCGCCCCGCAATTTCTGACGAAATTTATTAAAAGGAGATAATTATGAAAATAAGCAGAATTATTGCTACTATACTTGCAGTTATGATGCTTCTTCTTACCTTTGTGTCCTGTAACAGTGGCGAAAATACGCCAGCGGACAACACAAAGAAGGAAAAGGTAACACTTACGGTTTGGGGTTCTGCAGAGGACCAGGAAATGCTTAAGGAAATGTGCGCAGCATACGCTGCAGCAAACCCCGACAAGGAATACAAGTTCTTGTTCGGCGTACAGGGTGAAGGCGACGCTGCTGATAAGGTTCTCAACGACGTTACTTCCGGTCCTGACGTATTCTCTTTTGCAAGTGACCAGATCAACAAGCTCATCGCAGGCGGCGCTCTCGCACGTATCGGCGGTCAGCTTGAGGCAGACGTAAAGGCAAACAACTCCGCAACTTCCGTAGATGCGGCAACAGTTACCATCGGTGGTGTAGATCAGCTTTATGCTTACCCCTGCACAGAGGACAACACCCTCTTTCTTTACTACGATAAGTCCGTTATTAACGGTGATCAGGTAGATACACTTGATGAGCTTCTTGATGCAGCTCACGCAGCAGGCAGAAAGGTTCACTTCAAGCTCAACGATGACGGTTGGTATCTCTCCAGCTTCTTCTTCGCATATCCCGAGCTCGGTTACCAGGTTTCCTTCAACGAGAACATGGTTGAGACAGGCGTTTCCATTAACTATAACAACGCTCAGGGTCTTGCAGTAATGAAGGCACTCGTTAAGTACGTAAATCACCCCGCACTCGTTATCCAGACAGATGACAGTAAGCTCATCGCAGGCTTCACTCCCACAGCAGAGGGTAAGGTTGAGGCAGCAGCAGGCGTTTCCGGAACATGGAACGCAAAGGCTGTTAAGGAACTTCTCGGCGACAACATGGGCGTTGCAAAGCTTCCCACAGTTGAGATCGACGGTCAGCAGAAGCAGCTTACAACATACATGGGCTGCAAGCTCATCGGTGTAAACGGTTACAGCCAGAACAAGGCAGAGGCTCACAAGCTCGCTGCATGGCTCACCAACGAGCAGAACCAGCTCAAGAGATTTGAGACTCGTGGTTTTGGTCCTTCCAACAAGAACGTTGCAGCTTCTGAGGCAGTTGCTAACAATCCCGTTATCGCAGCAGTAATGCAGCAGGCTAAGTTCAGCCGTGCACAGAAGAGCGTTCCCGGTAATTACTGGACTCCTATGGGAGCTCTTATCACTCCCTTTATTGAGCGCAAAGAGGCAGGAACACTTCTTAATTACACTGATGCAGAGCTTCAGGAACTCCTTGATGCACTTGTTGCTCAAATAGCTAAATAACAATCTCTTTTTCGGGGACTGTTGTAACAGACAGTCCCCATTTTGATAAAGATAAGGAGGTTACAATGGATTTAAACTATTATAGAATGACTCCGTCGCAAAAGATCATCTATAAAATTTCACGTTTCTTTAAGAATCTTGGAAAAAACATTGCAGGTTTTTTTATAAACATATTTAAAGCCATAATCGGTTTTTTCGTCGGTATCGGACGTGGATTCAAGGTGTTCGCCTTGAATTTCTGGCACGGTGATGCTATGACGAAGTCGTCCCACGTATTTATGGGACTTAGTCATCTTTTCCGCGGACAGATCGTAAGAGGTATCTTTTATTTGCTCATAGAGGCGGTGTTTATTGCTTATATGGCAGTATTTGGCGGTAACTATCTTGCGATGTGCTTTGAAAACTTTATCGGCGGTGGTAATATCGGCCGAGTCGAAACAACTGACTTCTGGAATGAGGAAGAGGGAATATACGATAAGCTCGTTGGAGATAACTCATTTCTTATACTTCTGTATGGAATACTGACGCTTTTCGTTATTGTTTTCTTTGTCATTTTCTATATAAACTCTACTCGAGAGAGCTACGTGCTCGAGCAGTATCATATAATCGGTAAGAAACCGCAGAATTTCAAGAAGGACGTTAATGATTTTCTTGATAACAAGTTCCACATAACTCTGCTTTCCTTGCCTATGGTCGGACTGTTTATGTTTACGGTCATACCGCTGGTAACCATGATACTTATTGCGTTTACCAACTATGACGCGGCGCACGAGGTGCCTCAGCATTTGTTCCAATGGGTAGGCTTTGATAACTTCAAGGCACTTTTCCAAGAGGACTCCAAGCTTGGCGGCACGTTCTGGCGAGTGCTTAGCTGGACGATGATCTGGGCGGTTCTTGCAACCTTTACAAGCTATATATTCGGTATGCTTCTGGCGATGCTTATCAACAGAAAGGGTATCAAGCTCAAGAAGCTCTACCGTACGCTTTTCGTTGCGACCATAGCAGTTCCGCAGTTCGTATCACTTCTTATTATGTCTAAGATGCTTGATACGGGTGGAGGAATTCTCGGTTCAGGTGGAGGAATCATTACACAGATAATTGAGCAGCTGTTTGATTTCCATCTTAAATTCGGTATTGATATCAATACGACGCGTATTTGTATAGTTATCGTTAATATGTGGATAGGCGTACCTTACAGTATGCTGATGTGTTCGGGAATTCTTATGAATATTCCGAGTGACCTTTACGAGTCCGCACGTATTGACGGCGCATCACCTGCGCGTTGCTTCTTTAAGATCACGCTTCCGTATATGTTGTTCGTTACGGGCCCGTATCTTATCACACAATTTATAGGTAACATCAATAACTTCAACGTCATATATCTGTTGAGCGGCGGTGGCCCCGGCGACATTATGCTTTACACGGATGGTGCAAAGGGAACTGACCTTTTGATCACGTGGTTGTACAAGCTCTCGCTTGGAATTGACAGAAACTATAAGCTGGCGTCTGTTATAGGTATTATCGTATTTGTAATTTCCGCTGTATTCAGTCTTGTTGTTTACAACAAATCCTCGGCGGTGAAAGGAGAGGATAATTTCCAATGAGTGAAAAGATCAAAGAAAAAAGCACTGCTCAGAATGGCGTTGAACCGCTTACCGATTGGCAGAAGATAGATGCTCTGGAAGCTGATATCGAAAGAAGAAAGCCCGGGAAAAAGCGCCGCGGCGGCATGAAATTCAAAAGAATTTTCGGTGATACTGTCGGTCAGGTAGTATTGACTATACTTTCGATAATATGGATAATCCCTCTCTTTTATCTTTTGGTTCAGTCCTTCAGAAAAGAGCCGGGTGCGTGGTCACCTACGTTCTTCCCTCAGGATTGGACGCTTGATAACTACAAAAAGCTGTTTTTTGAAACAGAATTTCTTCAGTGGTACGGCAATACACTTCTTATTGCGATCTGCAGCTGTATAATTACTGCGCTGTTCGTGCTTTCAGTTGCTTACGTATTCAGCCGTATGAAGTTTAAGGCGAGAAAGCCGATGATGAATATTATGCTTATCTTGGGAATGTTCCCGGGATTCATGAGTATGTCTGCGGTATATTTTCTCCTTAAAATAATATTCCCCGATAACTATCAGTCGCATCTGAGTCTGATCATAGTTTATTCGGCGGGCGCTGCGCTCAGCTATTACATAGCAAAGGGATTTTTCGATACCGTTCCCAAGTCGCTTGATGAAGCGGCACGTATAGACGGAGCTTCGAGATTCAGAACCTTTTACAAGATAGTTCTTCCTTTGAGTAAGTCGATCATTATTTATACGATTCTCGTGTCCTTCGTTGCCCCCTGGTGCGATTACATTTTCGTATCCTACATTATGGCAGGCGTTCCCGACACGGGAATGTATACGGTATCACTTGGAATGTATAAGTGGCTTGAGCGTGAGATGATACAGCAGTATTTTACTACCTTCTGCGCGGCAGCAGTTATAGTTGCAACACCTATTACGGGACTCTTTATGTGGTTACAGAAATACTACGTTGAGGGCGTTACGGGTGGCGCGGTCAAGGGATAAGGAGGAGCGCATGAAGAGAATTATTTCTATTGTACTTCTTGCCATAATGCTGATGTCCGTGCTCACCTGTGCTTCCTGCGACCGTAGCGAAGCGGAGAATAACGAGGTTCAACTCAACATAATCGACGACAGTTACCGTAACTGGTACGAGGTATTCGTTTATAGCTTTTATGATACCAATAATGACGGTATTGGTGACATTAACGGTGTTACCGCAAAGCTTGATTACATCAAGGAGATGGGATTTAACGGTATCTGGTTGATGCCGATCCATCCGTCACCTACGTATCATAAGTACGACGTTACCGATTATTACGGAATAGATCCCGTGTACGGAACGGTTGAAGACCTCAGAAATTTGGTAAATGAAGCGCATAAGCGCGGTATCAGGGTTATTCTTGACCTTGTAGTTAACCATACGAGTAATAATCATCCGTGGTTCCTCGAAGCGTGTGAGTACATTCGCAAGAATGGTGCTCCCGGTGGGGAATACGGTGATTACTATAACTTCAGAATTACCGACAACGGCGCTTATCACAGCGTAACGGGAACTAAGTATTCCTATGAGGGACAGTTCTGGAGTGGAATGCCCGATCTTAATCTTGACAGCGAAAAGGTTCGTAATGAAATTCGTGACGTTATGAATTTCTGGCTTACAGACTGTAACGTTGACGGATTCAGACTTGACGCTGTAACCAGTTATTATACGGGAAATATTGATGCAAATATCAATTTCCTTTCTTGGATCAATACTGAGGCAAAGAAGATAAAGCCGCAGACGTATATCGTTGGTGAAGCGTGGGTAGGAAGTGACTATACCATCGATCGATACTACGAGAGTGGATGTGACAGCTTCTTCCTGTTCACAGGCGCTCAGGCGGGCGGAACTATTGCTACGGCAGTAAAGCAGGGAAACGGCAAGGCTGTCGGAAAACTGTTCGTTGAGCTGCAAGAGACGTACGGCGATGTTATTCTCGCTCCGTTCCTCGGTAACCACGATACTATGCGACCGGGTAGCTTTATGCCGGGCGTTGAAAATCTGAAAATGGCGGCAGGCGTTATGTCGATGATGAATGGCGGCGTTTTCGTTTATTACGGCGAGGAGATCGGTATGATCAGTAAGGGCGGTAACAATTCCGACCCCGCGAAGCGTATCGCAATGAAATGGGAAGCAAAGAACATTTACGAGGGCTGTTGCTACCTTCCCCCTGAGAATACTCCCGTAGATGAGACCTCGTATTATTATCCTTCGGTAAGTGAGCAGATGGCAGACGACGATAGTATTCTTAATTACTATAAGCAGGCTATGGAGCTTCGTAACAGATTCCCGTCCATCGCAAGAGGAACGGTTACGGATCATTCCGAGGGTCAGAACAGCTACGTTTGCGTAATTACCAAGGAATATCAGGGCGAAAAAATAACTATCGTTTTCAATATGGATACTTTTGAGCAAAAAGTAACGCTTGATAAGGATGCGCTTGGATATTCGGAGTTTGTCGGTGCGCTTTATGCATCCGGCGGCGAGTTTTCTTTTGATGAGAGCGGAGCGCTTATACTGCCGCCTCAGTCAATTGTAGTCTTAAAGTAAGGAGAAAATATTATGTCAAGCTTGTCATTGAAACATATTTTCAAGGTATATGACGGGGGCGTTAAGGCGGTAAACGACTTTTGTATGGATATTGAAGATAAGGAGTTTATCGTATTCGTCGGTCCCTCGGGATGTGGAAAATCCACAACGCTTCGTATGATAGCAGGACTTGAGGAGATCACCGCGGGTGAGCTCCGTATCGATAACGAGATCGTTAACGATTTTGAGCCCAAGGATAGAAATATCGCAATGGTGTTCCAGAACTATGCTTTGTATCCTCATATGAGTGTTTACGAGAATATGGCGTTTTCACTTCGCACTATGCATATGCCTAATGATCAGATACACGAAAAGGTTATGGAGGCTGCGGCTATCCTCGGAATTACGGAATATCTTGAGCGTAAGCCCAAGGCGCTTTCGGGCGGTCAGCGTCAGAGAGTTGCTCTCGGACGTGCAATCGTTCGTCAGCCTAAGGTATTTTTGCTGGATGAACCGCTTTCAAACCTTGACGCAAAGCTTCGTGCCGCTATGAGAGCGGAGATATCCCGACTTCACGAGAAGCTCGGTACTACCTTTATCTACGTAACGCACGACCAGGTCGAAGCAATGACCATGGGTTCGAGGATCGTAGTTATGAAGGACGGATACGTTCAGCAGATAGATACGCCTATCAATCTGTACAAGTATCCCGACAATATGTTTGTTGCAGGATTTATCGGTACACCTCAGATGAATTTCTTTGACGGTGTGGTTAAGAAGAACGGCGAAGACGTAAGATTCTTGCTGGACTGCGGAACTACTATCGATATGAAGTATATTCAGGCTGATAAGATCCCTGTAAACTACATGGATGGAGAGCATAAGATCGTATTTGGCGTAAGACCTGACGCAGTTCGCATTCGCAACGCTAATAATCATGATGACGGCTCCTGGGCGTCTGCCAAGGCAGTAGTCAGCGTGGTTGAGGTTCTTGGCGGTGAAACGCTTGTTTATGCAAACCTCAATCTTGATACTCCCGATGCACAGAGCGGTGCTATCATTATAAAGGCTGATTCGGATACTGACGTACGCCGCGGTGATATTATCGATATCGAAATTTCCAGAAGAAAGTTCCACGTATTCGATAAGGAAACCGAGATGAGTATCAGAAGAAGAATACCCAGAGAGAACGTCATCACAGCGCGTATCTCGGGTGGTGTTCTGTCCTTTGAAAATCAGAGCTTTACGCTTCCCACAGCCATCCGCTGTGCTGACAGCAACGGCGCACAGATATCTATGCCTATCAGCGCGCTTACCATCGGATGCGGAAACGGCAGAGCAAACGTACAGTGGACAGAGTCTATTGACGGCAAGACGCTTTATTTCCTTAAGGTCGGAGATCTTACTCTGTTCTCACTTGAGGAGGGAGAGGCTAAGTTTGAGATCGGCCAGGTGGTATCCTTTGATATCGACTTCACTCAGCTTCGTATAGCTGAGCTTGGAATAGAGCCGCTTTGCCTTGTAAATACTCTTGACGGTATCTTCACAAAGGAAAAGGATAAGTCGGGCAAATTCTATAACTTCTTTATGAATATAGGAGATGCAAAGCTTATTCCCACCAAGAGTATTTGTGAGAAGGTATTTGCTTGTAAGGGCAATAAGATATTCCATATACCGCTTGAGTATATAGTAGAAGCAAAGGATCTGCACGTTGCTTTACATAGCGATGACGCACAAAACGTACTTGTAGGTAACGTTACGGAGATCCTTGATTACGGACACGAAAGATACGCGCTTATCGACGTGTACGGTCAGAAGATCACTGCCGCTTACGAAGGTAAGGCAGGTGACCTTGTTGACGTCACCGTTCCTGTTGAAGCAGTAACTATCAAGGATAAGACTATTGATATCATAATAGTTTAATAAGTGTCTTATAAAACGAATTTCGGCGCACCTGATAATTCAGGTGCGCCGATTGTTTATATTCAGTTAAATTCAGTCTTATGCCTGACGTCCCGTGCGGATATTCATATCCTTTATTTTTTGGACGAGGGCTGCGGTCTTGTATCTGGGGCTGAGTCGGTAGCTCCAGTTGCCGTCGGCAACTGCGGGCACGTTCATTCTGCCTTGCTCGTTTGTCAGCTCAAGATAGTCCTGTATCGGTACTACCGTAAGATTTGCGCGGCTCGCAAGTGAGAACTCAATGAGGTCAGAGGCGCGGCTTTGTCCGCGTCTGTGCGGACATTCGCGATTAAAGCGCTTGAGAGTGTCTCCTGAGAGGTTTTTGCACCAGGTTCTGACACAGTCTGCGTCGTGAGAGCCGGGATAAGCTACGCAATTGTCGGTGGTGTACGTGCGGGGGAGATATTCGCTGTCGTCGTCAAAGAAGGCGAACTGAAGCATCTTCATACCGGGGAAATCGGTATCCGCAAGCAGCATACGAACGTCATCGGTAATAAATCCAAGGTCCTCGGCAATTATTTTTGCCTTGGGGAATTTTTCCTTGATAGTTCTGAAAAGCTCAATTCCGGGTGCATTGTTCCACTTGCCGTATTTTGCGGTGGGATGGCCGTAGGGAACGTTGTAGTATCCTGCAAAGCCACGGAAATGGTCTATGCGGAGAATATCGTACAGGTGGAAGCTTGCCTTAACTCTTTCACACCACCACTCGAATTTTTGCGATTTCATAAGCGCCCAATTGTATATGGGATTTCCCCAAAGCTGACCGTCGGGAGAAAATCCGTCGGGGGGACAGCCTGCAACGACGGTGGGATTGTAGTCCTCGTCAAGCAAGAACTGACTCGGCGCGCGCCATACGTCCATACTGTCGTGCGCGACGTAAATGGGCATATCTCCGATAACTACGATACCGTTCTTGTGGGCGTAAGCAAGAAGCTCCTGCCACTCGGCGTCGAACTCGAACTGTATCCACTCCCAAAATCCGCACTCGTCGGCAAACTGACCGCGCAGCTCTCTCGCACGCTCTACGTCGCGGTGTTCTTCCGCCCAGGAGGTCCATGAGGAGTAGTTGTAATGCACCTTGAGTGCCATAAAGAGAGAGTAATCGAGCAGCCAAGAGGAGTTTTTCTTAAGGTAAGCCTTATACTCTGCGGAGGTATTCATACCGCGCTCGAGGAAGCGTCCGTAAGCGATACGCAACGTGGGGTATCTGTTGCAGAACAGCCAGCCGTAATCTACGCGCTCGGTATCGTGCTTGTTTGCCGCAAGCTCGTCTTTTGTAAGAAGCTTCTTTTTAGCGAGGATTTCAAGGTCTATAAAGTAGGGATTTCCTGCAACTGCGGCGGGGGATTGATACGGGCTATCGCCGTATGACGTGGGATTAAGGGGTAACACCTGCCAGCACTTGACAGAGGCTTCCTTTAAAAAGTCAATGAATTTATAAGCACTTTTGCCAAAGCTTCCTATTCCGTAAACACAGGGGAGTGAGCTTACAGGCATAAGTATGCCGCTTTTGCGGGTAAAACCAAAATTTTTGAGTGATGTTTTCATGTCAGTTCTCCTTAAATTGAAATGGATCGGGCGTTATCGCTCGGAAGATGAACGTCAACGTGTCCTATCGTGCGTATTTTTCCGTTTTCTACAAGGATTCCGCCACCGTGATCGTGCAGTACGTACACAGGCGCGTTTCTTTCGCGTAATACTCGGTCGATCGAGTTGTTTTGTGAGTCTAAGCCTCGGTAATGAACCTCGAGGTAAAAGCCGTCGAGATAGGGAAGTCCGTTGCAGTATTTGAAATCGGGGTAGTCACCGTCGGGGGATAGATGATATTCGCTGAGCTGGATCACAGCACCCGCGCTGTATCCGATAACCGTACCCCCAAACGATGCGAGGGTATCCGTCAGATCAAAATCCCTTATTCTGTCCATCATTCTGTCAGGCAGACCGCCCGTAAAATAAACGGTGTCGGCGTCAAGTATCTTCTTCTTGGCAGATTCATGCGTGTCGGTAAAATAGTTTATAAAGCTTACGTTCTGAGGCTTTACACCGAAGCGCGCGAGGCTGTCAACGGTTTCAAAATAGCAATTTCCGATACCCTCTCCGTAAACTGATTCCCAACTTTCAGCGTCCTTGACGTAGTCGTCGTAAAACGAAAATGCCACTACCGCAACACGGGTCTGCTTCGAGAAATACGGCTTCAGATCATCATAGAAATCGTCAATGTTCGGACAGTCGAATAAAATGTTAATCATATTTTCTCCATTTTTTTTTGCGCTTATAGATATTATAGCATTTTTAGTGCGTTTTGTCAATAAATACGGGTAAAGTATTGAAAAAATATATTGTTTTTTAATAATAAAATCCATTGATTGCGGCATTTTTAAGTGCAAAAAAGTCTGATGAATTTTCATCAGACTTTTTTGTCTATATCTATATTTATTATTTAACGGGAATGATAATTATAGTTTGGTTTTCGGTTACGAAAATAATTTTGTACGTTCCCGCAGAAAGCAGGATGTTCGTGTGTCCGTCCGTACCGAATTCAACCTCACAGCCCTCGGCTACGACCTCGGAGCCATACCAACTTCCCGATCTGTTGTCGTATATCTTAAATCTGAAATTGTCATTCTGACTCAGGGTAATGGTATATCCCTCGTCGCACTTACTCATTTTGTAAGCGTCGCTGTTCTGCCAACCCGTGAAATCACTGCGGAGATACGGCTCCCATACGCGTCCTTCGTCCTCGCCCGTACCGCCTGAGCTGATGTTTTCGAGTGCTTTTTTGAGCGTGGCTTGCTTTGCAGTTATGTAGTCTCTAAAGGACATATTTGCGCTGTCCCATGCGTTCGCGCTTTCATAAAGATCAAATCTGAAATCGCAGCCTGCGGCATTTTTGTATGACTTTGACGGAGCAGCCTCTGACTCGTAGAGCGCACGTGCCTGCTCAAATCTTGCGGCAAAGGTCTCGGGCTTGAATATATTATGCGCGCTTACGTCCGTCAGCACCTCGCAGAATTCCGATACGTAGAATCCGCCGTTAACTACGCTTTTTGTAAACAGGGGATTGCGCTGTTCACCCGTCACGTTGTATTTCCCAAACGGACTTTCGGTGGTCATACCGTGGCCGTAGGGATTCCAGACGTTTACACCTAATCCGCGGTCGAGGTCGTAGGGGATAAGCACCGCCCGTTCCGTATCCGCCATAAAGTAAACATAGCAGTTGTTGTAATTGCTGCGCAGGTCGTCGGGGTTTCCTATCATATACGACGCCGCCGCAAACTTCAAAAAGGAATCTACGTCCACTACCTCGGCGTAGCCGTTTTTTGTAAGGGAAGAGGAGTTGAGCTTTTCAATAAGATTGCGTAACGCAGAATGATCCGTGGTCTTTTTGTTGGTTTTTATATCGTATACGAAAAACTTGCCCTTGTCCTCGTCTTCTTTTCCGACCGAGGTGAACGACGTAAAGGTTGCGCCCTCGTGGGTCCATCCCAGCTTGTAAAGATCGCCGCCTTGCGCTTCCTCTGGAAGATTCTTTTCAAGGAAGATCTTGTCTATCGGCTCGTTTATTACAAAAAGTCCTGCGTGGTCGTCTCCTATATCCACCGACGCAAGATTTGTGTGCGGTGCGAGAAGTCCGAGCTCTCTGTAAATATCGTAGCAGTATATCTCGCGAATGTAGGTTGCATCGTCGTTACGGTTCCAACGGATATCTATCTTTTCAAGCGTTGCAAACGTACGGTCTTTTCTTGCGTCACGCGCGTCCTCGCTTTCCCAGACGTTAGCGTCGGCGCCGTAATATTCTTCTTCGTCAAACGTCTCGCCAAAGCTGAGCTTGAAGTGTACGAGGTTGTACATTCCTTTATCGTCGGAGTAGAAATTTGTGCGGGATGTGTTGCCCTTCATTCTCACACCTACCTCGCCCACAACTCGTTCGATCACCTCTCCCGCAGAGGTGCGTATCGTTACGTAAAGATTGGCTTTGCGGTATATGGGGGATTTTGAACCGAAGGCAGAGTATTTTTCATAATCCTCTTGTATCTTTTCGAGCTCTTCGTCGGGAATATCAAGCTTCAGGGAGATGTGATTTGCATAATTGAACAGCGCCTCAAAGTCTGCGTTCTGATTATTTCCGAGGATGTCTGAGGCAACGGCAAAGCCGCCTGTGGTGTTACCGCTGTTACCGCTGTCGGTTTTATCGTTTTCACCGTCGGTAGTATCGTCGGGCTTTTCAGTGTCGCCGCTGAGATTGTCGTTTTTTGATTGGTCGTCGGTTACCTTGTCGGAAGCTCCGTCAGTCCATTCGTCGAATGGAAAGCAGGATACCGCCCCCAGCATAACCGATATAATAATGATAGTTGAGACTAAGCCTCGAATTAAATATTTCATAGATCGCTCCGTTTTTGAAGTTTTATAAATGATCACCGTGGGGTACCTATAATTATATCAAAAATCGCGATCGGTGTCAATGATTTCATAGAGTATTTTTGTATGGATATCAGACCCGAAAATATGTATTTTGTCAGATGAGAAAGAAAGGCGAAAATAAAGGCTGAATCGCTTGAAAATTTCACATAAATATGGTATAATATTTTATTAGGAAAAGTCATATCGGAGGAGATATGTTATGATAGATATTTTAATAAAAATACTCGTATGCTTTATTGCGGGCGCGGGAGCCGGTATAGGAACGGGATTTGCAGGCATGAGTGCCGCCGCGGTAATAGGCCCTATGCTTATAACTTTTTTGGGTATTCCCGCGTATGATGCCGTTGGCATAGGACTTATCAGCGATGTGTTGGCAAGTCTTATCAGCGCGTATACTTATAAGAAAAGCGGAAATCTGGACGTGAAAAACAGTCTGCCGTTGCTCGTTAGCGTGCTTGTCGTAACTATGATCGGCAGCTTTGTGGCAACCTTCTTGCCCGAACAGGCTATGAGCGGTACGATGCAGATAGCGCTTATCGTTATTGGCTTGCGCTTCCTTTTGAAGCCCGTCAATAAAATCAGAGAGCAGCTGGAAGAAAGCTCGCCGAAAAGCAGATTGATCAAGGCGATCGTCGGAGGCGTGTGCGTCGGTTTTATCTGCGGATTTGCGGGAGCGGGCGGCGGAATGATGCTTTTGCTCGTCCTCACCTCTTTCCTCGGCTATCCTATGCATCTTGCGGTAGGAACAAGCGTGTTTATCATGGCGTTCACGGCGCTCACGGGAGGCGTCAGCCATTTTATGATAGGGGGAATGCCCGACGTTCTTTGCCTTGTGCTGTGCGTTGTGTTTACGTTGCTTTGGGCAAGGATCGCCGCAAAAATTGCCAATAAGGCTAATGCAAAAACCTTAAATCGCGTGGTCGGTATCGTTATGATCGTCACAAGCGTCGTTATATTGGCGGTGAATTATCTTTAAAGATATGATGCCAATGAGAAATTTTTATTCTTTTATTATCGTTTATATAACTTAGCAGATAGTTTCCAAGAAATATGTTCTGTCTATTAAAAAAGAGAACCATCGATTTTCGATGGTTCTCTTTGCTTGTATTAAGTTGTTAGTTGATTTTTTTTACATAATAAAGATCGCCATACGCCTCTAATACTACATATATTTCTCCATCTTGAACTATGGTAAGCTCATATACAGATAGAGGCTGTCCGGTTATGTTTATTGCGTTTTCGCAAATCATAATAAGCTTATCGTATTCTATGGTGCAAGTTATATTTGTTGCTTGAACTGATGCAAAATTTACAGTTAAATTGCCAACCCCCTCATTCAACGCTACTTGGATCATATCGCTTGACAATGTCATGCCGGCATATATATCACCTATATTATACGTACTTGAACCGGAAACCACATGACTTAAAACATAGGAACCGCTAAGATCACTTAAAGTCAGCGGTGCAGGATCAGCCTCAATGTAACCCATTAATTGCCAACCATTCTCACCTTTAACATATAAGCCCCATTCGTCTGAAGAAAAATCGAGATATGAGTCACCGATATTTCCAAGATTGGGCGAAGGCTCTCCTTTTCCGGTTAAGAAGGAAGCACCGTCCTTGCCCGGTGTGCCGGGCTCACCTTGAGGTCCTTGGGGACCTGCCTCGCCTTGAGGTCCTTGTGGACCTGTTTGACTGCAAGAGCAAAGCAAACCTAAAGATAGTATAGTAACTAATAGAAACGCAATAATTTTTGTTTTCATGGGAAAATCCTCCGTATACATACTTGTAGTACAAACTTATGATGATATTATATCATCTCCGTAGGTGATTGTCAATAAAAAACATGATTTAAGCAAGGCACTCACAATCTGCGCAGCAAATTGCGTAACACCCCTTCAAAAAGCTGCGTAACAAGCAAAAAATAAAGCCTTGAAAACTCAATGTTTTCAAGGCTTTTTATGGAAACAAATCACTATTTTGATACGCCCAAAAGCGGTGCATATTCCTACACTAATCTTTAAGGACTTTCGAGTCCTTTTTTGTTTACAGAATCATATTGAATAAAAGCCGTTTTTGTGGTATAATTATTTATCTTGATTTATTGGAGGTGTTGGCAATGACGGAAGTAGTAGCCGCCCTTATTTGGAATGGTGATAAATTCATGATATGCCAACGACCGGCACATAAGGCGAGAGGTCTCCTTTGGGAGTTCGTCGGCGGTAAAGTTGAGTATGGAGAAACAAAAGAACAAGCGCTTATCCGTGAATGCAGAGAAGAGCTTGCCGTGACTCTATCTGTGGGCAATGTATTTATGGATGTCATCCACGAATATCCCAATTTGACGGTGCATTTGACTTTGTTCAATGCAATGATAGCCGAGGGTGAACCACAGAAATTAGAGCATAACGATATTCAATGGATCACGCCGAGCGAAATACCGAACTACGATTTCTGCCCAGCGGATGAGGAAATGATAAAAAACATAATGAAAATAGCGAAGCAAGGAAGAGTTAAATGAGTATTGAAGTAACTAAACCTTTGATATACGAACAAGCGGAGCGAATAATAAAAGACTTGTATGGACCAAGTGCAATGTTTCGTGACGGACAATATGA
>JBGVPV010000081.1:0-4905 GCA_045127215.1 Eubacteriales bacterium | reverse complement strand
CCCCCCCCTACGAAAATACTACGCCGCCTTTTTCATCGGCATTTGTACCGCCCGTGTCATTCTGAGCGGAGCGCAAGCGGAGTCGAACTTTTTCCACCGAGATCCTTCGCGTCGTCGCCCCGCGGCTGTCATTCTTGAGCGAAGCGAAGAATCCCGTGGGGCGACTTGCTCGAGGATGACACGGTGGAAAAAGCGCCGAGCAGAGCAATCCAAAGGTTTGCGGCGACGGCGGAATCTCGGGTGGGTTTACGCCGCTTTTTTCATCGGCGTATTTGCCGCGCTCAGCATGTTTTCAATAAATATACCGTACCCTGTTGCCGGGTCATTGATAAGAACGTGTGTGATTGCCCCGACAAGCTTGCCGTTTTGAATGATGGGCGAACCCGACATTCCCTGAACGATACCGCCGCTCTTTTCGAGCAGGGCAGGGTCGGTCACTTTGACGGTAAAGCATTTGTTACCCGTCGCGCCGAGGTGGATGTCGGAGATCTCAACGCGGTATTTTTGCGGCGTCGTACCTTCAAGTGTGGAGAGGATATACGCTTCTCCCGTCTTTATTTCATTACGGGCTCCCACGCTCATAAGCGTGCCCGCGCACTCGGGGAGCTTTGCAAAAGCTCCGAAAACTCCGCACTCAGTGTTAGTCAGCAGAGTGCCCGTTTTTCCCGAGCTGAAATATCCGCGCACCTCGCCGGGATCTCCCACAAGCCCTTTGACTACGCCGTTGATGGTGACGCCCACCACCGACCCGCGCTGCATGGGTATGAGTTTGCCGCTCTCACCGTCACATATACCGTGTCCAAGACCGCCAAACTCAAGCGTCTCGGGCAGAATATACGTCACGGTTCCGATGCCCGCACCGCTGTCTCGTGCATAAATTCCCGACTTATATTTGCCGTCCTCGGCGCTCTTTGCGGGGGTGAGAGTACACTCCTGCCGCCTGCCGCCTCGCTGATACACCACCTTCAACGCCGCGCCACCGCTTTTATCGCACAGCTCTGAGAGCAGCGCGGAGTCGGTGATCTTAACGCCGTTCACTTCAAGAATAACGTCGTTCGCCTTAAGTCCCGCGTCTGTCGCGGGGTTTTTGACGCCGCTTGCGGTTTTCACGTCAAATGTTCCCGCCACTATAACGCCGTCCGTCAAAAACTTGACTCCAAACGGCATACCGCCGACGTAGACCTTGAGATCCTTGAGGTTCGCCGCCGGGATATTACCGCGCCCGACTCCGTTTGACGAGTAAAATTTCAGCCCCGTCACACCGCTGTAACAGGGAACTGCGGCATTCTGATGCGCGGATGCCGAGACGTACAGCGAAAATATCATGGTTAAGGCAATGAGCGTCAAAAATGCGCTCTTTAAAAATTTTTTTGCCATTGGCTTTGTCCTTTCATAAATATTTGCGATTATTTATCGCAATAATAGAATGTGTAGAAGCAGTTTTTAAATACGATGTAATATTGACGCAAAAAGCCAAAAATTCGATACTGCGGCAATAATTAAAATTTGCTTGTGAATAATTGAATTTTAAAAAAGTTATCCGCTTTTATATTGACAATGAACGGCGAAATTGTTATAATTATTTTAGATAGGATATTGGTATAATATTCTCGTTTTTCCATAAAAAACGGTGCTGAGTGATCGGAGAGACAGAGGCTGTGGCTGTAAACAACAAAAAGCGGGAAAAAGATATAGTATGTGAGGAATTTCATAGGCTCTGCCTTGAGGACCTCGTTATATCCGAGAATGACGGAGACGGGATCGGAACTTACAGCGAGAAGCGCTTTCACAGAGTTTTCAAGCGTTTTGTGACACCTGACGCCGACTGTTATGAAGTAAAGGTAGGCAACTACGTTGCCGACGTGCTTTGTGACGGACATATCACCGAAATACAGACGACGGCGTACGCAAAGCTTGCGCCAAAGATAAGATATTATCTGGAAAATACCGATCATACTGTGTCTGTGGTGATGCCGCTTATTTGCGAGCGGCGTATAATTCGCGCCGAGAGGGAAACGGGAGAGATAAAATACACCCGCGTCTCGCCGCAAAAGGCACAGCTTTCAGATGCGCTTGACCATCTTTATTATCTGCGTGAATTTCTCGGAAATACGCGCCTGATGATCCACGTGGTGATGGTGTCCGCAGAGGAGTACAGATACTCCGAGCGAATGCGATACAGACGAGAGGGAAGGTATGACAGAGACCTGCGACCTGTCGACATGAAAGAGGAGACAGTTCTCAGAGGCGTCGGGGATTATTTGCGTTTTCTCCCCGAAGATTTACGCCACGGGGAATTTGACTCGGCGGCGTACTCAAAGAGTACGGGGATGAAGGGCAGGAAGATGTATTCCGCGCTTAACGTGCTGACTTCTCTCGGGATCCTTGTGTGCAGACAAGAGGGAAGAAAGTATTTTTATACCTTTGATCCCGATTTTGACAAGTAAAATAAAAAAATGAAAATATAAAGGAGAAAAAATTATGGCATTACAAAAAGTAGATCTTCAGAATTTTGATAGTATTAAAAATCAGGAAAAGCCCGTGCTTCTTGACTTTTACGCAGATTGGTGCGGCCCTTGCAGAATGGTCGGCCCTATCGTTGAGCAGATCGCGGACGAGAGAGACGACATCGTCGTTGGCAAGATCAACGTTGATGAAAATCCCGAGCTTGCGTCTCAGTTCGGCGTTATGAGTATCCCCACGCTCGTGGTTCTCAAGAACGGCGAGATCGCAAACCAGTCAGTCGGCGCGCTTCCTAAGGCAAAGATACTTGCGCTTTTGGATTAAAGTCCGTCAGATAATAAAAATAAGGGGTATTCCGCAGTGAATACCCCTTATTTTTTGAAAATTCGATTGACAAAAGCGAATTGCGGTGATATAATAAATTATTGTATATAATATTCGTGCGATTTTTAAAAAATCGCGGATCGGAGAAATTATGAAAAGAGATTTTGTGCGCTCGATATACGAGTGCCCCGAGAGCTTTGGCGGCAAGACCGTAACGCTCGGCGGTTGGGTTAGAAACCTCAGAGACAGTAAGGCGTTTGGATTTATAGACCTTAACGACGGTAGCTGTCATAAAAACGTTCAGGTAGTTTTTGAGCGTGAAAAAATAAATAACTATGATGAAATAGCTCGTCAGAACGTTGGCGCGGCACTCGTTATCACGGGTGTGGTTGAGCTGACTCCCGCTATGAAGCAGCCCTTTGAGATAAAGGCGACCGAGATCGCGGTTGAGGGAACTTCTACTCCCGAGTATCCGCTTCAGCCTAAGCGTCACACCGTTGAATTTTTGCGTGAGCAGGCATATCTGCGTCCCAGAACCAACCTTTTCTCTGCGGCGTTCAGAGTAAGAAGTGAGGCGGCTTTCGCTATCCACAACTTCTTCCACGAGAGAGGCTTTGTTTACGTTCATACTCCCATTATCACGGCGTCTGACTGTGAGGGCGCGGGTGAGATGTTCAGAGTTACCACGCTTGACATGGATAACCCTCCTCGCACTGAAAGCGGTGAGATAGATTACTCTCAGGACTTCTTTGGAAAGTCCGCAAACCTTACGGTTTCGGGTCAGCTTGAGGGTGAGACTTATGCGCTCGCATACGGCAAGATATATACCTTTGGACCTACCTTCCGTGCAGAAAACTCCAATACCGCAAGACATGCGGCAGAGTTCTGGATGATAGAGCCTGAGATCGCATTTGCAGACCTTAACGATAACATGCAGCTCGCGTGGGATATGATCCAGTATATCATTCGTCACGTCCTTAAGAATTGTGCGCAAGAAATAGACTTCTTCAACAGCTTTGTTGAGAAGGGATTGCGCGAGCGTCTTGAAACACTTGCAAACAGCGAGTATAAGAAGGTTACTTACACCGAGGCTGTTGAGATTCTCAAAAAGAGCGGCGCGGACTTCAAGTATCCCGTTGAATGGGGAATTGACCTCCAGACCGAGCACGAGAGATATCTTACCGAGCAGGTGTTCAAGTGCCCCGTATTCGTTATTGATTACCCCAAGGAGATCAAGGCGTTCTATATGCGCCTGAACGACGACGGTAAGACGGTTGCGGCTATGGACCTTCTCGTTCCCGGCGTCGGCGAGATTATCGGCGGCTCTCAGCGTGAGGAGCGTCTTGAGGTGCTTACCGCGCGTATGGCAGAGTGCGGACTCAATGAGGAAGACTATTGGTGGTACGTAAACCTCCGTCGCTTCGGCGGTACAAAGCACGCAGGCTACGGTCTCGGCTTCGAGAGAATCATTATGTACCTCACGGGTATTTCCAACATCCGTGACGTGCTTCCTTATCCCAGAACGGTAGGAAACGCTGAATATTAATTATTTTTACCGCTTTCTCAGCTGTGGAGCTGAGAAAGCGGTTTTTTATTTTTGTGGTGCAAATGTTACTTTATGCCCGTGCGGGAGGCAAAACGCCTCCCCTACAGCGTATAACATCATTTATCCGTAGGGGCGACCATTGGTCGCCCGTTTTTATGCAAATGTTACCTTATGACAAAGGACTACTCATCCACCGCAAGCGGTCCCCTCAATGTTTGCCTACGGCAAACTTGATACGTAGCGAAGCGGAGTGCTCCCATGACAAGGGAAGGCTTGTTAGTATCGATTGTGCTTCAGATGATTTATTAACAATCGTGTGCAAACAAATAAAAATGCATAGAACGACAAGACGGAACACATTAAGCCTTCCCTTGTCAGGGAAGGGGGACCGCTTGCGGTGGATGAGTAGTCCTTTTTTGAAAGTAACATTTGCATAAAAACGGGCGACCAATGGTCGCCCCTACGGATGAATGATGTTATACATTGTAAGGGACGACGTAGCGAAGCGGCGCGAGGATAGTGTTTGATCCCGAGCGTTACCGAACCGCAGTAGACCCTCGACGCCCCTTACG
>JBGVPV010000080.1:0-24321 GCA_045127215.1 Eubacteriales bacterium | reverse complement strand
GTTGAGCAAAAAGAGAGTGTATAAAAAAACATTCGGGGAGGCATCTCAAAAGTCCAATAAAAGAAAAGAGAGGAACGAGTCCTCTCTTTTCTTTTTGGCTGGGGTGCAGGGATTCGAACCCCGGAAATGTCAGAGTCAGAGTCTGATGCCTTACCGCTTGGCGATGCCCCATTAGCAGAACGTATTATACCATAAATTTAGCCCGTTGTCAAGCCTTTTTTGATATTTTTCTCAAAGATTTTATTATTATGCAAAATTGTTGCAAAACTCTGCAAAAATCCTTAAATACACAGCAAAAAGAGGGGGCAATTCCCCCTCAATTTTACAGCTCTGCAAACTCAAATTTGCCGTTTTCAAAAACTATATAGCTCTTTGCGCTGTTCTCCTTCGGAATGGACACCGAGCCGGGATTGACGTAAAGATTTCCATTCCCGAACTCCACCATCGCCGGAACGTGCGTATGTCCGTGCAAAAGCACGTCGCCCGATTTAAGGGGCGGCAAATTCTGCAAATTGAATTTATGACCGTGCGTTGCAAAAATGCGAACGCCGTCCGCCTCTATCCACGCAAAATCAGCCATCACGGGAAATTCCAGCACCATCTGATCGACCTCTGCCTCGCAATTACCGCGCACGCACAAGATCTCGTCCTTGATGCCGTTAAGCAGCTCAATGACCCTCTTGGGCGCGTAGCCCGCAGGCAGATCGTTCCTCGGCCCATGATACAAAATATCCCCGAGCAGCACGAGCTTCTCTGCCCCACTCTCGCGATAAGCCGCCACAAGCCGCGACGCCGCGTCAAAATCTCCGTGAATATCCGATGCAATAAAAAGCTTCATTTCTCCGTCCTCAATCACTTTCTCACAAACGCCTTTTGGATCTCCCACACGTACACTCTGTGGTAATCCTTGTTAGGATAATTTACAAGCACATTTTGATCCACAAAGCACTCTTCCTTAAGATAATCCGCGTAGAGCTTGCGCACTACGAGTATGAGCTTTGACTCGCTGATAGCGGGAACGCCCTCACAGTCAAAGGACGTCAGCCCCGACGCCGCCAGCTTATCCATATCCCTGCCGCTCTTGGTGCCGCAGAGCTTGAGCGCATCGCGATACTCCTCGTCAAGAAACGCAAGCGTTACTCGCTCCTCGTTCTCGATAAGTCCAAAGGTGTGGCGCTGAGGTCTTACAAATCCAATCGCCACGGGCTTGTGCCAAAGCTCACCCAGAGCGCCCCAGCTTGCCGTCATAGCGTTTACCTTCTCACCGTCACGCGCGGTTATCAGCATCCAATCCTTGCCGATAAGCTTAATTGCCTTCTCCACGTCGTACGCCGATATTTCCACAAAATTATCCATTACGTTCATATCTTCACCCCTAAATTTTTTTACAATATTATAGTTATATAATACCAAAAAAATACCCCGCCGTCAAGATTTGCGTAAAAAAATTTACAACAAAAAGGCTGTTGCCAAAGCAACAGCCTTAAATGTTTAATTATTTCTTTGCCTTAGGAGCCTTCTTCTCTTCAGTGGGCTTCTTTTCAGCGGGCTTCTTTTCGTTCTTGGGTGCGTCCTTCTTGGGAGCCTTCTCTGCCTTTGCGGAAGAATCCTTCTTGCCGAAAGGAAGGGGGTGCTTCTTGATAACGAACCAGTAAACGCAGAATCCTGCAATAGCAAGTATCACAAGGATAATTACCAGAATCCAGATCCAAGCATTAGACTTCTCTACAACCTTAACCAGCTTAGGAATGATCTCCTGAGCTACAAACACTTCACCACAAACGGAGCAGTGCTTACCCTCGGTCTTACCGGGAGCATCGTATGTAGGCTCAACAGCGGGATCAATAACCTCGGTGTGTCCGAGAGCGGGAGCAGTCTCGATGACAAGAGTCTTCTCGGGACAATCCGCATGAGAACACGTATAGGTTGTGGTTGCAGGTGTTGTACAAGTAGCAGCAGCATTTACGGGATCACCGTAGTTGTGTGCTGTAACACTTGCCTCGTTGTATCCCTCGATAGAAGCATCCTTTGCAGTTATAGAGTCGAACTTGTTACCGGCAATAGTACCGCCACCAACGTTCTTCTTATAATTGTCAAGAGTAATGCCTGTTGTACCGTGGAAATCGTCAGCTACCTTGAACTGCAATGTGATAACAGTACCGGTTGCGGTAATGTCTTCATCAGCAGCAGTAGCGTCAACAACGTAATAAATCTTGTTGGATGCAGCGGGATCAACGAAAACGTTCTCCGCAACATCACCAAACATACCGCCGGAGGTGTATGCAATCTTGTTCTCAGCGTCTACTACGGGCGTAAGAGCAGCCGCGTCGTAAACTACCGCAAACTTCATGAACTTGATTCCGGGGTTAGCTGTGACTGTCACGCTGACATCAATCGTTTCGCCGGGCTTAACCTGCAAGCCGGGCTCTTCTACTATTGCAGTAGAGGAGTTAACCTCTACTGCATATTCAAAGTTTACAGCGTTGTCTTGAGCAGAAATGCTCATTACACCGCAAAGTATTGTCAGAACAACAACCACCAGCAATGAAAGTATTCTCTTTGCCTGCATTGCGTTCACCTCTTAGTATTTAACTTTGGGTGCAAATTAGGAATTAGCGCAAAGATCTGCGTAACCGAACTCACCAACGAGGTACTGTGCGAGGAGCTCGAAATCAAATACTGTGATCTCGCCGTCCTTGTCGATATCAGCCTCTGCTACGTAGCCGTTCTCAGCAACGAGAGTTCTGATAGCGTTAACGTCGATAGCAGTTGCAACCTTACCGTTGTTTCTGAGACCGTCGTTGTTAACGTCACCAAGGATGTGGATGGTTTCGTCATGATCTACGTCTACAAGAGTAGTTGTGATAGCAGTTCTATCAACCTTGTTAGCTGCAGCTGTGATTCCGTCGAAGGAAGCGATAGCCTTGCCGTTGAAGGGCTCAGTATTCTCGGTGTTAGCGTCGTCAGCTACCTTGAATACGAGAGTGATAAACTCGTTGTTGGAACCTGTGAACTCAACGTCGCGAGGAGTTGTAGCGTTAACAGCGTTCTGAACGGTTGCGTAAACGTTGATGCGGTCAGCATCAGCTACGTCGTGAGAAGCAAATACCATATTGTAGAATACGGAGTTCTCAGGAACGATAATGTCAACGAGCTCAACGAGATCGGAATCTACGGTGAAGCTGAAGTCAACACTGTGGATATTCTGCTTGTAAGCAGAGAGTGCAACCTTAACTGCAAGGTAACCGGAGTTAACTACGTTAGCCTGTGCGTTAAGAGCGTTTTCAAATGTGAAGGAGAGCTCGATGTCGTTTCTTGTGAACTCACGAGTCTCGAGTACATAGTTACAGCCGGGACGGCCGCAGATCTTGGACTCAACGCCGGGAGCGTCGAATGTAGCGGGAGTTGTCTCTACCCAGTATGCGTTAACTGTGTCGTGATCAGGAAGAATGATGTTAGTATCCATCCACTCCTTCTCGCACTTCTTACATACGTTAAGCTCGTAGTGGTACTCTGTGCAGATACCGTTTACGATAGTAACAGCAACGTCGTAGTGAGATTCCTTCCAAGAGAGCTTATCAGTGCCTTCGGGAATCTTGCCCTCAGCGTCAGCCTGACATCTGTAGCAGTAGAAGTCCTCAGATACGCACTCGATTACATTACCCTCAGCATCGATATGCTTAAGCATAGGAACTACTTCAGGAGCGCAACCCTCGCACCAAGCGTTGGTACAAGTCTTCTCACCGTCTGTGGTGCAGGTGGGCTCGGTGGTTACTTCCATATTGTGTCCGGTTGCTGCAACGTACTTCTCCCAGTACTCTGTGGTCTTTTCGTTGCATCTTGTACAACCGTAGTGGTTATATGCATACTTTTCGCAAGTAAAGCCGTAGTTTGTGCCGTTGTTGCCATTGGGGTTAACATCATCAATGAGATTGATATCGTGACCGAGAGCAGGAATTACTGCGTTCTCAGCGCCGGTCTCGTGACCGCAACCGTTCTGACATACAGCCCAACCCTGATGTCCTTCTTCAGTACATGTAGGATCAAGAGCCTCGATCTTTGTGAGCATATCGTGGCCAAATGCCTTGATAACGCCCTCAGCACCAGCTGTACCCTTCTCGTAATCACAAAGTGTGCACTCCTCAAAGCCAACGTGGCCGTCGGTTGTGCATGTTGCGTCAGCAGCAGGGATGAAGGTGGTCTGATCTATAGTGTGCTTAGGAGCAGAAACAACAGTTATAGTCTTAGCGGGGTGGCAGCTACATATGTAGAGAGCTACGCCTGCAGTAGTACAATCAGCCTCAGCGAGGTAATCCCAAACGCCGGTCCATGTGCCGCTTGCAGCATCATAGTCCTTGTGGAACTTAATATCGTTAAAGTCGAAGCCCGGGATAGCTACCTTAACCTCGTGACCCTCTGTTTCAGCAGGGCACTGGGTACATGTGTAAACCATTACACCGTTAAGGCAATCAAGAACGCCGCCGGTAAGCTCGCCGTTAGTGTCATAGTAGTTATGACCTGTTGCGGGAAGAGTAACATTTGTATCTTTTGCACCACAAATCTTACATGTGGTATATGCTCTACCGGGAGTTACACAAGTAGGAGCAAGCTCTACGCCATACCACTTCTTGATGTCATCATCCTCAGACTCATCCTTAACCCAAGCGTGCTTGGTAGCGTCAACTTCTGTCTCGTTTCTCTTGTTAAACTCGAGATCGCAGGTCTCACAGTAATCGCATGTGTAACCCTTATCCTGGCATGTAGCAGGCACAACCTTACCGATAACGATAGTGTGATTTACAACGATAGTACCGGTCTGGCCGCAGTCGCCACAAGTTACAGCATAAGTGTCCTTACCGGGAGTAATAACACCGGTAGTTGCATCAGCCTTACACTTTGTGGGATCGGGAGTAAGAGTACTGAGATCGAAATCAGGGCGCTCGTAGGTGTGACCGAGAGCGGGGAGAACTTCGATAGCGTCAACGTCTACGTAAGAACAGATCTTACAAGCGTAGAACTTAAAGCCGTAGTTTGTGCAGTCAGGAGCTGTAGAGGTTGTAGCGTTATTGTAGTCGATATCGTGCTCAACCTTAGTAACGGTGTACTTTGTCTCGTTAACAACTTCCTTACCCTCTACAACGATTGTCTGGCCAGCCTCAGCAGCTACGCCACAATCCTTACAGTAGTAACCAGCAGTGATGTGATCCTTAGTGGTGCCGTCCTTGAAGCATCCGCCTACCTGACCCTCACCGTATACCCAAGTATGACCGATGTGAGTAGCGTCAGCGATGATCGGAACGTTCTTCTCGAAGCCACAAACTGTGCAAACGTAGTGAGCGTTGCCCTTTGTGTTGCATGTGGGCTCAAGAGTTACAGTGATGTTCCAAGTGTGGTTGCCGTCAAAAGGAGCAACCTTCTTGTCGCCACAAACGGTACAAGTCCAGGTAACGTCCTCGCCGTCGTAACCACAAGTCTTATCGGGAACGTAGTTATGGGGAACCATAGCGATCTCTTCCTCGTAACCACAAACCTTACACTTCTGTGTGCCCTTCTCGGTGCAAGTAGCGGGCTTTGTGATCTCGAAGTCGCAAAGCTTGCCGGAAAGAACGATATCATCAGCGAAGTAAACGCCACAAGCGTTACACTGATATACGTTGTAGCTCTGATCGCTACATCTCTCAGGCTTATGCTCAGAGATAAACTTATAGGTGATACCCTTCTCATCAAGATTCTTCTTGCTATGTACCTCAGGACACTCAACAGTAGCAGCGGTGTTTGCAAAAACAGGAGCTGCAACAGAGAGGAGCATGAGCATAGTGAGAACCAATGCGAGAATCTTCTTCATTGTCTTTTTCATTGTTCTTCTCCTTTGAAAAAAATTATAATTACTTATGAAATTGCAAAATCACGCTCTCAGAACGGTCTCTACGCATACGCATAGAGCGCCCTATTTGGCGTAATTCCGCTAACTTTTGGGCACTTCCCGACCCTCAGGCGCACTCGGCTTGGCCTCTCCGAACACCCCTAAAAATAGAGATAGCTATCCCAAACAGCTTTTTTCTGATATAGTATATCACGATTTTTCGACCTTGTCAATAGTTTTTTTGATTTTTTATGCAGGAATATTTTTGATTTTTTTCCACGCTCTCACCAAAATGTGAATTTTTTGTGAAATTTTTACATTTTTAACCTGCCGCGTCGATTTGCTACCTTAAATAATATACGTGCGTACGCGTGTGCGTGCGTGTACAGTAGACTCAAAGTACGTTCAGGCACGCTCCGACAGCGTCATCTCGTAGATATCCGCGCATTTTTCCTCGTGATTATTGATCGCAACGATAAATTTATCCCCTCTGATGAACAAATTCTCACTCTCTCCTACCATATCGAAGCGGAATTTGTTGATATAATTGCCGTCCCAGTCGTATATCCACACCCAATTATATCTCACGCCGGTTTGAAGGAAGTATATATAGTCCTCGTCGCACTCCATTCCTTGCTTTACGTGGCCGTCCTCGCCGGGATAGCTTATGCAAAGCTCAAAATTCTCGTCGCAAATGCCGATATCATAGCAACGGCTCTTGCCAATGGCGTATTTATTGAACTTCGGCTCGTACGCGATAGCATACTGACCGCCCGTCGGCAGTGTTCTTTTCTCGATTTCTTCAAGAGTTTCAGGGTCTACGAACGATATATCCTCATTACAATGCGATACCACAAGCAATCCTCTCTCGGTGTCAAAGGTAACGTCATTAGCGTGGCACCACAAGAAATCCTGCGCGGTTTTGACGATCTCGTACGTACCAAGATCCACCTTGTACATCTTGCTGCGCTCCTTACCCGTTGCGCCGCATTCATTTATTATATAATAGCCGTATTTTCCGTCAGTTCCGCCGCCCTGAAGGTTGCATTGCTTGTATCCCTCAACCGTTATGGGAAGAGTGAGCTTCTTGTCGAGCTTCGCCTCAACGCGATTCCAATCAAGCGTTTTAATGATTTTATTGATACTTTTTTGCATAAAAATACTCCTTTTTTGCATATATATTTATTTTGTCACTTATTTTCTATGCAGACGTTTATATCCCACGCCACAATTATAGCATATCAGATCACATTATGCAATAGCTTGTATCGATTTATTTTCTCTTGAAATACGCCGCATTACCTTAGTATACCTCAGCCCTTGACATATATATTTTTTTGTGTTATACTATCCACGCAGAGAGATTTTATAATATTTATATTATAAATTCTCAATATTCGATAAGTAATTGCAACATTCCATTATTCAGGAGAGCTTGTTTGATGAATAATTTTACAGATATTTCCATTATAGGCGCGGGACACGCAGGTGTTGAGGCGGCTCTGGCGGCGGCAAGAACGGGAATGGACACCGTTCTTTTCACCATGTCCTTTGAGTCTATCGCAAATATGCCCTGCAACCCCTCGATCGGTGGCACCGGAAAGGGCCATCTTGTGTATGAGATAGACGCTTTGGGAGGCGAAATGGGCAGAGCTGCCGACAAGGTAACACTGCAATCACGCACCCTCAATCTCGGAAAGGGCGCCGCCGTTCACTCAAAGAGAATCCAGGCTGACCGAAAGAAATATCAGGCTATCGTCAAGCAGACCCTCGAAAATACCCCTAATCTCAGACTTGTTCAGGCTGAGATCGTGGATATAGGTGTGGAGAATGGACGAGTTTGCTCGGTAACTACAAGTCTTGGTGAGATCTGGAGCTGCAAGTGCGCCGTTATTTGCTCGGGAACTTACCTCGACAGCCGCATTTTCGTGGGCGACGTTAACTATTCAAGCGGCCCCGACGGTTTTTTGGCGGCGAGTGGGCTTTCTGCCTCTCTTGAAAAACTTGGCGTAAAGCTGCTCAGATTTAAGACGGGAACACCCTCGCGAGTCAAGAGAAGCTCTATTGATCTTGACTCCTTAGAGATACAGCACGGAGAAGAAAATATTACCCCTTATTCCGCGCAAACCCCCGAAAATTACTTTGACGAGCTTGATCAGCTACCTTGCCACGTTGTTTACACCAATGCAGACACGCACAAGGTAATACGCGACAATATCCACCGTTCCGCTATGTATTCGGGGCAAATTCACGGTACAGGCCCGCGTTACTGTCCGTCAATTGAGGACAAGCTCACGCGTTTTCCCGATAAGGAACGCCATCAGCTCTTTGTAGAGCCGGTCGGCGAGGACACCGAGGAGATGTATATACAGGGATTTTCAACGTCTCTCCCCGTGGACGTGCAAAAAACCATGCTTTCCACGCTCAAAGGCTTTGAAAACGCCGAAATTATGCGATACGCGTATGCGATCGAGTACGATTGCATAGATCCCACACAGTTGCTTCCCACGCTTGAATTCAAGCGGATAAAAGGGCTTTACGGCGCAGGACAGTTCAACGGAACGTCTGGCTACGAGGAAGCCGCCGCGCAAGGACTTATCGCGGGGCTCAATGCCTCACTCTCCCTCAGAAACAAAGAGCCACTGATACTTTCAAGAGCCGAAAGCTACATCGGAACGCTGATTGACGATCTGGTTACCAAGGGAACCAACGAGCCTTACAGAATGATGACCTCGCGCTCCGAGTACCGTTTGCTCTTGCGTCAGGACAACGCCGATGCGCGCCTCACCCCCAAGGGATATGAGGCAGGGCTTGTATCAGAGAAGCAATATACCGACTTTTTAGCGAAACAAGAGCTTGTTGCCGCAGAAATTGAGCGTTTGAACGCGACTTTTGTACCGCCAAGCAAGGCAAATCCGCTACTTTCACGGCTTGAGCTTGCCGAGATCTCAACGGGCTTTTCGCTTGCCGAGCTGCTCAGAAGGCCTCAGCTTAACTACGAAATTCTCGCAGAAATCGATGAAAATCGCCCGATTTTACCGCGTAGAGTCGTGCAAACGGTCGAGGTTACGGTAAAATACGAGGGATATATAAAGCGTCAGATCAGTGAGGTTCGCCGCCACGAAAGACTCGAAAACCGCCATCTTCCCGAGGATCTTGACTACCTGAACATCAAAGGCTTGCGCATCGAAGCCGCCCAAAAGCTCGCCGCAACCAAGCCTCTAACCGTCGGACAAGCATCGAGAATAAGCGGCGTTAACCCCGCAGATATATCGGTTTTGCTGGTTTATCTCGGTTTAAAATGAGTTTTTACACAATGTTTCACGTGAAACATTCATCAAATAATCCTATTTTGGAGTAATTAAATGGAGTTTATAGATTTTTATAACTGTTGCAAGGTCACCTTTGCAGCGAACGAGAGCCTCCCCATTCCCACCGAGGAGCAAGCACGTAAGCTCTACGAGCTGACCGAAATAATGACCGAGGTCAACAAAAAGATGAATTTAACGGCAATCACCGATCCCGAGGCTGTGATTTTGAAGCACTACGCCGATTCCATGATGATCTCGCCTTTCTTGACAGACGGCGCGACCGTTATCGACGTTGGCTGTGGCGCAGGCTTCCCAACCTTACCTTTAGCAATATTCCGCCCCGATCTTAGGATAATTGCACTCGATAGTACGCAAAAACGCATTGATTACGTGCAAAACACCGCAAATACGCTGAGGCTTTCCAACATAACCGCGATATGCGCCCGCGCAGAAGAGCTTGGAAACGACAAAAACTACCGTGAAAGCTTTGATTTCACAACAGCACGTGCAGTTGCCGCATTACCGGTACTCTCTGAGCTATGCTTGCCCTTTGTCAAGGTTGGCGGTAAGTTTATAGCTATGAAGGGGCAGAAAGGCGAGTCCGAAGCAGCAGATGCCCAAAACGCCATCAAAAAGTGCGGCGGAGCTACCCTCGATATTCACTGCAAAGAGCTTTGTTCACCGAACGGCGACAAGGAAATGCGTGTGATCACCGAGATCTCCAAGATCTCACCCACGCCGCGTGAATTCCCAAGGCATTTCTCTAAAATAAGCAAGCGTCCGTTGTAAAAAGCCGCTTAAGGCACATAAACCGCTAAAAACACCAATGTTTCACGTGAAACATTGGTGTTTTATTGTATTTATAAGATATTTTTTGAAAAATAGTTAAAAAATCGGCAAAATTCTCTTGCATTCTTGGATTTATTATGATATAATTTATATTGAAGTATTATTTTTAATTATTTTCTTTTGAAAGGATCAAAATATGGCAAAAATCATTTCTCTCGCCAATCAGAAAGGCGGAGTTGGAAAAACAACCTCCTGCGTTAATATCGCGGCTTCTCTTGGCATTCTCGGCCACAGAGTTCTTATAATAGATCTCGACCCTCAGGGTAATACTACCAGTGGTGTAGGTATCACCAAGAGAGGTCTTGTTGGTTCAACCAAGGAGCTTTTGAACGGCGAAATGACCGCAAAACAGATAATTCGCGAGACTCCCTATGATAATTTGTGGGTAATTCCCGCAAATACCACACTTACAAGCTCAGAATTCGAGCTTTTCGACTTTGATGACAACGAGTTCCGTATGAAAAAGGCTCTCGAGGAAGTAGCAGACGATTTCGACTACATTCTCATCGACTGCCCGCCTTCTCTCGGAAGACTCACCGTAAACGCGCTTACCGCGAGTGATGGAGTAATCGTTCCCATGCAGTGCGAGTTCTACGCGCTCGAAGGACTTTCTCAGCTTATGATCAGCGTTAAGCTCATCAAGAAGCACTACAATCCCGATCTTGAGGTTATCGGAATCCTCGTAACCATGTACAACAGCCGTCTCTTGCTTTCGATGCAGGTTATCAACGAACTCAAGAAGCACTACGACGACAAGCTTTTCGACACAAAGATCTCCAGAAACGTAAAGCTTTCCGAGGCTCCCGGATTCGGTAAACCCGTATATTACCACGACAAAGGCTCCAAGGGCGCCAAGGAATATATTGAAGTTGCCAAGGAAATTGTTACGCGTTTATGAACAAACGCTGACAAAACCACTTCCACGTGCGATTTTAACTAAAAATCCCAGAAAAGAGGTACACTATGGCTAAGAAACCTTCAGGGCTTGGCAGAGGACTTGACGAGCTGCTTGAGGACAACATTCCCGCGCGAAGACACTCACCAAAAGGGCAAAAACCGTTGGTAGAGGCAAAGGACGAGTTTGTTTCAAGCGCCCACAAAAGCATTCCCACACCCACAAAAACGGTAACTAAACCGCAAATTTCCGGCCAAAACCTTTATCAGAACAAGGTAAAGCCGCTTTATAACACTCAGCGTCCGACGCTGAAGTCAACTTTTAAGAACAATCTGAATAATAAAGACACGAGGTGATCAAAATGGCAAAGAAACCAGCAGGTCTCGGACGAGATTTTTACTCTATCTTTGACGACAACGTGCTCGAGGCGAAAAAGGCGGCGGCGGAAAGCATCAGACTTTCGGATGTAGAGCCTCGTCGCGATCAGCCGAGAAAGACGTTTGACAGAGAAGCGCTTGAAACGCTTGCAGATTCTATCGCAGCTTACGGCGTACTGCAGCCTATTATAGTAAGAAAAAATCCCGTATCAGACGATACGTATGAAATAATCGCAGGCGAACGCCGTTGGAGAGCCGCAAAGATGGCAGGACTTACCGAAATTCCCGCGGTAGTTTTTGACGGAGACGAGCTCAAAGCGGCTCAGGTAGCCCTCATTGAGAATATTCAAAGAGAAGACCTCAACCCCGTTGAAGAAGCGCTCGGCTACGGCGCGCTTATTGAGAGATTCGGTCTGACTCAGGATCAGGTATCAAAGCAAGTAGGAAAGAGCCGTTCCGCAGTTACAAACGCGCTCAGACTTCTTGATCTTCCCGATGAAGCACTCGATATGCTTCGTGACGGTACAATCTCAGCAGGTCACGCGAGAGCGTTGCTCGGACTTGCAAACGAGGATATGATAATTGAAGCGGCTCACAGAATAGTAGAGCGTTCAATGTCCGTACGTGAGATCGAAGCGTACGTTCAGCGCGTAAACAACCTCAGAAACACGGCAGAGAACGACGAAGAGGATAAGACTCATCCTCAGATCAAGGCTCACATGAAGGAGCTGGAGCGTAGAGCTATGTCAACGCTCGGCAGACGCGTTCGTATCTCCCGTTCATCTCGCAAAAAGGTGCTTGAGATCGCCTACAACGATGACGCAGACCTCGAAGCATTGCTCAAATCTCTTTGCGGAGAGAATATTTTTGATGAAGTTGTTGAATAAAATAAATCTTTTGTCAATATAAATATACCATTTTTACATATTATCATTAAGAAAGGCATAAAAAATGTTAGATATCAAATATATTAAGGAAAATCCCGATGAAGTAATAGCAAGACTTGCTAAAAAGGGTAAGGACGCCAAGGATGAGATTGCGCAGATACTCGATCTTGACGCAAAAAGAAGAGCTCTTATTGCAGAGACAGAGGCTATCAAGGCTGAACAGAACAAGGTAAACAAGCTCATTCCGCAGTACAAGAAGGAGGGCAAGGACGTCTCCGCTATTTTCGCGCAGATGAAGGAGCTTGGCGCTAAGACCAAGGCTATCGACGAGCAGCTCAAGGAGATCGAGGTACAGTTCACCTCCGCTATGCTTGGACTTCCCAACCTTCCCGACGAGGATCTTCTCCCCGGTGGAAAAGAGAACAACGAGCCTCTTCGTTACTTTGGTGAGCCCAAGACCTTTGATTTTGAGCCCAAGAATCACGTTGATCTTTGCACGGGACTCGGACTTATCGACTACGACCGCGGAACAAAGCTCTCCGGCTCCGGCTTCTGGATTTACAGAGGAATGGGCGCACGTCTTGAGTGGGCGCTTCTCAATTATTTCATTGATACCCACATCGCAGACGGCTACGAGCTCATTCTCCCCCCTCACATGCTTGAATACGAGTGCGGCGTAACTGCAGGTCAGTTCCCAAAGTTTGCCGACGAGGTTTATAAGATAGAAAACCCCACCGACAACCGTCACCGTTATATGCTTCCCACGGCTGAGGCGGCTCTCGCTTCTCTTTACAGAAACGAGATCGTAAGCGAGGCGGATCTTCCCAAGAAGCTTGTCAGCTACACGCCTTGCTTCCGTAGAGAAGCAGGCTCCTACCGCTCCGACGAGAGAGGTATGGTAAGAGGACATCAGTTCAACAAGGTTGAAATGTTCCAGTACACGCTTCCCGAGAAGAGCGACGAGGCTTTTGAGGAGCTCGTAACAAAGGCTGAGAATCTCGTTAAGGGACTCGGCTTCCACTTCAGAACAGTTAAGCTCGCGGCTGAGGACTGCTCCGCATCCATGGCGCGCACCTACGACATCGAGATCAACATTCCCTCGATGGACGGTTATAAGGAAGTATCTTCCGTATCCAACGCACGCGATTATCAGGCAAGACGCGGTATGATGCGTGTAAGACGTGAGAGCGGCAAGGTTGAATTTATGCACACTCTCAACGGCTCCGGCCTTGCAACCTCCCGTGTTCTCCCCGCTCTCGTTGAGCAGAACCAGCTCGCAGACGGCTCCGTAGTAGTTCCCGAGGTTCTCCGCAAGTATCTCGGTGTTGATATCATCAAAAAGTAATTCGATCCCGATGCAAAAAGCGTTATATGTAAATATGACGCTTTTTGCGTATAAAAAGATGTTTTATAAGGAGAATTTATGAAATTATTATCTGTTTTTGCATCTGCCGCACAACAGACTCCTACACTCAAAGACTTTTGGAATGACTTTTATACGAATTACGTCGATCCCCACGAGGTGTACGAGCATCTTGATCTTGGATCGGGATCGCTGTTATCCATCAGAATGATAATCATAGGACTGTTTATCGGCATCGCCATTTCCGGTTTTGCCGCAGTTTTCAACAAACGCGTGCTCGGCGCATTCATCAGATGCCTTCTGAAAAACGAATGCTTCACCCCCGATAGCGCAAAGACGCTTGACGAGCTTGGTTTTGGCGCAAACATTTTCGTGCGTATCGCAATGAGAAGTGGCGGAGTCAACCTGCGCCGTGTAGTAAAGTGCCGCGAGGAAGAGCTTTATTATGAGGAAATGAAAAAGCAGAAGGCGGCTCATGATGCGGCAAGAGAAAAGGATCCGGCACTTAAGGAATTTAAGGAAATTCCTTACCGCACGGACGTTCTTGAGGACAGCTTTTACATTCCCGAGGAACAAAAATACATAGCAGAAATGAAATTTGAGGCAAAAGGAACGTCCTGGGGTGGAGTTATCGTGCTTGCGATCATCTCAGTTATAATGCTCGTGGCAGTGCTTGTGGCACTCCCCGAGATACTCGGACTTGTTGACGACTTTCTGGCGGGATTTTCCGACACCGCAGCATAAATAAACTTGCGTTTTAACTTTTTAAGGAGAAAATATGAGCAACGTAAGGCTTACAGAGGAGCTTCGCCCGAAATCCTTTGACGAAATAGTAGGGCAGGCGCATCTTTTTGGAGAGAACGGCGTAGTCCGCAAGATGATATCCTCGGGCAGAATCACAAATATGATCTTTTACGGCCCGCCCGGCACAGGAAAAACCACGGCAGCCGAGATCATCGCGCGTGAATCAAATATGGTTTTCCATAGACTCAACGCGACCACCGCGTCACTTGCCGACGTAAAAGCCATTCTTTCAAGCACAAACGACATTTTTGGCTCAGGTGGCATACTTTTGTACATCGACGAGATACAGTATTTCAATAAAAAGCAACAGCAGGCGCTGCTTGAATATATCGAGGACGGCAGAGTAACGCTTATCGCGTCCACCACGGAAAATCCGCATTTTTACGTATATAACGCTATCATTTCGCGTTCCTCTCTGTTTGAGTTCAAGCCCGTTGCCCCCGAAGATTGCGTCAAGGCTATCAAAAGGGCGGTGGAACACCTCAACCAAAAGACCCCTCTTGGCAGAAGTATGGACGATGAGGTAGCCTTTTATATCGCAAGAAGCACGTCAGGTGACGTAAGACACGCTTTAGTGCTTGCAGAAAACGCCTTTTTTGCATCTGATGGTATCATTAGTAAGGATGTTGTTGACGGATTTAACGTTCGCGTCGGCAATTTCGATGACGACACGCATTTTGACCTGCTTTCCTGTTTGCAAAAGTCAATAAGGGGCTCAGATCCCGACGCGGCGGTATTTTATCTTGCTAAGCTCCTATCCCTCGGAGAGCTTATATCCGTCTGCCGCAGGCTTCAGGTCATCGCAAGCGAGGACGTAGGGCTTGCATATCCTCAGGCGGCAAGTATAACTCGCGCTTGTTGCGAGTCGGCAAAGGAGCTCGGTATGCCCGAAGCGGCAATACCGCTGTCAAACGCCACGGTTTTACTTGCGACCTCACCAAAATCCAACTCCGCGCACGATGCGTATTACGCGGCGCTCGCGGACGTAGAAAAGGGACTTGGCAGAAATATCCCCGCGCACCTGCAAAGCCCGCTTTTCAAGGGATATAAGTACCCCCACGCCTATCCGAATCATTACGTTGAGCAGCAATATCTGCCCGACGACCTTAAGAATAGAAAATACTATAATTGGGGCGCGAACAAGGTAGAGGACGCCGCCAGGATCTACGCAGAAAAAATAAAAAAATAATTTCTCCTTACTTTTTTCGAGAAAAAAGTAAGCAAAAAAGCTTTCAGCTAATAAGGACTATAATATTATTTGTGGAGTGCCCGTGTAAAAATGGATGCTCCACCTATTTTGTTACATTTGTTTTGTGTAGAGGAGGATATTATCCTCCCCTACGGTAGATCAATATTATATGCAACACGGGCAATTCATTAGAATCGAATATCGTTCAAAAAATGTAGGTACCGACGTCCTCGACGGTCCAAACATATTAAAAAGTAACATTTACACCCAAACGGGACGTCGAGGACGTCGTCCCCTACAATTTAAAAAAGGCTACGATAAAATTCACATATTTCCCGAAGCACAAACGCCATCGACAAGCCTTCCCTTGTCAGGGAAGGTGGCACGAGACGAACAACCGTAAGGTTGTCGGCGAGTGACGGAAGAGTAGTCCGCGGTCATAAAGTAACATTTACGCCCAAACGGACAGTCGGGGACGCCTGTCCCTACGGATGAATGATGTCATACGTTGTAGGGGGCGACGTCCTCGACGCCCCATTCCCATCACAAAGTAACATTTGCGCCACGCGAGATCCTTCACGGCGGCGTTTTCTCTCGCCGTCATTCTCGAGCGTAGCAAACCAAAGGTTTGCAGCGAAGAATCCCGAGAGAAAACGCCTTGTTCGAGGATGACAACGCGTGGCGGCGGGACGCCGAGGACGTCGTCCCCTACAAATTAGAAATGAATAAAATAAAATACACAATTTAGGTTTTTTCCACCACTTTAGCATTAAAAAGCCCTGTTTTGAAAAACTTTCCACCACCGTATTGACATCATTTTGGGCGTATGATATACTAACTTTACTAAATACTTTGAGAGGTTTATATGAAAAAGCTGTGGATTGCCATTATTTCTATCTGTATACTGACTTCCTGCTTGCTTATTGTTTTATACGCTATAAATAAACATACGCCGGACGAAGATCCGCAGGGTAATTCTCAGGATAACTCTCAGAATCAGACACAAAATGACAACCCAACGACACGGCTTTTTAGCGATTATCAGTCCATTTTAGACACCATCTCCGCTTTGCATGCCGAGGGCGATTCATTCGATAGCTCTGAATATGCAAATCTTGACGAGAGAGAAAGCGCGATATACAACAGCCTGCCGCATTTTATTTGCGGTGGAAGCGGATACTGCATCAAGGATATCAACAATGACAAGGTCGACGAGCTGATCATGCTCACTGAATGGCAGTCGCTCAAGGGAATATTCACTCTTGAGGACGGTCTGCCCGTTTTGCTTGAAGTTTGTGACGACGGAGGAATAGGAAAAGACGGCAAGATACGCGCTGAATACGTGGAGGAAACGTCTGAATATATAAAAACCGTATATCGTTTGAAATATTTTGCCGGAAATGCTCTTGCGACAGAGGTTGAGCTTGAAGAAATCGACTACATTGAAGATGACAAACATGACGAATATTATCAGATAACAGACGGAGAACGTGTCAAAAAGTATCATATTGACTTCATTAATATTCATTTGGCATATTCTTTCCGTGATTATCACAATCTTACCTCGGATGCGGGCATTGTCTGCACGCGTCTGCTTGATATACCCACGCTCATTGATAGTGGCGAATATTTTTCGAAATCCGTGTTAAAGGATCAAAGCGGTAACAACATATATTACCTCAAGGTTTACGACAAGTACGGTAATACCGTTTCGTGGCCGCAGGGCGAGGACGTTAACGCGTATGAGTTTAAGGCGAACGATCAAGAAACCATCGTGAAAATTTACCGCAATGACAAAATTATTTACTATAACGTATACGAATCACGTTTTTCAGAGGAATTTGACAAGAGACAATATACCGAAAGTGGACGAAATATTTTCTTCGTAAGTGAGCAGTATGGAAATAAGCGCCTTGTCGTGCGTGATATTTTCGACGTCACAAGGCTTTACCGTGTCTATGATCACGAAGCCGCAAATTGCAATGATATGTCCGCGCGATTCAGCCAAGACGGAAAATCCATCACGCTGAAATACACGTTGCCGGGAGCACAACATTATACAACGAAAGTGCTTTGCCTTGAAGCTTTGCCCATATTGAAAACTCAAAAAATTTGTTACGTCAGATACGATACCAGCATTCACTCTGACTGTGTGATGGTTTCCAGCGGCGTCAGAGCGGTTTTGCGTGCAGATACGGGCGACACGATTCGTCTTTTGAGGTCACTCATAGGTGAAAAATATACGTCCGATAACGGAACGGTACGCAGCGATTGGTACTGTATTGACTACCGTGGCGAGATATGCTACGTAACCGCCGACAGCTTTGAGTGGGATCAGCAGTTCGATATCCCCGAAGAAGAAAAGGTTCCATATTATTTCATTTCAGCGGAAGAACGCTTGACATGGAGAGATAAGATAATAGCCGTGCTTTCTGACAATCTTATCTATGAGGACATAGAATGGGGCGGTTTGGGCGCTGCCTTAATGGATATTGATCTTGACGGAATACCTGAGCTTATCACCGCATATTCAGGCGGTTTTATGGGCAACGTTGATCTTGTCGTATATGACATTGAAAGCGGAGAGAAAATATGCGCTTTGGGAGACACGCCTCATTATTGGAGTTGGGATAACGTTTATCTGTGTCTTTACAGAAACAGCGAAGGAAAATATATCGTCTTAAACGAAGGATCTTTACGTTCCGGGCCTGAGGGATATTACGTTACGTCTGTATTGAATGAAAACTTCAAATTTGACGCGATTTTCGAAAAAGTATCAGAGGACATGGTCACCAAGGGATATTATTTCAACAGAGCCGAGGTCAGCAAAACGGAATTCGAAAGGCAGCAATCACTTTTTGAAGCGGAATATCAGGAAATATCCTCCACTCGTATGAAGATCATTTACTGGGACGACATAGAGGTAAACAAGTCAAACAATAAGAATGATGCGATATCGCTGATGGCAGATGCTTTGATAAATTCCGAGCAGGAGTTTATTGATTTTAATATTGATTACAGAGAAGCCTATTTAGACTTTTTGAAGGATAAAAAAGAGGCTTATGACTCGTTTGCTCTTGTCTACGTTGACGACGATGACATTCCCGAGCTGTATCTAAGTGGAAGAAGTGAAGCCGAGGGCGATATGATCTGCTCTCTTAAGAACGGTGTGGTGGTATATCAGCATCTGCATCGCACCGGCGGTGGCAAATATATCGAGCGAAGCGGAAGTATGATCAACCAAAACGGTCACATGGGAAGTTATTACGATACAGTCTATAAACTTGGCGAGAACGGATTTTCACTTGTTTTGAATGCAAGATATACGGATAAATACGAGCATATCGGAAATGATGAATATAATATTCTTATTGAGTATTTTATAGACGATACCCTCGTAAGTGAGACGGAGTACAATAACGCGGTCAACGCCGCCTTTGACTTTTCAAATGCAAAAAGATTCAACGAAAATGCCGTATCTTATGATGCAACAATCGAAGAGCTTAGCGGTGATAACGCGGCAAAGTGAGAGTATTTCACTTTCGGGGTAAGTAGAACTTTATAAAAAAGTAAGGGGACACACCCTACAACAAAAGAATATCATAAAGCGGCAGGGGAGAGTCTCCCCTGCCGCTGTTTTAATGTCTCTTTAGACCGTATGCCAATGTAACATTTACGCCCACGGGATACAAGGGCGAATGTGGTTGCCCTACGGGGATCACACTCGCCGCCCGTGTCATTCTGAGCTTGTCGAACTTTTTCGCCGTGTCATCCTCGAGCAGAGCCGCGTGATTTGTTGTCTATCCCGCGAGATCCTTCACTTCGTTCGAGGATGACGCGCGGGGGATGTTAGTTTACAATGCGGCGCCGCGAAGGATCTCGGCGAAAAAGCGCGAGGCGAACGCCGATGCGGAATCTCGGGCGGCTTCGCTCAAGATGACAACGTGGGGCGGCGTGTTCCTTTTTCGTAGGGGAGCATTCTATATGCTCCCGAGTGGGCAAAAAGTAACATTTATATTAAATTGGCGGATATAGAATCCGCCACTACAAAAAGAGACCGTTATGTGTTTGTAGGGGGCGACGTAGCGAAGCGGCGCGAGGGTAGTGAATGATACCACAGTGTGGTATCAGAGCCCGAGCGTGACCGAACCGCAGTAGACCCTCGACGCCCCTTACGGTCACAAAGTAACTTTTGCGTGGGAATGGACAGTCGGGGACGCCTGTCCCTACAATTAAACATAGATATAATAAAATTTGGTGGAGTACCCACAACAAACACGGGCACTCCACCAATAATATTTTAATCTTTATTTTCAGAAAGTTTTTTGCTAAGCTTTTTTTCAAAAAAGCGCAAAACTTTTTCCTACCTATTTAAAAAGTCAACTCTTGCTCAAGCAGTTTTTCCAATATCTCGGGGTTAGCTCTGCCGGAGGTCTGCGCCATTATATTACCAACGATGGCTTTTTTGGCAACGGTCTTACCGTTTTTGTAATCCTCGAATATTTTCGGGAAGCCTTCTTTGGTGTTACGTAACAATTCACGCAAAATTTCCTCGTTGTTGATCTGGAAAAGCTCGAGCTCCTCTGCCAATTTTTTAGGAGAGGTATTTTGATATGTTTGCTCAGTCAAAAGACGCAAAATTTTCTTTGCCGTAGAGCTGTTTATAAGCTTTTCACCCAAAAGTGACGCAAGCTCCGCAAGTGAATCCGACGAAATAGGCGCTGAAAAATCGTCAAACGAGCAGAAAGAAAGTATATCCGTAAGCAAAATATTGGACGCAATCCTTGCAAAATTCGTTTTCTCTGCAGCGGCTTCAAAAAACTTAGCAACCGCAGGGTTTGCCGCTATAAGCTGAGCATCGTTTGCGCCGATTCCATATTTCTCAACGTACTTTTTCCTCTTTTCCGCAGGCAACTCGGGGATATCCGCGGCAATTCTTGCCACGTCACCCGCAGAGATACAGAGCGGAGGTATGTTCGGCTCTTCGAGATATCTGTAATCCGCGTAGCTTTCCTTGTTTCTCAGGAGAACCGTCGTACCGCTCTTTTCATCGAAACGCCTTGTCTGCGGCACTATTATCTCGCCGCGTTCAAGTATCTGAGTCTGACGCTCAAGCTCGTAATCTATCGCCTTTGCCGCAAATGCAAAGGAATTAAGGTTTTTAAGCTCAACCTTTGCCCCCAGCGTGTCCGTTCCTTTTTCCCGTACCGAAACGTTTACGTCACAGCGCAACGAGCCCTCGTTCATCTTGCAATCGGAAATTCCGATACACAAAAGTATCTCACGCAAGCATGTCAAAAACTCCTTTGCCTCCTCACCCGAGCGTATATCGGGGCGCGAAACCACCTCAATAAGCGGCACGCCGCTTCGATTATAGTCCACAAGAGTATCGTTTCCAACGTGAAACAGCTTTCCGGCGTCCTCCTCGATGTGAATTCTCTCAATACCCACGCGCGAAGTACGTCCGTCGACGGTAATATCAAGATATCCGTCACGGCAGATCGGCATAGAACCTTGTGAGAGCTGAAAGCCTTTAGGCAGATCAGGGTAAAAATAGTGTTTTCTCGCCATATAAGAGCGACAAGATACCATACAAGAGGTTGCAAGTCCTGCTTTAATGGCAAACTCCACCACGCGCTTATTAAGGGCAGGGAGAGAGCCGGGAAGTCCCATACAGATAGGGCATATCTGGGTATTTGGAGCCGCGCCGAAGGCGGTAGAGCAGGAACAAAAGATCTTTGATGCGGTATTAAGTTCGGCATGTACCTCCACACCGATGACCGCTTCGTATTTTTCAAAAATGCTCATTTACATGCACCTCCCAAAACCTCGGCATTACTGCTCTCAAACGCATACGCCGCGCGATAAAGCAGCTGCTCGGAGCAAGGCGTGCCCATAAGCTGCATACCGATGGGCATATTACCCTCACCACGTCCGCAGGGCAAGGAGATCGCGGGGAGTCCCGAGAGATTTGCAATTATGGTGAACACGTCCTCACGGAACGCCTGCACGTATGATGCAGGCAACTCGTCGAATCTATGTGCCACGGAGGACATAACGGGCATAAGCACCAGATCAAAACGCTCAAAAATACGGGTGAGATTTTCAGAAATAACCGCTTTGGCGTTATTTGCGCGTACGTAAAGCGTCTCGTACCCGTCTCGCGAGATGGCAAGACTGCCGAGCAGTATTCTGCGTTTAACCCCATAGGCGAGATTTTCGCCGCGAGTGCTGTTTATCATATCAAAAACGCTTCCGCCCAAGCGTGAAGAAGCTCCGTAACGCAAGCCGTCAAACCTTGCAAGCTCTGACGAGGCTTCGGCGCTTGAAATTATATAGTACGCCGATACCGCGGCGTCACAATCGTGTATTATCTGATCAAAGCTTATCTCGGATATCTCAGCTCCAAGCTCACGATAACGCTCGGCAGCCGACAAAATAGCAGAGTTTACCGAATTATCAGCATACTCTTTTGAGGTAACAACGGCGATTTTAATACCTTTTATACCTGTATTTATATCTTTTGTATAGTCAACCTTATCGCGTTTCAAGCTTTGTCCGTCACGTGAATCGTGGAACATAATATAATTAGAAATTATGGCGTTTGACAGCACGTCAGCGGTCATAGGACAGATCTGTTCGAGTGACGGAGCAAGTGAAACGAGTCCGTAGCGTGAGATCGAACAATAAGTAGGCTTTATAGACACAAGTCCACAGCATGCCGCAGGCTGTCGTGCCGAGCCACCGGTATCAGATGCCAGGGAAAACGGCGCCATTTTTGCGGCTACCGCCGCCGCGCTGCCGCCCGAGCTGCCGCCCGCCGTGCGATCCGTATCAAGCGGATTTCTTGTGGTTCCGTAATAAGAGGTATTGGTGGCAGAGCCCATGGCAAACTGGTCCATATTGACCTTGCCAAGCATTATCGCGCCCTCGCCGAACAGCGCGTCAACCACGCTTGCGTTATAGGGAGGAATATATCCCTGCATCATTTTCGAGGCACAGGACGTGGGAGCTTCCTTTGTGCAGATATTGTCCTTTATGGCAAAGGGAATACCCGCCAGAGCACCGACCTCTTGTTTTTTTGCGCGCATCTCGTCTATCTCGCGAGCTTTTTTCAGCGCAAGCTCGGGGGTAACGTGGGTGAACGCGCATATTTTATGATTATTTTCTGCTATGGTTTCAAGATATCCGGCGCAAAGCTCCTCGGAGCTTATCTGTCGAGTCTCAAGCAGTTCAATAAGACGAGCAAGATTCTGAGTCATCATTCGTCCTCCTTTACGGTGCGGGGCACACAAAAAAGTCCGTCCGCAAAGTTACGTGAGGAGCGTGTGATAAGCTCTGCATATTCCGAGGGGGTGGAAACGTCCTCGCGAAGCGAGTCAAGAGAAATGCTTCTCCTGTCATCCATAGGCTCGGGGTATCTCGCAAGACAGCTTGCAAACTCAACGAAATCCAACATTTCCTCGGACATACGTCTCTTTTCATCCTCGGAAAGAGATATATGAGCAAGCTCTGCAAGCTCGTCGATATTTATTTTTTTCCGTAATCTTTCATTTTGATAATTCATATAAAATCCTTATTAAAAAAACGTCACACTTACATTATATTGTATCACTTTTGCGCGTTACTGTCAATAATTTGCGCATTTTTAGATGAATTTTTATTCAAAACCCGTAAAGTTTATTTTTTAATACATTTGCAATAAATTATTTACAAAAAACCGTCTCAAAAAATGAATTTTTCCCCACTCAGCCCTTATTTTTAGGGTAAATTTTGTTACTGTTTTTTTACAAATTGGCTAATTTGTCCAAAAGGTAATTTTTTAAAATTTTCCACAGGTTGATATCCTCAATTCCCATTCAGACTGTGGAAAACTCTGTGGAATGTGTGGAAAACCTTATATTTCAAGGGAAAAATTTGCCGTTTTAAAAAAGAGCCTGTGGAAAACTCGCGCAAAAAGTCTGTCAAGTCTTTTTTGAAAAAAGTTTTAAATCTACATTTTGCACAAACCGACAAAATTTTTTCGGGCGCAAAAAAATAAAAATACAAAAAATCTATTCACTTTTTTTAAGATAGGGTGTATAATATAAGTGATAACGACAAAAAAGGAGGGATAATATGTATTCGGACGTGAATACTCACGCGATCTGCTGTTTTACAGGTCACAGAAATATTTTACCCGACGATGCGGCGGGATTGCACGCGCGTCTGGATCACGTTATCTCATCTCTTATAGCCAAGGGAGTCAAAACCTTCAGGTGCGGCGGTGCTATCGGCTTTGACACGCTGGCGGCACTTATCATTCTCGAGAAAAAAAACGAAGGGGCGGACGTCTCACTCGAGCTTTTTTTGCCTTGCAGGGATCAGAGCAGCGCGTGGAATGACTTCAATAAGGAGATCTACGCTTACGTTTTGTCCGAGGCAAACCGCGTGCATTATTCAGAGGAATATTATCAGCCGGGGTGCATGCTCAAACGTAATCGCGAGATGGTGAACGGATCTACGTATTGCGTGGCGTACTGTAAAAAGGACAGCGGCGGCACGGCGTACACCTTGAATTACGCCAAGAAAAAGGGCGTGCGCACACTCAATCTCGGCTAAAAGCGTCGATACAGTAATAAATCGGAGGATACAACTTCGCTTGCGCTACGTGGCAAGTTTGCGAAGCAACCGGTGTATCCTCCTATTTTTGTCATAAAGTCATTTTACAAAAAAACGGCGGGAGATAAACCCCCGCCATACTGACAGATGATGTTTTTTCCCGTAGGGGCGATTCACGAATC
>JBGVPV010000079.1:0-7139 GCA_045127215.1 Eubacteriales bacterium | reverse complement strand
AATGGGCACTCCACCAATAATTTTTTACTAACATTCGCACTCAAACGGGTCGCCGAGGACGTCGACCCCTACAAATGAAAGTTGTTTCTTTGCCGTAGGGGAGGATTCCATATCCTCCCGCGCTTTGTAGGGACAGGCGTCCTCGACTGTCCGCGCGGGTGTAAAGTAACTTTTGCAAAAAAACGGACAGTCGGGGACGCCTGTCCCTACAATTTAGATATGAATATAATAAAATCGGTGGAGTATCCATAACAAATATGGATACTCCACCAATAATATTTTAATTTTTATTAGTAGGAAGTTTTTTGCTCCACTTTTTTTCAAAAAAGTGGAAAGCTTTTTTGATTACTTTTTTCTCAAAAAAAGTAATAATTCTATTCTTACTTCTTTCCCGCGTCTGCAATACCTTCACCGATAACGTAAGCGGCAAGGGTAGCACAGCCTGCGGCTATAACGCTTGCCTGCTCGGCGGAAAGCTCCTCGTATCCGAATACGGCGCACATAGTGCCGATAAAACCGAAAAGCGCGAGCCAGAATTTGCGGCTGCAAAGCTTTTTAAGTAGTGTATCTTTCATTTGAATTAGTTCTCCTTGTGTTATGTGATTTGAATTGTTGTATCTGATCAAGGCGGTTTTTTGCGCCCTTTATCTGTTGCTCGGCTACGATAAGACGCTCGGTAAGGTCCTTGACGTCGCCCTTGACGCCGTTTATGTCCCCCTTGATCTCCGAGATACCCGCGCTGATATCCTCGAGCTTGACTATAACCATAGTAAGCTCGGAGGCGTCACGCTTGTGCTCGGCGCGAGCGGAGCGTTTGTTTGCCGAAACGCTTGAATATATGCCGAAAATAAGTGATATGAGTGAGATGGAAAGCGCGGCTAAGGTTTCTGTCGTCATACGCGCCCCCACTTGTATTTTTTATTGTTTGTGTCCTTCATGTTTTTCCTTTTTGCGCGGTGTTATCCGCTATCCCGTATATATCATAGCATTTAATTTCAAAAAATTACTGACATCTTTTTGTCACTTGCTTAAATTTACAAAATAATGTTGAAAAATCTCAGCATATATGATATACTATTTGGGTAAACTTTCTGAAAGGATAATGCGATATATGACGGTAAAGAATTTTATTAAAAATTTACTAACCAGATCCTGCGTCTATTTTTCCGCAATAATGCTGATATATATAATCATAGCGGCTATTGTTAATGTTGACGGCTCACAGCTCTTGCTGGACGCCTCAAGAGTTGTTCTGTTCTTTGTGTTTGCGTGTCTGCTCTCGGGAGCGCGCGCCGTTTACGCAATAGAGACCTTGTCGGGCGGTGTACGGCTCTTATGCCACTTTATTATAACGCTTTTCGCGTTCTATACCTGCCTGATAATGCCGCTTTCTCTGCGCCCTGCAAGTAGTTTTGTGGGCATTGTGCTCTTTGCGATACTTTATTTTGCGATATTCGGTATATACGCTGCTATATCCTCAAAATACCGTAAGAACAAAGAAAGCCATCAGAGCTATACGCGTCAGTTTAAAGGAAAATGATTGCCGTCCGTATCGCAGATACGGAGGTAGAAATGAAAAAATACAAAAGAAAGCTGTCTTTAATCTTTCTCTGCATTTTGCTTTGCGTCTCTCTTGTCGGTTGTACCGACGGACAGAGCAAGGCGGCTTACACCCAGATCGTACTACGCCAGGGGCAGGATGCGGGAGAGGAGTATATAGACAGCTTTATTTTTTTGGGTGAGTCAACCACATATCACCTCAAAAGCCGTGGGGTGCTTAAGGGTGGCACGAAAACCACACAGGTATGGTCAAATAAGCTCGGCACTATAAACCTTGATGCAGGTATTGCTTCGCTGAAGATAGTTTATCCCGAAACGGGGGAGGAGCTTGCGCTATCGGACGCGCTTCGCCGCAGACGTCCCGAGAGGATGATACTGACCTTCGGTCTTAACGGCGCCACCGATAAGATAAGACGCGGAGAGGAATATTTCCGCAAATGTTATCTATCTTTGATCGACGTTATCCGTGCGTCAAATCCCGATACGGAGATAATATTGCAGTCCTGCTTTCCGATAGGTAAGGGAATGGATATGAGTGCGTATTCGGTAGACGCCGCCACGCTTTGCTCGTATATTGAGCGCATAAATTCCTGGACGCTCGACCTTGCAAAAAGCGAGGGGCTGAAATATCTTAACACCGCCGAGACACTGAAGGACGGAGAGGGATTTTTGAGGGCTGAGTATTGCGCCGACGACGGATATCATTTGAATACCGCGGCATATAAGGCTATACTTTGGTATATAAGAACGCATCCGTGTAAGGAGGATATATGAAAAAATACGGCTTTTTAACTTTGATATTGGTTCTATTCATATCACTCGGAGGCTGCTCGGCTGAAAAATACAGAGACGACGTGAGCTGTAAGACGCTTGTGGACAGCGTGAGCGCAAAGATGCCCGAGGAGCTTGATTTTTTAGAGCTTGACGAGTCATTCAGGGAGTTTTATTTTGAAGGGGCGGAGGAATATGACGACTGCTACATCGCCTATTCCTCGCCTTCCGAGGATATCAGCGAGATAGGTATATTCCATGCGGTCAGCGACCAAGCCGCCGAAAAAATAGAGAGCGTCTGCTACGAATATATAGTAGATCTCGGTCAGAATTCCCGCGCGTTTATCGCGAGCTACGCCCCCGAGGAGCTGACAAAGCTTGACGGCGCTGAGGTGCGCAGATACGGCAGATACGTCGTGTATACCGTGCTTGACTCCTCTGACGCCGAGCGCGTTTTTGAGTCCGTTGAAAACGCGCTTTCGGAGTGAGTTTAATGCGAAAGGGAAGCTTTTATAAAATATACGGGCAGGGCGCAGGCGTCCTTGAATCTGTGAGGCTCAAGAATACAGCGCCATAACCATTCAAGGTGAAGCCTTTGGATAAGCGCGGGCGCGCGCCGCACCTCACCGCTCCATACGTCAAGACTGCCGCCGAGTGCCATAAACAGCCTGACTCCACCGAGCGTGTCGAAAGCGTCCGTGATAAATTGTTCTTGCCTCGGATATCCAAGGCAGACGATAAGCACGTCAGCGCGTGAACGCTTGACGTCAGCGATCACAGACGTATATTCGTCGTTTTCACGGCATAGGTCGAAATACCCGTGGTGCGTGCCGCAGATACAAAGCCCCTCAATTTCTTTTGTGAGCTTATCTGCGGCGCGCTCTGCAACTCCCGTCTTGCCGCCGAGCAGATAAACTCTGAGACCTTGCCGCGCGGCAAACTCCAGCGCGGATCGCGCTACGTCAATGCCGGCTGTACGCTCGGCATTTTTGATCTTACGGTAGCGAAGCGCAAGACATACGCCCGAGCCGTCGGAAACGTTAAGAGAAGCGGCGTTCAGGATATTCTCGGTTTTTGAGCTTGCCGCCCTGCCTATCATCAGAAGATTCGGGGTAAACATAGCCGTTCTCCTACTCCTGATAAGCCTTTCTTTTATCTCACTCTCCGCGGACGCCTTGTCCACACAGTCTATTCTGGTTCCAAGTATATCGTAGGGCATATATAACTCCTTTTTTTGATTTATTTTTGCCGTTTTTTGATAAAAATATCTGCCTTGTATTGACTTTTTTAAAATAATGTTTTATAATATAATATACTATAATGACTAATTATGCGTATCTTTTTGAAAGGATAGAGAAAAATGGCAAACGATAAAAAAATGGTAGAGCAGATAACGTCGATGGACGTTGATTTTGCTCAGTGGTACACAGACGTAGTAAAGAAAGCTGAGCTCGTTGATTATTCGGGCGTTAAGGGCTGTATGATAATCCGTCCTTACGGCTACGCTATCTGGGAGAACATTCAGCACGATCTTGACGCGCGCTTCAAGAAGCTCGGTCACGAGAACGTATATATGCCTATGTTTATTCCCGAGAGCCTCTTGCAGAAGGAGAAGGATCACGTTGAAGGATTTGCACCCGAGTGCGCGATAGTTACTATCGGTGGACAGAATCATCTTTCCGAGAGACTTATAGTTCGTCCTACCTCCGAGACACTTTTCTGCGATCACTATAAAAACATAATACATTCTTACCGTGACCTTCCTAAGCTTTATAACCAGTGGTGTAACGTAGTAAGATGGGAAAAGACCACCCGTCCTTTCCTTCGTACCTCTGAGTTCTTGTGGCAGGAGGGACATACCATGCACGAGAACGAGGCAGAGGCAAGAGAGGAAACTCTTACCATGCTTAAGTGCTATGAGGACTTCTACCGTGAAACTCTCGCTATCCCCGCGGTTACGGGAAGAAAGACCGAGAAGGAAAAGTTCGCGGGTGCTATGGAGACATACACCATCGAGCCTATGATGCACAACGGAGTTGCGCTTCAGGGCGGTACTACACATTATTTCGGCGACGGCTTCGCAAGAGCGTTTGATATAACATATACCGACCGCGAGAATAAGGTAAGCTACCCTCATCAGACATCCTGGGGCGTTTCGACCCGTATGATCGGTGCTATCATAATGACTCACGGCGACGATAACGGACTTATCCTGCCTCCTAAGGTAGCTCCCATTCAGGTAGCTATCATTCCTGTTGCTCAGCATAAGGAAGGCGTGCTTGAAAAGGCTAACGAGGTCAAGAATCTTCTTGCCGAGAGCTTCCGCGTAAAGCTTGACGACAGTGATTACTCAACGGGTTGGAAGTTCAGCCAGTATGAGATGAAGGGCGTTCCGCTTCGTCTGGAGCTCGGCCCGCGTGATATCGAGAACAATAGCTGCGTGCTCGTAAGCCGTGTTACAAGAGAGAAGAAGTTCGTATCTCTTGATAATTTGGTTGAAGAGGTAGAAAAGGCGCTTGCAGAGGTTCATAACGAGCTTTATGAGAGAGCGCTTAAGAATCTTGAGGAAAAGACAAGCGTTGCTCACGACCGTGATGAGTTCCTTGACATCGCAGAGAACCACCCCGGCTTTATCAAGGCTATGTGGTGCGGAGAGAGCGAGTGCGAGGATACGCTTAAGGAGATAACCGGCGGCGTTAAATCCCGTTGCATTCCTTTCGTTGAGGAGAACCTCTCCGATAAGTGCGTGTGCTGTGGCAAGCCTGCGAAGCACATGGTTGTCTGGGGCAGACAATACTAAAATAAAAAAACAGCAAACGGCACGGTATCAAGCCGTTTGCTGTTTTAAATATCTAAAAGCAAAGGAGGACGTATGAAACGAATATTCGGATTTGTAAAAAAGGTAGATCCGATACTTTTGGGCGCCTCCTTGTTTTTATCGGCGATAAGTATCGTGACGATATACGGAAGTGTCGATAACTTTGGCAGAAGTAAGCTTATTATGCAGGTCGCCATGACCGTACTCGGAGTCGCGCTTTCCTTCGTGCTTGCAAATATCGACTACCGCTTTTTGGCGGACAGATATTCGCCTTGGCTCTTTTGGGGCTCGGTGGCGTTGCTTGGAATTACGCTGCTGTTCGGTATCAGCGGTATAAATATGGAGACCGCAAACAAGAGCTGGATAACCATTCCTATCATCAATATATCCGTTCAGCCCTCGGAGTTTGTAAAGATAGCCTTTTTGTGTACCTTTTCAAGTCATATAAACAGAGTCAGAAACAGCCTCAATTCCCTGAAAACTCTTTTCGGACTTATGATACACGCAGGTGCTATCGTCGGACTTATACTTATCTCAGGTGACCTCGGAGTCGCGCTCGTTTATATGGGTGTTATCGCGTTTATGCTGTTTTGCGCGGGGCTTTATAAGAGATATTTTGCCATCGCCGCAGGCGCTGTGGTGCTTGCCGCACCGCTTTTGTGGCTGTTGCTTGAGGATTATCAGCGTAACCGAATAATATACGGCTTTCGCCCCGATCTTGACCCTACGGGACTCGTGGCAAGACAGCCGCTTATGAGCAGACAAGTAATTGCCAGCGGCGGACTTTTTGGCAGAGGACTTTTTGCGGGCGGATTTTATGAGGATCTGACCGCGTCTCATACCGACTTTATTTTTGCCACGGTGTGTGAGAAATTCGGCTTTGTCGGCGGCGCGCTTGTGGTTATCGCGCTTATGGTCATTACACTCAGACTGTTTTACATAAGTCTTAATTGCCGAGATAACGTAGGCAAGCTCATCTGTTGCGGAGCGTCTGCGATAATCATCATACAGACGCTTGAAAACCTTTGGATGTGTCTGGCACTCGTGCCTGTCATAGGACTTACCCTGCCGCTTGTCAGCTGTGGCGGCTCGTCGGTGCTTGCAACGTATCTTTTGTTTGGACTCGTGCATAGCGTCTACGCCAAAGAAAAAAGATTTTATTTTGCTGAAAGATAAATTTTCGCATAAAATACCTCCCGTAATAATATGATTTATTAGAATTATATTGCGGGAGGATTTTTTATGTTTATTTATTCACTCAAAGCAAGCACGGTCAAATTCGTAGCCGTGTTATCGGTAGCGCTCGTCGCGCTTATTACGTTGATCGCATTTATTCCCGCCCAGAGCGAAGGCGTTGCGGCGTCCTCGCAGATAGATTACAGCGGTATCAAGACGGGCGATGACCGCGTGGCGTTCCTCGGGCAGTTTGGTTGGCAGGTAAAGCCTGAGCCCGTGGCGTGTGTTGAGGTGAAGATCCCCGAGGCGTTTGATAAGGTTATGAGCGCGTATAACGAGATACAGAGAGGGCAGGGACTTGATCTCACCAAATATAAAGGCAAGACCGTACAGCGCTATACATACGAGATAACCAATTACGACGGCTATAACGGCGTGGTGTACGCCAATATCATCGTTTACAGAAATAAAGTCATCGCCGGCGACGTCTGCTCCGCCGACGTCAGCGGATTTATGCACGGACTTGAACGCACAGCACAATAAAAAAAGAGAGCCTAAGGGTGTGCAAAATTAGCGGTAAATTTGAATAGCCTTCCCCAGTGGGGGAAGGTGGCAGCCGAAGGCTGACGGATGAGGTGTTCTAAACTCAAAGAAACTCCTCATCCACCGCTTCGCGGTCGGCAAGTTGTCAAGTCAAGTGCAACACTTTTTAGAAATAAAGTCTAAAGGTGAAAGATAGTCGAGACATTTACGAGGACGAGTGTTGATGAGATGAACAACTCTCAATAGCTCTTCTTCAGAAACAAGAGAAAAA
>JBGVPV010000078.1:0-6475 GCA_045127215.1 Eubacteriales bacterium | reverse complement strand
AGGGCGATAAAGCTTCAAAATTCTCGCCGCCACAAAGTCAATTTTTTCATCATCGCTCATTTCAATGGTGGTATCCTGCTCGATATCCACCAACTTATATTTGGGTTTATTATTCTTAAAAATATAAAGCTCGCCGTGCTTATCGGTCATTCTTGCCACACGGGAAAAATTCTGATTTGCCTCGGAAATCGAAACAATCTGATTCGTATTTAAGTTCATTTTAAATACCTCCTTTTGATTTTACAACATTATTATACACAAATTTTAGTATATTGTCAACCTAAATTTTTATTTTTCTTTGGTATTCCATAAACTATTGGTTAAAATTTGTTGACAAATATAAAGAATGATGATAAAATTATTTCAACAATATCTACAAGGAGGGGCTTATGGAGAAGCGAGACGAGAATCGGGAAAAGCTTAAACCGAAAAAGAAATTCGCCGAGTTCAGCGAAATATTTCAAGTCCCTCTGCACCGTTCCTACGGAGTGAGAAAACGGGAGACGTGGCTCTCTCACTTCAACGAGCATTTGGCTACGTTCTTATTGATCTTACTGTATGCGTGGATGTTTATTATGCTGGGGCTCGGCGCATACATGCTGATACGTGCGCTCGGACACATAGGTACGGCGATCACGGTCATTGCGGCGGTATGGTTTATTATCTGGAAGTTTTTCAGAATACCGCGCAAGCGTATCAGATTTTTACTCAGGCTCCGCAAAAAATGCAAAAATCTCGGATATAAAATTGAGTTCAAACGAAATATTTTTAAGGGTATGCGACTTCTTACCGAGGGTGTCGACCTCACCATAGACACGGGCAAAAAGGTATGGACGGTGCGTTTTCTTCCCTGCTACAAGTACAACTCCGATCTTATTTTCGTGGACGAAAATACCATCAAGATCAAGCACAATCCCATAAGGCTCAAGTCGTCGTTATTCCCTACCAATGCAAAGCACGCCATGCGTCGGACTCTAAACGCCGAAAACAAGCGTTTTTCGCTTGACGGAAAGGTTAAAACCATCGAATACTCCTTCAAGGACGAGGTTTTACGTTACGGCTGCAAGAGTGCGCGCGCACTTATAGTAAACCCCGTGCCGCACACCATTCGAAAGGTGGAAAAGGACGGCGCAATATACGAGACGGGAACGGGCGAGAGAATGTGGGGATACACGATCTTCTCGGGCTCGGGATTTCTTGAAACACTTGACCGCGAAAGCGGAGACTGACAAATTAAATTTTCCAAAGCGATATTATTTGATTTACACGAATAATATCGCTTTATTTTTGTAACATTTTATATAAAGTGCGGTGTTGATTTTATTAAAAATCTCTTGACAATATCATACAGTAGTGATATAATATTTTAGTATGCAATTAAAGAACGATGAAGATTGAGGCCTTCCCGAGTCTGCAACTAACTCTTCACTCTTCACTCTTCACTCTTCACTTTTCACTCTTCACTCTTCACTTTATCGGGGTGTGGCTCAGTTTGGTAGAGCGCTTGGTTCGGGACCAAGAGGTCGGGTGTTCGAATCACCTCACTCCGACCAGATTTTCAATACGGGAAAGTTGCTCCCGTATTGAAAATTCATTTTTTCAAAAATGCAACTCAACAGACACAGCTTTACATAGTATGCAAACAATTCCGCTTTTGGACACACGCATATCGTAAGGGAGTAGTCGGCACGCAAGTGCGATAAAGTCAACATCTCAGTTTTCTTGGCTTTATCTTAATTGACGAGACTTATCTTTTTTCGCAAGATAGGTCTTTTTTTACTTAAAAAATCAAAATAATAATATAAATAAAATTTGGAGGATTTTGATGAAATTTTATTGTGAAGATCAAGAAAAGGTCTTGTCCGAGCTGCAAAGCTCTCGCGAGGGTCTTTCCTCTGCTGAGGCCGCTCGGCGACTTGAGGCAAACGGCAAGAACAAGCTTGCCGCCGCTAAGGGCAAATCCCTGATCCGCCGCTTCTTTGAACAGCTTGCAGACCCGATGACAATTATTCTTCTGGTTGCTGCGGCTATCAGCGGAGGTCTTGCGGTTTACGAGTCTATGGCTCATCCCGGCGAGGGCGAGGGCTTTGCTGACGTTATAATTATCCTTGCGGTAGTTCTTATAAACGCTGTTCTCGGCGTTTACCAGGAAAGCAAGGCTGAGAAGGCTATCGAAGCGCTTCAGGAAATGTCCGCGGCTACCTCTAAGGTACTGCGTGACGGCAAGATACAGATAATCCCCAGCGAAGATCTCGTTGTAGGCGATATCATTTTGCTCGAAGCAGGTGACTCCGTTCCCGCTGACGCGCGTATCCTTGAAAATGCAAGCCTTAAGGTCGAGGAAGCGGCTCTCACGGGTGAGTCCGTTCCCGTAACCAAGTTTATCGACATCATTTATCTTAAGGACGGCGAGCGTGACGTTCCCCTCGGCGACCGTAAGAATATGCTCTATATGGGCTCTACCGTCGTTTACGGACGCGGCACTGCCGTTGTTACCGCAACCGGTATGCAGACCGAGATGGGTAAGATCGCTGACGCGCTTGCAAACGCTGAGGAGGGTGAGACTCCCCTTCAGATCAAGCTTCACCAGCTTTCCAAGATCCTTACCTGGCTTGTAATCGGTATTTGTATCATAATTTTCGGTGTTCAGCTTGTAAGACACGGCGAATTCGACTTTGAGTTCGCGCTTGACGCATTTATGATCGCTATCTCTCTTGCCGTTGCGGCAATACCCGAGGGACTTGCGGCAGTCGTTACCGTCGTTCTTTCCATCGGCGTTACCAATATGTCCAAGCGTAACGCTATTATCCGCCGCCTTACCGCAGTTGAAACACTCGGTTGCGCACAGATAATCTGCTCCGACAAGACAGGTACTCTTACTCAGAACAAGATGACCGTAGTTGATTACTTCGGTGAGAACGAAAATCAGATCGCATCTGCTATGGCACTTTGCTGTGACGCTGAGATCGACAATGACGGTAACGTTACGGGTGAGCCTACCGAGGCGGCACTCGTTGTCTGGGCTGACAAGCTCGGAATGAAGAAATACGATCTCAAGAGTGAGTTCCCCCGTGTAGGCGAAGCTCCTTTTGACTCCGGCAGAAAGATGATGACTACCGTTCACTCTACCGAAAGCGGATTTATTCAGTACACCAAGGGTGCTCCCGACGTAGTTATCGGAAAGTGCACTCATTACCTCAAGAACGGCGTTGCCGTTCCCATGACTGAGGAATACAGAAACTCCATCCTCGCCTCCAACAAGGCAATGGCTGACAAGGCGTTGCGCGTGCTTGCATGCTCTATGAAGGTGCTTGACGCAGCTCCTGCTGAGTACGAGCCTGAGCTGCTTGAAAACGACCTCTGCTTCGTTGGCCTTTGCGGTATGATCGACCCCGTTCGTCCCGAGGTTAAGGCGGCTATCGTTGAATGCAGAAACGCAGGTATCCGTCCTATCATGATCACGGGTGACCACGTTGACACCGCAGTTGCTATCGCTAAGGAGCTTGGTATCATAACCGACGGTACTTACGCTATCACAGGTGCTCAGCTCAATGAGATGGACGACGAAGAGTTCCTCTCTAAATTCCAGCAGATCAGCGTTTACGCGCGTGTTCAGCCTGAACACAAGACAAGAATAGTTAACGCATGGCGTGGCGCCGGCTACGTTACCGCTATGACCGGTGACGGTGTTAACGACGCTCCCTCTATCAAGAGCGCAGACATCGGTGTCGGCATGGGTATCACCGGTACTGACGTTACAAAGAACGTAGCAGATATGGTTCTTGCCGACGATAACTTTGCGACCATAGTAGGAGCTGTTGAAGAAGGCAGACGTATTTACGACAACATCCGTAAGGCAATTCAGTTCCTTCTCGGATCGAACCTGAGTGAAGTGCTTTGCATATTCACCGCAACGCTTATCGGCTTTACAATCCTTAAGCCCGTCCACCTCTTGTGGATCAACCTCGTTACAGACTGTCTGCCTGCTATCGCTCTCGGTATGGAAAAGGCAGAGCCCAATATAATGAAGAGAAAGCCCCGTTCCGCTAAGGCAGGTATCTTCTCTGACGGTATGGGCTTCAACATCGCATATCAGGGCGCGCTCGTAACAATTCTCGTGCTTGCTTCCTACTTCATCGGAAACAACCTCGGCGGCGCTGACCACGGTATGACTATGGCGTTCCTTACACTCTCTATGGCTGAGATCTTCCACAGCCTTAACATGCGCTCGGTTCGCGCAAGTATCTTTACTCTCCCCTCCGTCAACAAGATGCTTCTTCTTGCGGCAGGCGGCTCCTTTATCGCAACTACTCTCGTATGTGAGATCCCCTTCCTTGCGAACGCATTCGGCTTTGCAAGCGTAGGTATCAACGAGTACCTCATTGCTATCGGACTTGGTCTGATCGTAATCCCCGTAGTTGAGATAGTTAAGTTTATACAGAGAAAAATAAACAAGGACTAATAAAGTTTGACAGCAAAATGACCGCTCTTTTAAAGGGCGGTTATTTTGCTGTCATTTTACGAAAAATAACTATTGAATTTTTTTACATTATATGTTATAATAATTATGTATGACTGCCGACACGAGAGCTGTGATAGCTTAACGTCGGCTTTTTGGAGGTAAGAAATGAATTACGACGTTATAATCATAGGCGCAGGCCCCGGAGGTATATTCTCCGCTTACGAGCTTATCAAGAGACGTCCCGAGCTGAAAATTGCCGTTTTTGAGGCAGGTCACGAGCTCGGCAAGCGTCACTGCCCTATTGACGGTGAAAAAATAAAATCCTGCATCGGCTGTAAGAGCTGCTCTATTATGAGCGGTTTTGGTGGAGCCGGCGCGTTTTCCGACGGAAAATACAATATAACCAACGATTTTGGCGGAACACTCTTTGAGTACATCGGCAAAAAACAGGCGCTTGAGCTTATGCACTACGTTGACTCCATAAATCTCGCTTACGGCGGTGAGGGCACCAAGCTCTACTCCACCGCAGGAAGCAAGTTCAAGAAGGAATGCATCAAGCACGACCTTCACCTGCTCAACGCGTCCGTCCGCCATCTCGGAACGGATATAAACTACATCGTGCTTGAAAATCTCTATGCGGATCTGAGCACCAAGATGGAGTTCTTCTTTGACACCGCGGTCGACTCGGTAAACGTTATTGACAACGGATACGAGATAAAGTGCGGTGAGGAGAGCTACACATGCTCCAAGTGCATTATTTCCGTTGGTAGAATAGGAAGCAAGTGGATGCAAAAGGTTTGCCGCGAGCTTGCTATCCCCACGGAATCCACTCGCGTGGACATCGGCGTGCGTGTTGAGCTGCCCGCAGAGGTATTCTCTCACATCACGGACGAGCTTTACGAAAGTAAGATAGTTTACCGCACTCCTCAGTACGGCGACAGAGTTCGTACGTTCTGTATGAATCCCAGAGGCGCGGTGGTTAACGAAAACACCAACGGCATCATAACCGTTAACGGACACAGCTACGAGGATCCCGCGCTCCAGACCTCAAACACAAACTTCGCGCTTCTCGTTGCTAAGCACTTCTCCGAGCCCTTCAAGGACTCCAACGGATACGGTGAGTCTATCGCACGTCTTAGCAATATGCTTGGCGGTGGCGTTATAGTTCAGCGATTTGGTGACCTCATTCGCGGTCAGCGTTCTACTCAGAACAGAATTGACGAGGCGTTCATCACCCCCACGCTCACAGCGACTCCCGGAGACCTCAGCCTTGTACTTCCCAAGCGCATTCTTGACGGAATCATTGAGATGATATACGCGCTTGACAAGATCGCTCCCGGTACGGCAAACGACGATACCTTGCTTTACGGTGTTGAGGTCAAGTTCTACAATATGGAGGTTGAGGTTGATGAAAACCTTGAATCTCTCCACAGAGGACTTTACATCATCGGTGACGGAAGCGGAATTACCCACTCCCTCTCCCACGCATCTGCAAGCGGCGTCCACGTTGCACGTTGCATAGATAAGAATATTTGAATATAACGAATTATCAGAGTACCCATAAAAAATATGGGTACTCTTTTTTTAGTTTTTTGCCTCGCTTTTTACAAAAAAGCGAGTGAGTTCTAAGGGCAACACCCCACGGAATAATTGTATTATTGATCTGTAGGTGGCGACCATTGGTCGTCCGCTATTGTGCAAATGTTACTTTATAATAGAACGGGCGATTCGTGAATCGCCCCTACGGATAAATAAAGGAATACAATATAGCCTCGCCCTCGGGGAGAGGTGGCGGCGCAAGCCGACGGAGAGGGTATTTTACCTCCCACTCTCACACGACTCTGTCGTGTGAGGACTACTCATCCACCGCAAGCGGTCGGCAAGTTGTCAAGTCAAGTGCAACACTTTTTAGAAATAAAGTCTAAAGGTGAAAGATAGTCGAGACATTTACGAGGACGAGTGTTGATGAGATGAACAACTCTCAATAGCTCTTCTTCAGAAACAAGAGAAAAA
>JBGVPV010000077.1:0-25561 GCA_045127215.1 Eubacteriales bacterium | reverse complement strand
ATGCTGGTACTCCTATATGTACGACAACCAAAAGCATCTTTTCACCGACAAGCTCCATGACGTATGTCTCTCACTTCTGAAGACCATTCGCCCCGACGGAGAGACGCTGAGAATAGGCGATGATTTCCTCCAGGGCAGAAGATTTTGCAATATAGTATCCTCGGCTCTTATGGGCGCGGGGCTTTACAAAGACGGTATCCTCAAGGGCTTTGCGGCAAGGGAAACTGACGATTTCTCAATATTCTGGCTTCACGGAATGAACACCGTGGACGTTCTGATGTTTAACGACGCGAGCGTCGAGAGGCATCCGCTGTCCGATCTGCCGCTTGTTTCCTTCTACGGCGATCCCTCGGGAAAGATTCTCGCAAGAACTGCCCACAACGACAAAAACGCGGGTATGGTATATATGAATATCGGTACGTCAAGCGCGGCAAATCACGAGCACAGAGACTGCGGAGATTTTCAGATATATCACAAAGGTATGCTGATCTCAAGCTCGGGCTGCTACTCGAATTACGGAAGCTCCCACGACTACGGCTATTACAAGCAGACCGTAGCGCACAACAGCATTCTCGTATACAATCCAAATATGACGGACAACGGCAAATGGATATATTCGGGCGGTCAGAGAATCGATAAGCCTTGCGTGCGCGGCGCTATTCACAATCTTGAGGATTGGTTCTCTTCTCCGAATTACAACCGCGCAAAGCTACTCTACGGCGGATATAAAACCTCGACGGATATAAGCGGCAAGGAGGAATATCACTATTCCTACGTCGCAGGTGACATAACCCGTGCATACGACGCTAAAACCGTCAGCGAGGTCAAGAGACACATGGTGTCTTTTATGACCGGTAACAAGGTAAATCCGATGGCGTTTATCATATTTGACAAGATAGCGTCAGTTGACGAAAGCTACAAAAAGACGCTGCTGTTCCACACACAGAACACCCCTCTCATAACAAGTGCCAACGGCAAGCCCTGCTCCGTTGTCAGCAATCTTATGAGCAGGCTTTATATTCAATCTCTCGGCTGTGAGGTCGAGCACACCTTTGTAGGCGGCAGAGACCGCGAGTTTTTGGTAAACGGTGAGCAGATACCCTGCTTCTTCGAGGGAAGAGTTGAGGGTCTTAACAGCGTTTACAACACCGAGAGCGGACTTGGCAGACTCGAAATTTCCCCGAAATCTCCCGCAAAGGAAAACGTATTTATTACCGTCATGTACGTCGGCCCTCACACCGACTGCTCGCCATACCTCAACTTTGACACCAACGTCCTTCAGCCTTACCACGAGGCTAAAGAGCTTATTGGTAAGACGACCGTGGGCGCGGCTATACTCTCACACGCCGTTATATTCTCAAAGGACGGCGAGTATATCACGGATGATTTCTCGGTAGAGATACCCGATGACACAAAGAAATGTCTTGTTTTCGGACTCCGTGCGGGAAGATGGACAACACCTGACGGCCGTGAATACACTGTAGACGCCGGAGGGGCTATGGCAGAGGTAGAGGTAAAAGACACCTCCCTCTTTGAAATGAAATATCTCGGTTAAAGTTAAAAGTTAAAGGAGCAAATTATGTCAAATCCCATAACTGTCAGCGCACTCAGTATGAGCGAGCCCGATTTCCGTGACCTCGGAGGTAGCTTTTCGGCATACGAATCAGAGCTTAAAAAGCTGCTCAAAAGAAATATAGACAAGGTGCTTTCATGCGTCCCCGACCTTATTGTCTTCCCCGAATGCTCGTCAAGATACGCGAGGGTGAACGGCGAGAGAAACATTGAGGTATTGAAGGAATACTACAAATATCTCGGCACACGAATTGAGGAATTTCTGACACCCATAGCCGTGGATAACAACGTAAATATCGCATACAGCGCGATAAGATACGCGTATCCCGACACCCCAAAACCCTTTCGCAATTCAACTACGTATATCGGACGCGACGGAAGAATTCGCGGAATATACGACAAAAATTATCTCGTTATAGGCGAAAATGTAAACTCGGATATAGGCTACGGAGAAAAAGCGGAGCTTATCTCCCTGGACTTCGGAAAGGTCGCCTCCGCTATATGCTTTGACCTCAACTTTGACGAGCTGCTCAATAAATATATCCCACAAAAGCCTGACCTTACGGTGTTCTCTTCCATGTATCACGGCGGACTCAGGCAGGTGCAGTGGGCGTATTCCACCGAGAGCCATTTCGTAGGTGCGATATGCGGACTTCAAAGCGCCATACTCGACCCCTGCGGAGACGTAATAGCGGCAAGCGCGAATTACACGGATAATATCAGCGCGACGGTAGATCTCGACTGTAAGCTGTGCCATCTTGACGAGAACAGACAGAAATTCGCCGCGGCTAAAGCCAAATACAAAAACGCGCTCACCATCAAGATACCGTCGTATATCGGCGTGGCTCTGCTTACCTGCAACGGCCCCGATATCACGGTAAACGATATCATAAATGAATTTAACATAGAAACGCTTGACGAATATTTTAGCAGAAGTCTTGCGCACAGACGGGAAAATATAGACTCAAATTAAAAAATATGTGACAAGCCCTCGGCTTGTCACATATAGTTATTTGTTATACTTATTTTTATATGCAAGGGGTGTAAGACCCACCTTTTCCCGAAATATCTTGCAGAAATACGAGGACGAGCAGAAGCCGAGTGACTGTGCTATCTCCTCTGTGCTTTTAGTCGGCATATCGAGAAGCATCTCCTTTGCCGCCTCTATGCGTCTATCTGAAATATACTCGGTCGGAGAGCAGGAATAATGCTTTAAAAACAGTCTGCGCAGCTGTGCGGGTGAGTACCCCGAAATACAGCAGAGATCGTCCACGGTTATCTTTTTCTCATAATTGAGATTGATATACTCTGCCGCGGCGCGTATATGATAGGTCTGCGAATAGTCCTTGTCCGCCTTGAGTGTTTTTGAGGAAAGCACGTATATCAGCCTCATAAAAAGCGTATATACCTTGAAGCGACTGAGGGCATACACCAAATGATGCGCCTCGTGTATATCCTTAAAAAGAGCTTCCGCGCCAACGTCTCTCACTACGGTATCTATCATAAGATCCACACTCTCGTCATAATAAAATGAGACGAAATAGTAGGCGTTACCGTCCTCTTGCGTACAGCTCATCATCATCTCGTCAGTGCTCTTGAGAAAGAGCGCGTCGCCCTCACGTGCGACTATCTCACGATTTCCGTCAGATACGGATATCTCTCCGCGAGTGACGAAATAGAAGCAGGCGTAATTGCATTTGCTGAGCCAGTTCCAAGCGCGGTGATAGTCATGATATCCCGCACTTTTAAAGCCCAAAAAAGGCGGTGTGGCAAAAAAATCAAAGTCCTTAATTCGTTTTTCCAAAGCTTTTTTCCCCCCACATGCGTTTATGCTAAAATTGTACCACTATTTTGACGCTTTGTCAACGAAAGAGCGAAAAATTATATTTTTATGCAAACAGGAGCATTTATGAAAGCTTTAGTTTCAATCCCTGAGGGAAGAATTTTCAATACCTTCTTTACCCCCGATAACATACGCCTTATTGAAAGCCTCGGTGACGTAGTATGGCATAGCGGCGACACAAAAATGAGTGAGAGTGAGCTTATAGAAAAGATAGGCGATTGCGACGTTTATATTGCGCTTTGGGGCTCTCCCGCGCTCACCGAGCGCGTCCTTGAAGCCGCCCCCGAGCTTCGTCTTATGACAGTTCTCGGATCAACGGTCGCCCCCTTTGTCAGCGACGCTATGTGGGACAGAGGCATACGCGTAATAAGCGGATTTGAGTGGTATGCGGAGTCCACCGCAGAAGGAGCGATATCTTATATGCTGTCCGCTCTCAGACAAATACCGTTTTACAGCGAAAGGCTCAAGCGAGAAGGCGTCTGGAGCACCCCCGAGGACTACACCGACGGACTTCTTTATAAGACCGTAGGTATAGTGGGCTACGGTGGTGTCGGCAAGCATCTTGCAAGAATGCTATCGCCGTGGAACGTAGAACTGAAGGTTTGCGATATAAAAGATATTCCCGCCGAAGAAAAGCAACGCTACAAAATAGAACAGTGCGGAATGTACGAGATTTTTTCGAGTTGCGACGTTATCAGCATAAATCTCTCCTACACTCAAAATACGCATCACATAATAAATGAAGAGCTCATTTCAAAAGCAAAACGCGGAGCTCTGATAGTCAATACCGCAAGAGGTGCGGTCATAGATGAATCTGCCCTCGTAAAGCATCTGCAAGCAGGAGATATACGCGTGGCTCTCGACGTTTTTGAAAAGGAGCCTATCGAGCCCGACAATCCCCTTCTTACGCTTGATAACGCCCTGCTTACTCCTCATCAGGCAGGAGTGACCACCAATTTACGCGCCATTCTCACAAGAGAGCTTTTACTTGAAAGCGCGGATTTTATAGACCGTGGACTTCCTCTCAAAAACGAAATAACACGGGAATATGCCCGAGGAATGTCGAAAAAATAAAGAGGTTTTATGAAAAAAATAGCAATTTTAGGATGTGAAAGCTCTCACGCAAGGCATTTTTTGAGCTATATGAGAGACTCAGCCGATTTTTCTGATATCGAAGTGATCGGTATATACAGCGATAATATCAAGGCTTCTCTTTCTCTTGCGGAGGAGTTTGGCGTAAATATAATGAACAGCTACGACGAGGCGGTAGACAAGCTCGACGGACTTATCATAACCGCGCGTGACGGCAATACGCATTATAAATATGCCCTGCCCTATATCAAAAGCAAGATACCCATGCTTATCGACAAGCCGTTCACACAAAGCGAGGACGACGCAATAGCCCTCATAAGTGCTTTGAAAGATGCGGATATAAAGCTGGTAGGCGGCTCTGCGCTTAAATATGACGACGTCATCAGGGACTTGAAAAACAAAGCAGAAAAATCCGAAAATATCCTTGGCGGTGTTGTCCGCGCGCCTCTTATGAGTAACAGCGAGTACGGCGGATTTTTCTTTTACGCCCAGCACCTTGTTGAAATGGTATGCGAAATATTCGGCACATTTCCTAAAAGCGTCATTGCCAATAGAGTAGACAAGCAGACCTACGTAGTTTTTCACTACGATACCTTCGATTGCATGGGTATATACGTCGAGAACAACCATAAATACTACGCCGCTGTGATGACAGATAAGGCTTCGTACGGCGAAGAGATATACCCTGACGAAGCAAAGTCACTGCTTCCCTGTCAGCTTGCTGAATTCAAACAGCTTTTATACGGCGGAAAACTAACCACGCCATACGAAAAACTCATCGCCCCCGTCTTTATAATGAACGCCATCAAACGTTCACTTGAAGAAAAAAACGAACAAATCATAAATTACGCAATAAAAAATAATACTTACTGATATAAAAAAGGAGGCTGTCTCACAAGACAGCCTCCTGAATTAATATGATTAAAATATAATTATTTACCCAAAGGACTTTCGACAACGGTAGTGCCGTAATTGGTACACTTAATTATAGTGGTATCATCTTCTCTGATAGTTCCAACGATACCGTCCTCATTAATAGTCCAATCAAAATCCGCATCCATTCTCATACCGGAGAGAACGCCGCCGGATACGTAGTACTCAGCGTACATATCAATGTTAGCTCCACTGGTATCCATGCCGCCGAGCACCTCTTCAAGAAGCCCTGCAAGCTGATCCATAAAGTACTTTCTTGCATTATCCTCAGGAAGAGCAAAGCCGAAATCTGTTTTGACGAAGTATGTATGGTCAAGATATTGATCATAGAACGGAGTCAGCTCTTCAAGAGAAGTAAATCCGAGGGTAGTAAGATCCCCCCTCATCCATTCGCCATCATCAATTTTTACGTGGCATTCAATTCTATCGCCTATGGTTTCAAGATAAAGATAAACTGTAGTATCGGTATTCTCACCCAAACCGTTAGCTATCTCCCTCTGCTCAAGATATACCTTTCCGTCTGCATATTTGATAATCTGAGTGGTGCTGTACGTCATAGTCATTGTCTCACCCTCAGCGCTGACTGAAATCTCACCCTCGTTGCTAAGCTCAAAGGTACAGTTTTTGTACTTATCATAGTTAAATACCGAGTCATAGTAGCTCTTTGATATGGTTTGACCTGTCACGGGAAGAGGTGTGAAGTACTTCCAATTGGTACCGTATTTAATTACGTAAACCTTTACAGTCTTAGTTTTAGGAGTGCTATCTGAAGCCCGATCGTTTCTTGCATAAGTAGCCGCCTCGGATACTTCATAAACAACCTCTATCTCCTCTACCGCGTCACTTCCCTCGAGAATATCTTCAGGGATATTAAGCGCGCTGATTGAAGAGCTGCTGAGTGTACCCTTAGAGGTAACGTTTGTAACGGTTGTCATGCCATCACCGGAAAGTTCCTCCGATACAAAAGCTCTGGCGGCATTGTCAGCAGAGTTATAGTTTTCCTCGGAGACAGTACCCTTGAATGTCTCGGAAACACCGCCAATTGATTCTGCAAAAGCACTTTGTGCAGCGGACATAGAATCTCTGCCGCCCTTGCCTTTGCTGTTACCTCCAATAATAAGGAATATCGCAACGATCAGAGCAATGACAGCCACACCGATACCAACAAGAATGCCGATGATTTTCTTCTTAGATATATCAAGCACTTCTAACACAGGCTCGGTTACCACCGCTTCTGCCGCAGGTTCAACCCGAGGTTCGACCGATGAGTCTAACTTTTCGTTCAAGTCTTTGTTTTCATTCATTGTAATTTCTCCTTTCGGAATTTAATAAGCATTTGCACGTTTGGGGTGCAAACTTATTATATCACCGCTGTCAACTTTTGTCAATAATTAAAATCGACACTTTTTCCCATATTTTTTATTTGTTACAACAAAAGATAATACGGACTGATATAAAAAAAGAGCGACCGTCGGTCGCTCTTTTTACTTTCTTTATTCAAATTTTAAAGCACAAGACTGGGGGCGTTATAGACGCGTGCCGCGTATTCCTGATCAAGTGCGTAAAGGCCCTTGGGGTCACTGCCGAAGAGCTTATAGCGGTTTACCATAGAATCCGCGTTATCCTCTTCCTCCATCTGCTCGTCAACGAACCAGTCAAGGAACTTCATCGTGCGGTAATCTCTTGCCTCGTGGCACTCGTGATAGATAGCATTGATAAGGCTTGTAACGTATCTCTCGTGCTCAGCCGCTACCTCGAGCGGATCAAGAACGCCGGCGAAGATCTTATCAGGCTTTGCGATAGCCTCAAGCGTTACCTTCCAGCCGTTGTTCTGCATATACTTCATAAACAACAGCGCGTGGTCGCGCTCCTCCTGAGCCTGTATCATATAGTAATTAGCATAGCCGTCAAGATCGAGTTCGTCATAATAGTTGGCAATATCCACGTACAGATACGCGCTGTAAAGCTCCTTATTTATCTGCTCGTTAAGCAATGTTTTTATCTTATCATTCATAGCAAAATCTCCTTATTTTCCGTTATTTATTATAAGTGTGGGGAACTTTTACCTAAAAAAGTTCCCCCGCGTATGTCTTTATATATTACTTTGTAAAGTATCTGTTGAGGAGTCCCTCAAATGCCTTGCCGTGACGAGCTTCGTCGCGAGCCATCTCGTGAACTGTGTCGTGGATAGCGTCAAGGTTGAGTGCCTTAGCGCGCTTAGCGAGGTCAAACTTGCCCTCAGTTGCGCCGTTCTCTGCTGCGACTCTCATCTCAAGGTTCTTCTTTGTGGAAGCGGTTACAACCTCACCGAGAAGCTCTGCAAACTTTGCAGCGTGCTCTGCCTCTTCAAATGCTGCCTTTTCCCAGTAAAGACCGATCTCAGGATAGCCCTCACGGTGTGCAACTCTTGCCATTGCGAGGTACATACCAACCTCACAGCACTCGCCCTCAAAGTTAGCTCTGAGGTCCATAATGATATCCTCGGGAGCGCCCTCTGCCACGCCTACAACGTGCTCTGCTGCCCAATTGAGCTTGTTCTCTTCTACCTTGTTGAACTTCTCTGCAGGAACTCTGCACTGGGGGCATCTTTCGGGTGCGCTGTCACCCTCGTGAACGTAACCACATACTGAACATACATACTTTGCCATGATAAAAATTCTCCTTTAAGTATAAATAATTTTTAATTTAAATTTTTTAAAATTTTGTTTATTCAATTTTGTTCTCTTTGACATTTTGCGCAGAGTCCGTGGAATTCTACGTGACATTCCTTAACCAAAAAGTCCTCACACCCGTGTGCCTTATCGGTTATCATACAATCATCAACGTCACATTCCACGTCCGCCACCGCCCCGCATTTCTCGCACACTATATGATAATGCTTACCGAGAGTAAAATCGTAACGGTCATTGGCGTCAACCAGCTTCAAGCGTTGTATTTTACCCTCCTCTGCCGCCTCGGCGAGTATACGGTAAACTGTTGCACGACTGATAGACGGAAATTTTTCTGCGACTGCTTCGTAAACCATTCCTGCGGATGGGTGATTGGTCATTTCACTAAAAACGTCAGTAACAATTCTCTTCTGCAAGGTATTTCTTTTTTCTTTCATAGTATTTTGTCCTTATTAAGAATTGTTCTTGATAATATTATACCACAAATTTTTAAAATGTCAATACCTTTTTTCAAAAAAAAATAAAAAAATTTTGCCGTACTGATTGCACGGCAAAATTGTATCAAATTATTTCTTTTTCTTGTTCTTCAAAGAAGCGAATATATTATTATTGAGGAAATAAACCGCCAGAATAATAACGCCGATTACTATAAAGATACTAAGCATTCCAACGCCCATGTGCTTCAAAGTGCCGGGGAGTCTGGAAATATCGATATTTACATCCTGAGAAACCTTCTCAGTAGCTGCCGCTGCGTTTGCGGCAAATACGCCAAACATATTCATAAGTTTAAACATTACAGTTCCCTCCCATTACATAAAGAAGTTGAGGATAAGACCGCCCGCGATAACGGATGCGATCTGACCGGAAACGTTAACGCCTATGGAGTGCATAAGCAAGAAGTTCTGAGGATCTTCCTTAAGTCCCATCTTATGAACTACACGTCCTGACATGGGGAACGCGGAAATACCTGCCGCACCGATCATAGGATTGATCTTCTTCTTGAGGAAGAGATTGAGGAACTTCGCAAAGAGCACGCCGCCTGCGGTATCAAAGATAAAGGCAACGAGTCCGAGTCCGAGAATAAGAAGCGTGGGGATCTGAAGGAACTGATCCGCCTGCATCTTGGTAGCAATAGTAATTCCGAGGAATATGGTAATAAGGTTTGCAAGCACCTTCTGAGCAGTCTCGGAAAGTGAATCAAGCACGCCGCACTCACGAATAAGATTACCGAACATAAGGAAGCCAACGAGGGCTACGGACGAGGGAGCAACAAGACCTGCAACGATAGTTACTACTATCGGGAAGAGTATCTTTGTGGTCTTGGAAATATTCTTGCCCTCGTAAGGCATACGGATCAAACGCTCTTTCTTGGTGGTAAGCAACTTGATAACGGGAGGCTGAATGATGGGCACGAGCGCCATGTAAGAGTACGCCGCAACCATTATAGCACCGACGATAGTACCGTCAGCTCCGAGGAGCTTGTTTGCAACAACGATAGCCGTAGGTCCGTCTGCCGCACCGATAATACCGATGGAAGCCGCAACCTCGGGCTCAAAGAAGATAGATGCGAGCGCGTAGGTCAGGAATATACCGAACTGTGCCGCCGCACCAAAGATCATAAGCTTAGGATTTGAAAGCACGGGGCTGAAATCTATCATAGCTCCGATACCTATAAAGAGAAGCAACGGGAAAAGCTCGTTTGCGATACCCGCGTTAAACAGCGTTGACAGCGGTCCGTTTGCGCTTTCAAGCACGCCCTCCGCATACTCACCTATTGCTCCCGAGAACGGAAGGTTTACAAGGATCGTTCCAAATCCCATAGGAAGCAGGAGAGTCGGCTCCATATCCTTCTTTATCGCAAGATAAATAAGAAGTCCTCCGATTGCCCACATAACGAGATATCTCCAACCGCCATCGGCAAAGTTGAAAACCTCGGCAACGCCTTCGATCAAAAATTTCAAGTCACCCATTATAAATCCCTTTCTGTAACTGTTTTTAAAAGCGATGAGTCAAACGACCCAAACTACTCCATGATATCATATATATTATAATCCAAATGTCGCGATTTGTCAATTTATTTTTTAAAAAAACTTTTTGCAACTTAAAAAAACGCTTTCTTCATCATTTCGATAAAGAAAGCGTTTTTATTCTGCGATAAACAGATCATCCGAATCAGATTCAGTTGAAATATCCTTCTCTGTAAAGAAGCTCGGCGATAAGCACAGCTCCGCCTGCCGCGCCACGAAGGGTGTTGTGAGAGAGTCCTATGAACTTGTAGTCGTAAACGGTATCCTCACGAAGTCTACCCACGGTCACACCCATGCCGCCGTAAATATCACGGTCGAGCGCCGCCTGAGGACGATTATCCTCTTCAAAGTAAGTAATAAACTGCTCGGGAGCGTGAGGCAGCTTCATCTGCTGAGGCTTACCAGCAAAATTCTTCCACGCCTCAAGTATCTCTTCCTTAGTAGGTTTATTTTCAAACCTTACGAACACAGCCGCGGTATGACCGTCAGTAACGGGCACGCGAATACACTGTGTGGTAATAACGGGAGCGTCAGCCTTGACGATCTCACCGTTCTCAACCTTACCCCAAACGCGCAAAGGCTCCTGCTCGCTCTTCTCTTCCTCGCCGCCAATAAAGGGGATAACGTTGTCTATCATCTCAGGCCACTCGTTAAAGGTCTTACCTGCTCCCGAAATTGCCTGATATGTAGTAGCGACCACTTCCTTGATACCGTACTTGCGCAAGGGTGTGAGCGCGGGAACGTAGGACTGGATAGAGCAGTTAGGCTTTACGGCGATAAATCCGCGCTTTGTGCCAAGTCTTGCTCTCTGAGCGGCTATAACCTCAAGGTGCTCGTCGTTTATCTCCGGTATAACCATAGGAACGTCGGGAGTCCAGCGGTGAGCGGAGTTATTGGAAACAACGGGGATCTCAGCCTTGGCATAAGCCTCCTCAAGCGCTCTGATCTCATCCTTTTTCATATCTACCGCGCAGAAAACAAAGCTGCAAAGCTTTGCCATTTCCTCTATGTTTTGCGCGTCAAACACTATCATATCCTTAAATTTCTCAGGCATGGGAGTCTTCATCTTCCAACGCGCGCCGACGGCGTCCTCATATCTTCTGCCCGCAGAACGCGCAGATGCAGCGAGAGCGGTAACCTCAAAATAAGGATGATCCTCAAGCAGAGTCAAAAATCTCTGACCAACCATACCGGTGGCGCCTACTACGCCGACCTTCATTTTTTCCATATTAACAATTCCTTTCGAAACAAATTACAAAATATCCTATATATAATATCACAAATGCCCCAAAAAAGCAACACTTTTTTTGCTACACGCCGTGCGTGAAATTCTCGAGTGGAGTTCTCCCCGAGATTCCACCTGCGGCAAACCTTCGGTTAGCTCTGCTCGGTGCTTTTTTCGCCGCGTCATCCTCGAGCAAGCCGCGTGCTTTGTTGCTTATCCCGCGAGATCCTTCACTTCGTTCAAGGATGACACGCGGGAAAATATTCACACCACGGCGACGCGAAGGATCCCGGCGAAAAAAGTTCGACTTCGCTACGCTTCGCTCAGAATGACACGGGGAGAACGTAGTCGAATTTATAAACAATGTATATGACCGTTTTTATAAAAAATTACTTTTTCATGATGCGATTATATATTTCATTCTTAGGAACGCCCAAAAGCTTTGCCGCGGACTTGATAGCATCCTTTTTATCCATTCCCTGCCCCTCGTAAAATGCGACCGCTTCTTCGGGAGTCATATCGGGTGCGGCATCATCAGAATTGCTTCGTCCCTCAAGCACGAGGACGTACTCACCTCTCGGCTCACGCTCGGCGTAATACGCTATCGCTCCACCGATCGTAGTGCGCATGATCTCCTCGTTGAGCTTGGTAAGCTCACGGCAAAGGGATATTTTCCTATCAGCCCCAAGCGCCGCGCCGAGATCGTCAAGCGTTGTTCTGAGCTTATGCGGTGCTTCGTGAAGTATTACCGTACGCGCTTCTGCGGATATATCGTTAATTCTGATCTTTCTTTCCTTACTCTTTACAGGCAAAAAGCCTTCAAAAACAAATCTCGTGGTATCAAGTCCCGACAGAGTAAGCGCGGTGATCAGTGCGCACGCACCGGGAACGGTAGTCACTGGAATACCCGCATCTGCGCAAAGGCATACGAGATCCGCTCCGGGATCGGATATTGCGGGAGTACCTGCGTCGGTAACCAGCGCACAGCTCTCTCCTGCCGCAAGACGCGAGAGTATCCTCTCCCCTGCCTCGCGTTTATTATGCTCGTGATAAGACACAAGCTCTGCGGAGATACCGAGACTTGAAAGCAGTCTCACGGTATTTCTGGTATCCTCAGCTGCGATAAAATCCGCCTCAGAGAGCACCTTTATCGCACGGCTGCTCATATCCGCAAGGTTGCCTATGGGTGTGGCAACAAGGTAAAGTGTGCCACCCTGTACTTTATTTTTTTCGGTATGAAGCATTTTTTGCACTACCTTTCTTTTTCCGCCGCTGTAAATTTATCTTACGCCGCGGAATATACTGTAATAATATCAAATAATCGGAGAATTATATGGCTATAAAAATTTACATCGATCAAGGTCACAATCCAAGAAACCCTAATGCGGGAGCAGAAGGAAACGGTCTGCGCGAACAGGATATCGTATATCCCATAGGCATAGAGCTTGCCGCTCTGCTTAACGCCGACTCGCGTTTTGAGGCAAGGTTGTCACGCCCCACACCCACGACTACCATAGGCACGTCCAACTCCGAGAGTCTGCGTCTGAGAGTTCAGGACGCAAACGCCTGGGGCGCGGACTATTTTATAAGTCTGCATACCAACGCATCCGAGTCAAGTGCCGCAAGCGGAAGCGAGGGCTTTGCCTTTTCAAGTCCGTCCGCCGCCTTCTCACTCGGCACCGACATACTCAGAAGTATGACCGCCGTCACGGGACTGCGAAACAGAGGTATGAAGGTGCGAACAAATCTCTACGTTCTTCGTAAGACCGTAATGCCTGCCGTGCTTATCGAGCTCGGTTTTATAACCAACCGCTCCGACGCGTTCTTAATGCGTGACAACCCCCAGCTTTTCGCAAGAGGTATCTACAACGGCATCGTGAACTACATAAACGGTCTTTGATCAGTTTGCAAGCATATCAAGAAGCCCCTGCTCGTCAATAATATTGACGCCAAGTGCCTGAGCCTTGGTGAGCTTACTGCCCGCAGCCTCTCCCGCGACCACGTAAGAGGTCTTTGAGGAAACGCTGCCGCTGACTTTTCCGCCCGCGTCTTTTATAAGTGCTGCCGCCTCGTCTCGAGACATTGTGGGGAGCGTACCCGTAAGCACAAAGGTAAGACCTGCGAGCTTGTCACCCGTAGGACGCGCTACCGCCGCCGTTGAAAGTCCTAAAGACACAAGACGGGTACACAAGGTAACGTTCTGCGGATGCGTGAAAAAGTCCACAACGCAATCCGCGGTTACCTCGCCAAAATCGGCAAGAGAACAAAGCTCCTCACGTGTAGCACAAACAAGCGCGTCAAGCTCGCCGTATCTTGCGGCAAGTGCCGCCGCCGCAACCTCACCAACGTTTCTGATGCCGAGCGCATAAACCAGGCGCTCAAGTCCTGCACTCTTTGAACGCTCTATTGCGGATACGAGATTTTTAGCGGACTTTTCTCCCATACGCTCAAGGGGTGCGATCTGCTCCCACGTAAGCGTATAAAGATCGGAAACGTCAGAAATAAGATTATTTTTGAGCAAAAGCTCAACCACCTGAGGACCGAGTCCGTCAATATTCATAGCGCCCTTTGACGCGAAATGCTCTATACTGCGTGAGAGCTGAGCGGGACACGCGCTGTTGGTACACCTTGCCGCTGCCGCCTCATCCGCGTCGTAAAACACGGGCTCACCGCAGGACGGGCAGAACTTGGGCATCTCAAATCGCTTCTCAGTTCCGTCTCTCAGCTCTGGAACGGACGCGACCACCTCGGGAATTATATCTCCCGCCTTTCTGACCACTACCGTATCTCCAAGCATAATATCACGCTTATTTATAAAATCAAGATTGTGCAGAGTCGCGCGGCTGACCGTAGTTCCCGCAAGTCTTACGGGAGACAGCATCGCCGTAGGCGTAAGCACACCCGTACGTCCGACCGCCACGGTTATATCCTCAAGTCGCGTTCTCTTTTCTTCAGGCGGGAATTTATACGCCGCCGCCCACTTGGGAGTGTTAGTTCCCTCTCCCATAGTCTCTCTGTCGGAAAGCTTATCAAGCTTTATAACAACACCGTCTATATCGTACGCAAGATCATCTCTCTTTGATCCGATAAGATCTATATGTGCCTCAATTTCCGCGTCACTGCTTGCAAGCGTACGCAGCTCAAGCACCTTGAATCCAAGCTCAGACAGTCTGTCAAGCGTCTCCTTGTGGGTGCTTGGAGCGTGTCCGTCCATATAAAGAGAGCCGCCCTGGAAATTAAAGATAAATATATCAAGCTTTCGCTTTGCAGTTATTTTGGAGTCGAGCTGACGCAACGAGCCTGCCGCCGCATTTCGAGGGTTTGCCATAAGCGCCTTGCCCTCGGCTTCTCTCTCGGCGTTGATCTTCTCAAAGACCTTGCGCGGCATATAGACCTCGCCTCTGACAGTAAGGCTCAGCGGCTCGGGAAGTGAGAGCGGTATCGAATATATCGTACGCAGATTCTCGGTCACGTCCTCACCGACAACGCCGTCTCCACGTGTTGCTCCCTTTACAAAAACGCCGTTTTCATAAATAAGAGACACCGAAAGTCCGTCTATCTTAGGCTCTACCGAATACACGGGAGTCTCTATTTTTTCTCCCACTCTTGCCGTAAAGTCCTCAAGCTCCTCAAAGGAAAAGACGTCGGACAGCGAATCCATACGGTAGGCGTGAGTATGCTTTTCAAATTTTTCAAGTGCGCGACCGCCGACTCTCACCGTAGGAGAGGTGGGATCGTAAAGCTCGGGATATTCCGCTTCAAGACGTACAAGCTCCGCGTACATCATATCGTAATCGTAATCCGATATTTCGGGAGAATCGTACACGTAATATCTCTCCGAGTGGTATGCAAGCTCGCGTCTGAGCTGACTTACCCTTTCAATTACCTGTTCAGATATTTTTTCACTCATAAAAGCCCTCAAAAAATAAAGTTATAATTACTTATTGCCAACATATTATTTTAACATAATTCTCGGCAAAAATCAACTGTTTTTAATTTTTGTCCCGAGAAATATACCGATATCCCTGATAAGTACCGCGCTCAAACAAAAGCTTGTCTATATCGTTGATGACCGACACCTTTTTTCTGCTCCAATCGGGAGCGAGAAGTGACTCTGCCATACCGTCGCCCGTGACCCGTCCTATAACTACGTCAGCGGGAAGACGCTCCACGGCGTTCGCCACCAGCCTTACGTAATGCTCCTTCTCAAGCGGTATATACTCCCCTGCCTCGTACATACGGGCAAGGCGAGTACCGCGAATAACGTGAAGCAGATGTATCTTCACTTGCTCGGGATGAAGCGCGGCAACCTTGTCGACAGTCTCCATCATCATCTCGTCACTCTCACCCGGAAGACCAAAGATAAGGTGAACGCAGACGTTTATTTTAGGCGACGCCTTACGAAGCAGCTCAAAGCCACGAACAAAATCCGCAAAGCTATGTCCACGGTTTATAAGCTCGGCAGTACCGTCGTGCGCCGTCTGAAGCCCAAGCTCTACCGTAAGCACGGTACGCTCGGCGATGTCCGCGAGATATTCCGCAATTCCCTCGTCGATACAGTCCGCGCGAGTGGCAATATTCAAGCCAACCACGCCGTCAAGCGCGAGCGCCTCCTCAAATTTTTGCCTGAGCACCTCAAGCGGTGCGTAGGTATTTGTATGCGCCTGAAAATACGCGATACATCTGTCCGTTCTCCACTTGGACGAGAGTTTTTCCCTCGTCTGTTTATACTGCTCGGTAACGGAAAGATATGCAGGAGCGGCAAAATCTCCGCTTCCGCGACCCGAGCAGTATATACAACCGCCCACGCCGCATCTGCCATCAATATTCGGGCAGGTAAATCCCGCGTCTATCGGTATTTTGGCGCATTTACTGCCAAAGGTAGTACGCAGATAATAATCGTAGGTATAATATCTTTTATTGCTATCCGTAAAGGTATACGGATTATCGGTTCTCTGAGTGTGCTTTTTCATAGCGCGCCTCTCATTCCAGAAGTATTCACCTTATTATACCACAAAAGCCGCAGAGAATCAACATCTCTGCGGCTTTTAATTAAGCTTTATTAAATTTCTTCGGCAAGTAATTTCTCAACTGCGGCAAGTCTTACGCAAAGCACGAGCACGCGCATTGCCGACTCCAGCTCGTCTATCGAGGGATAGGACGGAGCTATTCTGATATTGCTGTCAGCGGGATCGTTTCCGTAAGGATAAGTCGCGCCTACCGTGGTAAGCACAACGCCTGCCCTCTTGCAAAGCTCGTAAACACGCTTTGCACAGCCCTTCATCGTGTAAAGGCTGACGAAGTATCCGCCGCGAGGCTTATTCCAAAAGGCAACGCCTGTACCTTCAAGCGCCTCACTCAGCATATTGTCAACCAACATAAATTTAGGACGAAGTATCTCGGCAAGCTTCTGCATGTGCAGGTGAAGATTCTGAGCGTTACCAAAGTACTTGACGTGTCTGAGCTGGTTTATCTTATCCGAGCCGATGGTCTGTACCGACATAATGGACTTGATCTGATCAAGGTTTGCCTCAGACGCCGCAATTATTGCAACTCCCGCTCCGGGATAGGTCATCTTTGAGGTGGAAGCAAAGTAAAATACGCGATCTACGTTACCGTATCTCTCACAAGCCTCAAATATATCCGCAAGCACGTCGCCGTCCTCATAAAGCTCGTGGACTGCGTACGCGTTATCCCAGAACAAACGGAAATCAGGAGCGGCGGTCTTCATAGAGGCAAGACGCTCTACGGTATCGTCCGAGTAGGTGTATCCGTCGGGATTTGAATATTTGGGACAGCACCACATTCCCTTTACCGAGCTGTCCGATGCCACAAGCTTCTCAACGGTATCCATATCAGGACCCGTTTCGGTCATTCTGACGGTTATCATCTCGATGCCGAGCGACTGACAGATGGCAAAATGTCTGTCATATCCGGGGGCAGGACAGATAAATTTTATCTTATCCTCGCGCGCCCAGGGGCGAGGTGAACCAAGAACTCCGTACAGCATAGCCCTTGCCATTGCATCATACATAAGGTTAAGCGATGAATTTCCACCGACGATTATACGGCTCTCTTTAATGCCGAGAAGCTCCGAGAAAAATCTTCTCGCCGAGGGAATTCCGTCAAGCAAGCCGTAATTACGGCAGTCAAAGCCGTTCTCGAGGACGTAATCCTCAGCACCCTTGATACAGGTGAGAAAATCGTCCATAAGGTCAAGCTGATCCTTACCCGGCTTGCCACGGGAAAGATCAAGCGAAAGATGTTCATTTATAATATCGTCATACTGCACCTCAAGAGACTTCTTAAGCTCAAGAAGCTGCGGCTTTGACATCTGCAGATAAGTCATTATTCCTCCGAGTATAGAAAAACGCAATTTATTATTCCGCAAAATTCACGCAGAACCACGCGCCACTAAATATTATACTACAAAGAAACCAAAAAAGCAAGAAAAATTAACCCGTTTTGCAAAATATTAACAAATTATCCACATTTACCGCTATTTATTCCAAAATCTGCGGCAGATTTCTGCAAGTGACTTGGGATTTCCTGCATATTGCGCCTGTTTCCAGTGCTCAGGAAACAGCTCTCGGTATTTGGGAGTCGCATAGCGATCGTCCACCAAAACCACCACTCCCCTATCCGCGTCTGTTCTGATCACACGTCCTGCCGCCTGCAAAACGTTATTCATTCCGGGATAAGTGTAGGCGTAGTCATAGCCCACTCCCGTGTCCTCGTCAAAGTAATCCCTGACGATATTTCTCTCGTTAGAAAGTCCGGGAAGTCCCACACCGATTATTATCGCGCCTATCAAGCGGCTTCCGGGCAGATCTACTCCCTCGGAGAACGCGCCGCCGAGCACGCAAAAGCCCACACGGGTCTTTCCCGAGTCGTCCTTGAAGCTGTTCAAAAACTCCTCTTTTTGAGAAAATGTCATATTCCTGCTCTGCACGACCGTCTGTACCTTGGGATATTTCAAGGAGAACGCGCGGCTGACCTTTTCAAGCGTATCATAAGACGGCAGATAAACTATATAGTTCCCCGCCTTTGCCGACACCGTGGCGGCAATTGCCGAAACGTACGCGCCTATGTTCGAGCTTCTGTCATCAAAGCGAGTGCTTACGAAATCCGCAACCGCGACGCACAGATTTTCTCTGTCAAAAGGTGACGGAAGCGACACGGAGATACCCTTCTCGGCACTACCGAGAACGTCGCAAAAATACTCCGTCGGCGTCAGCGTTGCCGAGAACATTACCGCGCCCTTGGCGCGCTCTAAGAGAGTATCCATCACACTTGACGGATCAAGGCAGTAGATCTTGACACAAATATCTCCCCCAAGAAGCTCTACGTAGCACAAAAATCCCTTACCGAAATACTGTCCGACCACCGTATATTTACGAATAGCTGTACTTAACGTCTGCAAGGCGTCGAATGCCTCGCACTCCTTATTTTTGCGTAAAAACGCGTCTATCTTCTGCTTGAATACCTCAAGCGAGTCTCCAAAACGCTCAAGCGGTGAGCGGCTCAGATAAAATCCTCTGTCATTCCCCTGCTCGTCCTTGACCACGTTATCCTTGCAAAGCGCTGAAAGACTTACGAACTCACGCTCCATCTCGGCAAACTCCGCGTCAAGCTCGCCGTAGTTCTCAAGCAAAGCTCTTACTGACGAGAGCTGTGAAAGCCTCAGTTGAGCGGAATACATATCCCTGGCTCTGTCCGCAAGGTTGTGAGCCTCGTCTATAAGAAAAGCGTACCTTTCACGCTTACCGTCCTCACCAAAATATCTGCGCAAATAAACAGACGGATCAAAGGCGTAGTTATAGTCACATATTATGACGTCGCAATATTCAGAGAGATCAAGCGAGAGCTCGTACGGACAAATGGAATACTTTTCAGCCGCGGCAAGTATTACCGAGGCAGGATAGCCGTTGCCGCCCGACAAGATCTCAATTATTGCCTCTCCCACCTTATCGTAGTATCCTCTCGCGTACGGACAAAGCTCGGGAGTGCACATATTACGGCTGTATCCCGTCGTCTGCTTCAGGGCGCACTTGCACATGCTCTCCTTGGCATTGAGTACGACTGAACGCAGAGGCACTCCGCTCTTGTAGAGCAACGAGGTTGCCGAGTACGCTTCACGTCTCGTGCTTGCCTTGGCAGTAAGATAAAATATCTTGTCTATATGCCCCTCGCCCATCGCTCTTACCGCGGGAAACAGCGAGGACATAGTCTTTCCCGTTCCCGTGGGGGCTTCAACGAAAAGCCTTTGTCCGCGTCGCAACGCGCCCCAGACCTCGCGTATCATTATCTCCTGCCCCTCTCGCAATGAGGTGTACGGAAATACGGCGCGAGCCGCGGCGGGAAGCGACTCAACGCTTCGTCTTACCAGAAGCTTTGCGAAAAACGAAGCCTTTTCAAGCAGCTCGTAGTAAGACTCACGAAGCTCGTCGGCAGTAAAAGAATAATTGAAATATCTTATTTTTTCAGTATCGGTATTGTAATAGGTAATGCGTCCGTCTATGCGGTCAAGACCGTCGCGGAGTGCCGCAAAATAAGCGTAACACTTCATCTGCGCAAGGAACGCCTGCCGTGGCGGCAGATAAAATTCATAGGATCTGACGCACTTTATCTCGTCAACGCAAAGTCCGCCGCCCTCTTTTCGTATAATTCCGTCGGCGCGGCCGCTGACGGTATAATAAATACCCTCAAAAAGCGCCGTGGCACTGAGAGTTACCTCGGGAGAATAATATCCCCCCGCCTCGCTTTGCAGGCGTCTGTGTACCTCAGCCCCGTTTCTCAGAGCCTCAAAGCCGTCAAGCGAGCGCACAGGCGCACCAATATCTCCGCTTTTAGCAGAAAGCTCACAAAGCGCGCGTACGGAAATCTCCACCGCGCAGGTGTCTTTATTATATTTCATACCGCTCATCTCACGCGCTCCTTTCAACGTCTCTCTCTGCAAAGCAGATCTTTCTTATATAATTATACCACTACGGCGCCGTTTCGTCAAGCATTATCACACCGCAATTCAGCGTCGCATATACTTTATATAGCACAAACTACGAAAGGAAGATACGTTATGACAGCAAACGATACTAACTCAGAAAAAAACGAGGTTGGATATCTCACCGTAAGAGTATCAACCGCAGGTGGAGCTATTCCCCTCGCCAACGCCTCGGTCAACGTACGCGGCGGCAACGTTGACGATTCGTCTATCATATACTCACTTCTCACAAACTCCGACGGTCTTACCAAGACCGTCGCCCTCGACGCACCGCCACGCTCGGCATCTCAAGCACCGCAGAATCAAACCCCACCCTACTCCGTATATAACGTGGACGTATACGCCAAGGGCTACACTCCCGCATTCTTCAACAACGTACCCATATTTTCAGGCATCAATTCAGTACAGCCCGCAATTCTCGTGCCGACCTTAGAAAACGCGCAGTATAATATCACGAGAAATTCCCCGGGAACTCCGCCGACGGTGATAAACGAGGAGGAAACGATATGAACGGTGCAAGACTGCCTATTATTCCCGAGTACGTCACCGTTCACCTCGGCTCTCCGTCAAGCGACGCTCGTAACGTGACGGTCACGTTTCCCGACTACATCAAAAACGTAGCCTCAAGTGAGATCTTTCCCACATGGGATGAGAATGCTCTGCGCGCCAATATCTACGCGCAGATATCCTTTGCCCTCAACCGTATTTATACCGAATTTTACCGCTCACGCGGATATGATTTTGATATCACGAATGACATCGCGTACGATCAATCCTTCGTCGAGGGCAGAGATTATTTTGAAAACATCGGGCAGATCGTAGACGAGATATTCACAAGCTATATCGTAAGAAACGGATTTGTCGAGCCGCTGTTTGCGCAGTACTGCGACGGTGTTGAGGTAAGCTGCGCAGGCCTTTCACAATGGGGCACGGTAGAGCTTGCCGCGCTCGGACTGACGCCATACGAGATCCTGCAATACTACTACGGCAACGATATAAGCATCGTAAAAAACGCCCCCGTTGCAAGCATCGAGGCAAGCGTGCCGCAGATCCCCCTTCGCATAGGAAGCGCAGGCGACGAGGTACGGCAGATACAAATAAGACTCAACCGAATTTCAGACAATTATCCTTCAATCCCCAAGATCGCCCTTCCCGACGGAGTATTTTCCTTTGATACCGAGGCGAGCGTACGCCGCTTTCAAGAGGTGTTTTCTCTGACTCCCGACGGCATCGTAGGCCCTGCAACGTGGTACCGCATACAGCTTATCTACAACGCCGTCAAAAAGCTCAACGAGCTGAACTCCGAGGGCATACTTCTTGACGAGGTATCACAGCAATACGAACGAGAGCTCTCACTCGGAGACACGGGCGTCGAGGTAACGAACGTGCAGTACCTGCTCGCCTACCTTGCGCAGTTTTACGACAGCATCCCACCCATCGCCGTTGACGGAATATACGGTACGGAGACGCAAAACGCCGTAAGGAGCTTTCAGCGCGCGTTTGACCTTGACGTCACAGGGAACGTAGATCTTATATCGTGGGATATACTTTACAGAACCTACTTAGGATTTCTGGAGACCGTACCCTTCAAATATATTGAGGGCAACGTACTCCCCTACCCCGGCATACCGCTCAGACTCGGCTCTGAGTCCGACGAGGTACGGCTGTTGCAGGAATACATACGCTACATAGCGTCATTTATAGACGAGATACCAAGCGTAGAGCCGACGGGATATTTCGGTACGCAGACTCAAAGCTCCGTGGTCGCCCTCCAAAATTTCCTCGGTATCGAGCCAAACGGAACGGTTGCGGCGGCAACCTGGAACGGAATCTCTGGGCTTTACAGCGATCTCTACGCAGGCTCAAGACTTAACGAGGGGCAATTCCCCGGATATAACGTAGGAGGATAACGGTATGGCAGAAATTCAGAACACGGCAGAGGCGACGAGAAATCTGCAAAAATATCTACGCAGACTTTCCTTTGAAGAGGGTGGGCCTGAGCGAGTTGCAATAGACGGAGTGTTTGAGGACAACACACGGCAAAGCCTGATCTCATTTCAAAAAAGCGCAGGGCTTGAGCCGACGGGAGTTGCCGATAAAGAAACCTGGGACGCGCTTTTCTCTGAGTACTCCGCGCTTATCGAAAGGGATTTTGAGGAAGAGCTTTCGCTTTTTCCGCCTCTTCCGAGAGATTACTCGTTCGGATACGGCGATCGCTTCCTGCTCGTAAAAATACTCCAACTGCTCTTAATAGAGCTGTCCCTTACGTACGACGCATTTGAAAATATAACCGAAAACGGAATTTTCGACTCGGATACCGAAGCGGCAATACGCGCTTTTCAGCGGATAAATTTACTTGACGAAAGCGGCAGAGTCGACAGAAAAACCTGGTCACGTATCGTCCGTGAATACGAAAATCTTGATAAAAATTACTCCTGAATAATTGAAAATGATCTTAATAAAAACCGTATAAGCTGTCAAATAATTATACGATAAAAAATTATTGGGGGCAGATTTTATGCAGAGTAAATTCACGCAAAGGGCGCAAGGAACACTCAAATACGCTACGTCGGAGGCGGGCGCTATGGGGCATACGTACGTGGGATCGGAGCACATTCTCTTAGGTCTTGCCATGGAAAAGGAAGGCATCGCCGCAAAGATCCTGCTCTCTCACGGGATCTCGGCAGAGTCAATAAAAAACAGCATAATAACCATCGCAGGCGAGGGGGAGAAATACAAGGTAAATACCTCGGATATGACGCCGCACGCGGCAAGGATAATTGAACGCGCCGCCGATATTGCCGCCTCATCGGGATACGTGTTCGTCGGTACGGAGCATATACTGTCCGCTCTGATACGCGAAAGCGGATGCACGGGACTGAAAATTATAGAATGCAGCGGCGTGCCTACCTCAGAGCTTATAGGCGACCTCGGCTCACATCGCGGTCACACCGAGTATATCGCGCCCACCGAGCCGCAGACCCGACGGGAAACACCTTCGCCGTCCGATAAAAAATCAAGCAAAAAATCCGCGTCACTTCTCGCCCAGTACACCACGGATCTCACAGCCCTTGCCAAAGCGGGAAAGATAGACCCCACCATAGCGCGAGAGGCTGAGACCGAGCGAATGATACAGGTGCTATGCCGCAGAAGCAAGAATAACCCCTGCCTTGTCGGCGAAGCAGGAGTAGGAAAGACCGCGGTGGTCGAGGGGCTTGCCACCCGTATCGCTTGCGGTGAGGTTCCCGCCTCTCTTGCAGGAAAACGCATTCTCTGCCTCGATATGCCATCGATGATCGCAGGTGCTAAATACCGCGGTGAGTTTGAAGAGCGAATGAAAAACGTCATGAACGAGGCGAGTACTAATCAGGAGGTTATTCTCTTTATCGACGAGCTTCACATGATAATGGGCGCGGGAGCTGCCGAGGGTGCGGTCGATGCCGCCAATATACTCAAGCCCGCCCTGTCACGCGGCGCGATACGTCTTATCGGCGCTACCACCTACGCAGAATACAGACGGCACGTAAGCCGTGATCCCGCCCTTGACCGACGCTTTCAACAGATAAAAATAGAGGAAGCGACCGAAAAGCAGGCGACAGAGATACTTTTCGGACTTCGCAGTCGCTACGAATCACATCACAAAATAAAGATCACCGATGAAGCGATAAACGCCGCAGTAAAGCTTTCCGCACGGTATATCAACGACCGATATCTGCCCGATAAGGCGATAGACGTTCTTGACGAAGCGGCGGCAAAGCTGAGTATTGCGGCTGACGCCGCCTTCCCCGAGCTTACAAGACTTAAGAGAGAGCTTGACGCCGTACGCGAAAAACGTGGAGAATACTCCTCGCTCGGTGACGTCGACGGAGTTACGCTTATGAAAGAACGTGAGGCAGACCTCAGGCGGCAGATCGATCTTGCCAAGAGAGAGCAAAAAAAGAAGCAGCATCAACCGCTTTTTACGCTGTCTGCCTCGCACGTGGCACAAGCCGTGACAGAGCAAACGGGAATTCCGATATCAAAGCTTATTGCCGAGGATAAAAAAATGCTCCTCGGACTTGAAAATAAAATAAAAGCGAGACTTGTCGGTCAGGACGCCGCGGCAGAAGCGGTATGCGCCGCAATAAGACGCGGACGCGTTGGACTTCGGGACAAAAACCGCCCCTGCGGCTCGTTTATGTTCATAGGCAAAACAGGCGTGGGAAAGACCGAGCTTGCCACGCTTATCGCCGAGGAGCTGCTTGGCAGTCGGGATGCGCTTTTGCGTTTTGATATGTCGGAATATATGGAAAAGCACAGCGTTTCCAAGCTTATCGGCTCACCGCCCGGCTACGTTGGATACGGCGAGGGCGGTCAGCTTACCGAGCGCGTACGCCGCAAGCCGTATTCCGTGGTACTGTTCGACGAGATCGAAAAAGCGCACAGCGACGTTTATAACCTGCTCTTGCAAATACTCGAGGACGGTAAGCTGACCGACTCTCAGGGCAGAAGCGTGAGCTTTTGCAACACAATAGTCATAATGACCTCGAACGTCGGAGCAACCGAAAACAATCGTCTCACGGGATTCGGCGAGAGCTTTGAGGGCAAGGAGGCAAAAAAAGAACGGCTCATGAAGAGCCTTGGCGGCGTTTTTAAACCTGAATTTCTCGGCAGAATAGACGAGATAATAGTCTTTGACGATCTTGACGTTTCCGCCCTTGAAAAAATATGCGTCCTTATGCTCTTCGAGCTTTGTGACCGAGCCAAAGAGATCGGGATAGAGCTTTTATTTGACGAATCGGTAGCAACCACTATCGCCAAAATCAGCGCGAAGCAAGCAAACGGCGCAAGAAGTATACGCTCAAACATCACGCACCTTGTGGAAGACAAGATCTCAGACGCATTCCTTCGCAACACCCTTCCCTCGTCAAAAATATACGTCCGCGCAAATAACGAACAAAACGGAATAACACTTCACGCCGTCACCAAGGACGCGGTATAGACAAACGGCAGAGGCGATTATCCATCTTAAAGCTATTAAAAAAATGCGCTCCCCTGCCGCCTCGGGCGGCACGGGGCGTTTTGATTTTTTCACCTTTTTTCCGTAGGGGAGACCTGTGGCCTCCCGTTTTTATTCAAACAGTGTTTTATAAAAAAAGGACTACTCATCCACCGCAAGCGGTCCCCCTTCCCTGACAAGGGAAGGCTTGTCGGTGTCGT
>JBGVPV010000076.1:0-27322 GCA_045127215.1 Eubacteriales bacterium | reverse complement strand
CCTTCCCTTGTCAGGGAAGGGGGACCACGAAGTGGTGGATGAGTAGTCCTCACACAACGGAGTCTTGTGAGGGTGGCGGTAAAATCGCCCGCGTCGTTTTCGATAAATTACGGGAGGCGGAACGCCTCCCCTACAACGTACGGCGTAATATATTTTGTAGGGACAGGCGTCCTCGACTGTCCGTTTGTGTGCAAATGTTACTTTATAAAGACATAGGACGGCTCTCTGTCTTGAAGATATCCGATAAGCGATAAAATAAAAAACAACGGCTACACGAAAAATTCGTGTAGCCGTTTATATTTTTACTTAAGCATTCCCTCAAGAGTTGCCTTAGCAACAGCGAGAGCTTCATCGATCTTATCCGCATCTCTGCCGCCTGCCATAGCGTTATCGGGACGTCCGCCGCCCTTACCGCCGGTAATAGCCGCAACCGCGCCTACGAGCTTGCCTGCGTGCGCACCGTCCGCAACAGCCGCCTTACCTGCCACCGCAATAAAGTTGAGCTTTCCGCCGCCGTTTACTGCGAGTACCGCAACGGTATCGTCAAAGCGCGCCTTTATATCGTCAGCAAGAGCTCTTGCCGCGTTTATCTCCATATCGTCAAGCTTTGCCACGATCAGCTTAAACGCGCCAACGGATACCGCAGAGTTCACGATAGAATCAAGTTTACCCGAAGCAAGCTTTGCGTTGAGAGCCTCGATCTCCTTCTTTGCCGTGCGGAGCTCGTCCTCAACGGAAGCCGCTCTCTTAGCGATATCAGCGGTATTCTGAGCTTTGAGAACTGCCGCAGTATCACCAATCAACTTCTGCTGGTCAGCAATAATGCTAAGCACACCGAGTCCGGTTCTCGACTCAATTCTTCTGACACCTGCCGCAACGCTGGACTCAGAAACGATCTTGAAAAGTCCAACCTTTGCAGTGTTGTCAACGTGAGTACCGCCACAGAATTCGGTGGAGCAGTCGCCCATCTTTACAACTCTTACTATCTTGCCGTACTTCTCTCCAAACAGAGCCATCGCGCCCATCTTCTTAGCGCTCTCGATATCGGTCTCAACCGTATCAACGGCTACGCCGCGAAGAATGTTCTCGTTAACGATAGCCTCAACACGAGCGATCTCCTCGCTTGTGAGTGCCGAGAAATGAGTAAAGTCAAAGCGACCGCTGTGCTCGTCAACGTAAGAACCTGCCTGCTCAACGTGGTTGCCGAGAACCTGACGCAGAGCCGCCTGAAGCAAGTGGAGCGAGGAGTGGTTACGCATGATAGCCGCGCGGCGCTCTGCATTGACAGTCGCCTTTACAGTGTCACCTACGCGTACAATACCGTTATTTACAGTACAAATGTGGAGATATATGCCGTCGGTCTTCTTTGTGTCAATTACAGTAGCTGACGCGTCCTTGCCGAGGATCTCTCCCTCGTCACCGACCTGACCGCCGCCCTCTCCGTAGAAGGGGGTCTTGTCAAGAATGATGGTGCACTCACCCTCGCTGACCTCGTCAACGAGCGTGTCGTCCGCAACGATAGCGATTATCTTAGCGTCAGCCACAGTATTGCCGTAGCCTACGAACTCAGTCTTTGCAAGGCTTTCAAGAAGATTCTTGGAGGACTCATCCCAGCCGCCGATATTACCTCTTGCGGCTCTTGCGCGTTCCTTCTGCGCCTTCATAAGCGCGTTAAACGCGTCCTCGTCTATCTCAAGACCGTTCTCGAGAATTATCTCACGGGTAAGGTCAAGCGGGAATCCAAATGTGTCATAAAGCTTGAATACGTCCTCACCTGCAACCACAGTCTTGCCCTCAGCCTTCGCACTCTCAATAATAGTGTTAAGTATTCCAAGACCTGCGTCAATCGTCGCGTCAAAACGCTCCTCCTCAATGGAAATAACCTTGAGAATGTAATCCTTCTTTTCGCCAAGCTCGGGGTAAGCGGAAATGTTCTCTCCGATAACTACCTCGCAAAGCTGGCAAAGGAATGCGCGGTTGATACCGAGCAGCTTACCGAAACGGCAAGCACGGCGCAGGATTCTACGAAGAACGTATCCGCGTCCCTCGTTGGAGGGGATAACGCCGTCGCAGATCATAAACGTTGCACTTCTGATGTGGTCAGTTACAACACGGATGGAAATATCGTCCTTATCGTCAACGCCGTACTCCTTACCGGAGATAGCGCAAACGGTGTTAAGTATCTTTCTAACGGTGTCAACCTCAAAAAGGTTGTCCACTCCCTGCATAACGCAAGCAAGTCTCTCAAGTCCCATACCGGTATCGATATTCTTCTGAGCAAGCTCGGTGTAGTTACCCTGTCCGTCATTGTTGAACTGAGAGAATACGTTGTTCCAGATCTCCATAAAGCGATCGCAGTCACAACCGGGCTTACAGTCGGGAGAGCCGCAACCGTACTTCAGACCTCTGTCAAAGTAGATCTCTGAGCAAGGGCCGCAAGGACCGCTTCCGTGCTCCCAGAAGTTGTCTGCCTTGCCAAGACGCACGATGTGCTCCTCGGGAACGCCTACCTTATCTCTCCAGATAGCGTAAGCCTCCTCGTCTTTCTCGTAAATAGAGGGCCAAAGAAGATCCGCAGGGATCTGGAGCCACTCGGTGAGAAATTCCCAAGACCACGGAATAGCATCCTCCTTGAAGTAGTCGCCAAAGGAGAAGTTACCAAGCATCTCAAAGTACGTGCCGTGACGAGCGGTGTGACCAACTCGATCAAGGTCAGGCGTACGGATACACTTCTGACAGGTAGTGACTCTGTTACGGGGAGGGATCTCCTCGCCCGTAAAATACTTCTTCATAGGCGCCATACCGGAGTTTATGAGAAGCAGAGATTTGTCATTTATCGGAACGAGAGGAAAAGAGGGCAAACGAAGGTGTCCCTTTGATTCAAAAAATGAAAGATATTTTTCTCTCAATTCGTTAAGTGAAGTCCATTTCATAATAAAGTGTTACCTTTCTTATATCTTAATTTACCAAATAAATATTATACCATCTTTGTCGGTATATGTCAATGTAAAAATCAATTATTTTCGTCGTCACAAAGTGCCGCACCAATAACGGTCGCGAACTGAGACAGCTCGGGAATAACAAATTTCACCCCGAAATTCGCCTCAAGCCCCTCAAATACGTCGGTTATAGCCTTGATAGCCGTGAGATTGCCCGTAAGCACGACGGTGCCGATACCATAGCTTCTCGCCGCAAATACCGACAGCATAGCAATTGTCTCCGCCACCATATTGGCAATTCCGAGAGCCACGTCGTCAGCAGATGCAATATCGGAAAGCTTGCCAAAGTTGGAGGCCGTCAAATCCTCGCCTATCTGAAAATTCTTATCACCCGAAATATCCTTGATACGCAGGTCAACGTTAGAGAGGTCTCCCCTCTCGCACATCTTCTCAAGATGCTCGATGGTGTCCACACCTATCATTCTCTTGGAAAGCCCGAGCAGCGTACCGCCGCCAACACCCGTACCGCCAAGGTACTTGGTGATAGTGCCGTTCTCGGTCTTTTTAGCGTGAATGAGCGCCGTACCCGTACCCATACTTACCACGATTGCCTCGTCAAGCCCCGAGAGATAAAGTCCTCCAAGCCCCACACTCTTGAATTCAGACACCGCCTGACAGTCAAGAGAGTATATCGGCTTTGACATAAACGAAGAACCGACTCCCGTCATAAGAACGCGATCGATATCCTCAAGCGCGAGTCCGTTCTGCATAGTAAATTTTCCAAATGCTCCGTAAACAGACGTCACGGCGTCCGCGGCTCTTACAAACTGCGGCTCTATCAACGTAGCCCCGCAGGCGTCCTTTTTAAAGCCCACGATCTTTGTAGTGCTTCCGCCCACGTCTATTCCTATTACAGTCTTCATAATACCCCCATTATAAAAATAAATGAAAATACTTAATTTATTATATCATCATCTTGCAAAAAAATCAATGGTATGTTATAATATTATTTGAAAATAAATCGAATTTCAGGAGTTTTTCATGAATTTTTGTAATCCCAATACGGATATCATCAAAAATAAAAAGCTTTTCATATTTGATATGGACGGCACTATATATCTCGGCGGCATTCCCTTCCCCTTTGCAATAAGCTTTATCAAAAGCCTCAGAGCGAGCGGCAAGAAGGTGCTTTTCTTTACGAATAACGCGTCTCATACCACGCCATTTTATATGCAGAAGCTCACTCGCCTCGGATTTGAACCGAGAGAGGACGAGATAATGACGTCGGGAGACGTGACTTTTGAGTTTCTCAAAAGGCGTCGCTCAGGAAAAAACGTATATCTCGTAGGCACTGACGAGCTCTGCCGTGAATACGCCGATAAGGGCATAAATTTGCTTGAAGGCAACGAAGAGAGCGCTGATATAGTAGTCACCAGCTTTGACACCTCGCTGACCTACGCAAAGCTTGATAACGCCTGCCGCTTTATCCGCACAGGCGCGGAATATCTCTCTACCCACCCCGATATGAATTGCCCCACGGAAACGGGATTTATCCCCGACAGCGGAGCAATAGCTGCGTTCTGTACGGCGTCCACGGGCGTCACCCCCACGTATTTCGGAAAGCCTTATAAGGAAACTATCGAAATGATCGCAGAGGCTACGGGATACTCCAACGACGAGATGTGCATTTTCGGCGATAGACTTTACACCGATATAGCCCTTGGTAAAAAATTTGGAGTTACCGCCGTGCTCGTGCTCTCGGGAGAAACAAAAGAGGCGGACGTTGACGCGGCGGATATCGCCGATAAACCCGACTTTGTCTTTGATTCGCTTGATGACGTAAATCACGCACTGTTTGAGTAAACTATAAATTTTTAAGGAGAAATTATGGCGTTTGATGCCGGTATGCTCGCCTGCACGCTGTCTGAAATCAGACGCGTAGCGCTTGGAGCAAGAATAGAAAAAGTATATCAGCCCGAGCGAGATGAAATAATCCTCGCCATGCGTAGCTTTGACGGCGGTAAACGTCTGGTCATCAACGCGGGCTCAAATAATCCGCGCATAGGCTTTACGGATATCGTGCGCGAAAATCCGCAAAATCCCCCTATGCTGTGTATGCTGTTGCGCAAATATCTTCAGGGCGCGAAGCTCTGCGAGGTAAGTCAGGCAGGCTTTGACCGCGTGGCAATACTTGGCTTTGACACACGCGACGAAATGGGATTTGAATGTCGCAGATATCTTATTGCCGAGCTTATGGGCAAGTACAGTAACCTATTATTCTGCGACGGTGAAAAGAAGATCATCAGCGCGCTGAGAACCTCGGATCTCTCGCTTGACAGCGTGCGTCCGCTGATTCCGGGTATGCGCTATACCCTGCCGCCCTTGCAGGATAAGACCGATCCGCTCGGTATAGATAAAATCACGTTCAAAAAAATATACGATACTTTCCCCGCAGAAAAGCCCTGCGATAAGGCGATCATGTCCGTCTTCTCGGGAATTGCCCCCTCTGTCGCCAGAGAGGTAGTTTTCAGAGCCACATCACATACCGATACCCCCGTGAAATTCTGCTTTTACGAGGATATTGAACGTGAATTCTTTGACGTAATAAACGCCGTAAAGGAAGAAAAATTCTCCCCCACGCTCGTGCTTGACGGCGACAGCTCGGTGGAATATTCCTTTATTCCCCTTACACAGTACACGGGGCTTGAGCTCAAACCCTACGAGAGCGCAGGCGCGCTCCTCGACGCGTATTTCGCAAGTAAGGATAACGCGCAAAGAGTACGTCAGCGTGCCTCGGATATTCTCAAGCTGCTAACAAATGCCGAGACGCGTATTACAAAGAAGTTGGAGCTTCAGCGTGAAGAACTTCGCGAGTGTGAAAAGGGCGCGGAATATAAAAAGCTCGGCGACCTCATCACCGCAAACATCTATATGCTCTCCCGAGGCGTCAGCACAGCGGAATTTGATGACTACGAAAGCATGCGTGAGGACGGAAGCTTTGATAAGATCAAGGTTGAGCTTGACAGCCGCCTCACCCCTGCCGCCAACGCACAGAGATATTATAAGAAATACAATAAATCAAAAAACGCAAAGACCGAGCTTTCAAAGCAGATCTCACTCGGGGAGGCGGAGCTTAATTATATCTATACGGTATTCGAGGCACTGACACACGCCGAAACGCCAAGCGACCTCGTAGAGATCCGCGACGAGCTTTATCGCGCAGGCTACGCTTCAAAAATGAAAGCGTATTCCTCTCATAAGCCCCACGCCCCAAGCTTTATGCAGTTTGTGACCGAAGACGGTATGAGAGTGCTTTGCGGTAAGAATAACCTGCAAAACGAACACATAACGCATAAGCTTGCCGAAAAGAGTGACTATTGGTTTCACGCCAAGAACGTGCCCGGCTCACACGTAGTTCTCGTTACCGAGGGCAAAGAGCCCACGGACTTGGATTTTACAACTGCTGCCGAGATCGCGGCGTATTATTCCAAAGCAGATGGCGAGAATATCGCGGTCGACTATACCCTCGCCAAAAACGTAAAAAAGCCGTCAGGCTCCAAGCCCGGCTTTGTGATCTATAACACCAACTGGACCGCATACGTCACCCCGAACGGCGATAAGCTCGCGAAACTCAGGATAAAATAAAAACAAACTTGGTGGAGACCTATAATAAACATAGGTACTCCACCAATTTTATTATATTCATTCCTAATTTGTAGGGGGCGACGTCCTCGACGCCCCATTGTCTATCACAATGTAATATTTACTCACACGGGAGAGACGACCATCGGTCGTCCGCCAAAAAAATGATAATATAATGCGTTGTAGGGATCGGCGTCCTCGACGGTCCAAACCTTTCATAAAGTAACATTTACACCCGATGGACAGTCGAGGACGCCTGTCCCTACAAGTTTTGTTTAACAATATTCGAATATTAATAAATTCCCCGTATTCGATACGATACCGACAAGCCTTCCCTTGTCATGGGAGCACTCCGCTTCGCTACGTATCAAGTTTGCCGTAGGCAAACATTGAGGAGACCGCTTGCAGTGGATGAGTAGTCAACCCGACATAGTCGGTGAGGGAGAATACGCGGATTAGAAAAAATATTTGTTTAAGACCACGCAGGAGGCAAAACATCTCCCCTACGATTGAAAAATCAATATAACAAATTGGTGAAGCCCCCATTTTTACACGGTCACTCCACCAATTCTATTAAAACACGTAATTATTCAAAACCTCGCTTATGCTATTGCAAACAGGCACGCCAAAGCTTTCAAGGAACTCCCTTCCCTGATGCCCACGGCACACGAGCACGCAATCCGCGCCAAGCTCCCTCGCCGTGTCCACGTCGTGATCCGTGTCGCCAATAAACAACGCACGCGCTCCCACATGGCGCGCTCTCCAATCCTGCGCAAGTGCAAGCTTCGAGCCCGCATGAATATTGTCAAGCCCCATCACTTCCTCAAAATAGCCGTAAATGCCGTGCTTCTTCAAAAGGTCCTCAAGCATTCCAAGCTCGGACGCCGACAAAACGCTCAGTCCCACTCCTTCTTGACGAAGCCTCTCAAGTGACTCCACTACGTCAGGATAAAGCCCCGCGCTCTTAACGTTTTCGAGATAAAGTGCCACCCACTTGGGCGCAAGCTCCTCATAAGACTCCTTGGAAAAATCAAATCCAATGTCCTTATAATATTCAATCACAGGGAAACGAAATACCGAGCGGTAACGCTCCACACTCTCAATAGGCGCAAGTCCCCTCTCAATAAGCAAGGTGTTCACCGCGTCAATTCCCGTCATAACGTCATCAAGCAGCGTACCGTTAAAATCCCATATAACGTAATCGTATTTTTTCACGTAGTTCTCCATTTTCTCAAAAAGGGCGTTGCAAGCAACACCCTTTTTATAAATCATAATTATTATTCTTCCTCAGGAACGTGGATCTTGTTAAGAACCGCCCATGAGTAGTATGCATAACCAAGCGTGCAGGTCGTATCGTTCTTGCCGGGCTCGATAAGCTCGTTGAGCTCCATAATGCAGTCCTCAGCAAAGATCGCATTTCTGACGGTGTTTATTCCTTTACGAATGGTATCGTCATTAGTGCAATCGATCTCCTCAATCATCTTATAAACGCGAGCCGAAAGCTCTCTGAGCTCCTCAAGTGACTCAGCGCTTACCTTGTAATCCTGCCACTCGTAGTGGAAGCCCATGGTGAGATCTATCTTCATAGCATTATTCTGGATCTTGTAGAACTCAAGCAAGGAAGGATCTTCACCCTCAAGCACGTATGCCTTAAAGGTGTTACCGGTCTTGTTGATATCCATCATATAATTGTCGTTGAGACGTCTTACGACCATGTAAGGATCGCCGTTCTCGTCAACGTAATCGGATTCAACGAGCTGGTAGTTCTCACCCTCGATTCCGTAGAGAATGAGGTTGCGGAATTCAACGTTGGTGTTGAGGTACGCAAGTATATCCATGCTTCTCTTAACACTCGTGGTGTAAGAGGAAACCGCAAACATATTAGCGTATACGTCTTCGGTGGTCAGCGTGGGATTTTCAATAATAACAGCCTCGTAGTTGTCAGCGTACTTAACGGGGATATCAGCAGAACCCTTCATATAAGCAACCGCAACCTTACCGTCCTTAAGATCCTTCTCGGTACCGAAGTAGCCGTAAGACTTGTACTGCTTAAGGTAAGTGAGCTGGTTAACGAAGGATGTGTTACCCATAACGCTGTCAAGGCTGGACATATAAGAAGCCGTAGTTCCGTAAAGCGCGGAGGTAGAATAAGAGCTTGCAAGCGCGGAGAACTCGGTGGAGGGTACGCCGTTTTCGTCAACTCCCCAGTACTTGATGCCGGTCACTGCAAGACCGTCTTCACCAAGGCAGGAATACAGCGGAACGTACTGCTTGTAGCTCGTTGCAACCTGAGAAAGCACGCTTCTGGTAGCCGCACAGGTAAGGCTTGTAAACTGAGCAAGTCCGTTTGCGGTATTGTAACGTGTCTTTGCAAGCACGTCCTTATGGAGAAGCAGGTATGTATACTCACCGATGTCGGTATTTGTGGGGAGCGCATAAGTTCCGTTGTTCATGGACTTGATGTAAGAGAGGAGATTGGGAGATATGCTGTCCTCAAGTACCTTTGCGCTACCCTTGATCTGATCGTCGATCTTGCTGTACATCATAGCAGTAGCTTTGGGATCTTTCTCATCATAATTGAAATCCATATACTTGATGAACTGCTCGTAGCCGCCAACGTAGAAGATATCTACCTGGAATCCGTCGATGGTAGGATAGAGAATGTGGGAAACACCCAACTCGTCCTTGATCATAACGTCTTCCTTATTCTCATCCTCAACGGGCTTCTGGATAAGACCTTCTTCCTCGGCTTCCATTCTTGCCTTAAAGGACTTCTCGAGAGCCTCGTAGTACTTATCCGCCGTGTAGTAGAACAGATCAAGCTTGATCTTGAACTTTGCGTTAGTTATATTGTTAACAGCCTTCTCTATCTTTGCCTCCTGCTCGGGAGAGACCTCCTTCTCAGCAAGCAAATACATAGCAAGCGTTATTGCGTTTTCAGATGCCGCCTCGTTGGTATCGGCAATAGCCTCCTCGTCAGTCTTCTTTGCACAGCCTGCAAAGCATGCCGCGATCATTACCAACGCCAAAAGCAAGCTTATTATTCTTTTGTTCATTTTGTTCCTCCTTAGAACGCTAAATCTATATTAGACACTACTTTCAATAATACTATATTATTTTACACCAAATCATCAAAAATGTCAAGTGATTTTTTTGCGGCGGCAAGACCGCGGCGACCGTCGATTTACAGTATTTTTCAACTTTCTCGGATTAACTCGTCATATTGCATATTGAAGACGCAAAAAGTTCTCGCAAAATCACAAAACAATCGTCGTTTGCAACAAGCAAAGACTCAAAAATTAGACACTTTGACGATTTTAATCAAGGAATCCTCTGAGGTGTCTTGCGCGGCTGGGATGGCGAAGCTTTCTGAGTGCCTTAGCCTCGATCTGTCTGATACGCTCTCTGGTAATATCGAATTCCTTACCGACCTCCTCAAGCGTTCTGGTGCGTCCGTCGTAAAGTCCGAATCTGAGCTTTATAACGTGCTCCTCTCTGGGAGTCAGAGTGTGAAGCTCCTTCTCTATTACCTCACGGAGAATAGTAGTCGCGGCGGCGTCGGAGGGAGCGGGAGTCTCCTCATCGGGAATAAAGTCACCGAGATGACTGTCCTCCTCCTCACCGATAGGTGTTTCAAGAGAAACGGGATCCTGAGCGATCTTCATTATCTCTCTCACCTTCTCCGCACTCATTCCCATCTTCTCGCCGATCTCGTCGGCGGTCGCCTCACGTCCGAGCTCCTGAAGCATCTGACGGGAGTAACGGGATACCTTATGAATGGTCTCAACCATATGAACGGGAATTCTTATCGTACGTGCCTGATCGGCAATAGCTCTTGTGATAGCCTGTCTTATCCACCATGTAGCGTACGTGGAGAACTTGTATCCGCGGCTGTAATCAAACTTGTCCACCGCCTTCATAAGTCCAAGGTTACCCTCCTGAATAAGATCAAGGAAGAACATTCCCTTACCAACGTATCTCTTGGCAATACTTACAACAAGTCTCAGGTTTGCCTCAACCAACTCCTTCTTAGCGGCTGTCTTTACTTCTTCGGGAGTCTCACCGCTCATAATCTCGGCAAGCTCACGCTCGCGATCGGTAGTGAGCAACGGAACGCGTCCGATCTCCTTGAGGTACATACGAACGGGGTCATCAATAGCAAGACCCTCTTGCTCAAGGATCCTCTCCATGTTCTCACTCGTTCCAAACGCCTCAACCTCGGACTCGATCTCAAGCATCTCAACGTTTGAAATATCGTCGGGAAGCGGAATTCCGCTGTCCTCAAGCTCGTCGTAAAGCTTGTCAAGACTTTCGTTGTCAAGCTCCATTTCCTCAACCGCCTCGTTTATCTCGCTTGTGGAGAGCTTGCCCTCCTTACTTTTCGCGATAAGGGCGTCAAGATCCTTTACCTTTTCACTTATATCGTTATTCATTTCCTCAATCTTCTCTACCATTTTTATTCTCCTTGTAAACTATTTATTCTCTTCTCTGTTTTTTCTGAGTCTTGCCAAGAGATCCTGGCCGCCGATGTCCAGCGTTTTTTGTTTTTCCTTACGTAAGCTTGAAATACAGCTCAAAAATACTTCCTTGTCGTTTCTTGTAAGCTGCCTTCGCTCGACCTCCATTTTTTCGAGTCGGCTGATCTCGGCAAGCTCGAAATGCATGTGAAGCATCGCCCGCGAATATCCCTCGTCCGAGTTTTCCAGCTCACACAGCTTTTCAAACACGCGTCTGCCAAACGCCGTAACGAAATCGTCAGCCACAAGCGCGATCTCACCCACAGCCACCGCGTGCCTGTACTCGTCGAATATCATCATCATAGCAAGAATATTTTCCTCTGCCGCATTCGCCGCAACGTACTTTACGGCGTCGGGATTGACCCGATCTCCGATATTCTTTATTGACATCAGAGCCTCGTTGCTCTGCTTCTTTTTATGCTCGTTAAGCAGTCGCTTGCGCTGCCTTTCAACGTCCAATTTAACCGACTCAGCGGAAACCTCAAGAACCGAAGCGGCACGCTGAATATAAATATCACGCTCAATATTGTTTGAGACCTCAGCGATAACCGAGCAGATCTCTGCCGCCGCCTTTATCTTTTGGTCAGGCAGACTGATGTCGTGCTCGCCAAGTATCTTGTCAAGCTTGAACTCAAATCCCGTCTTGCTCTCGTCAAGACATCGCCTGAAATTATCCGCACCGAATTTTTTTATGTACTCGTCGGGGTCCTTAGCGCCGCTAAGCTTCAAAACTCTTACGTCAAGCCCTGCCTCGCCAAGCAGTCGCATCGCCTTGTTTGCGGCGTTTTGCCCCGCCTTGTCCGAATCGTAGCAAATAATTACCTTCTTGGTGTATTTTGCAAACACCCTCGCTTGCTCGGCGGTTATTGCCGTGCCGAGCGTCGCCACAGCGTTCTCAAAGCCCGCCGCGTGAAGCGCGATAACGTCCATATAGCCCTCGCAGAGTATCATCTGCTCAGCACAGTTCTTCCGCGCGTAATTGAGCGCAAACAAATGCCTGCTCTTTTTAAACGCCGCCGTATCTGAGGAGTTAAGATATTTAGGCTCCGAGCCGTCCATAACTCTGCCGCCGAACGCCACTATGTTACCTGAGGTATCTATGATCGGGAAAATAACGCGGTTTCGGTAAAGATCGAACAGCCTGCCCGACTTTTGACTTCTCTTACAGAGGAACGCCTCGATAAGCTCGTCCTCACTAAATCCAAGCGAGCGCATACGATTTGTAAGTGCCGTAAAATCATTTGGTGAATACCCAAGCCCGAAACGCTTTATGGTGGACATATCAAGCTCACGCCGTCCGTGCAGATATTCCATAGCCTCAGCGCCTATATTTTTGTCAAACAAACATTCTCTGAAAAACTTTGCCGCGGCAAGATTAAGCTCGTATATCCGCTTCCTCGATACGCCACTCTCACGGGGCGCGTCGTTGTCCTCGGGAATGCTTATCCCCACCCTGTCGGCAAGTATCTTCAATGCATCAACGTAATCTACGTTTTCCGAACGCATAATAAAGGTTATAACGTCGCCTCCCGCTCCGCAACCGAAGCAGTAAAAGCTCTTAGAAGCGGTAAATACCGTAAACGACGGAGTTCGTTCGCTGTGGAACGGACAGGGCGCCTGATAGTTCGATCCCGCCCTTTTAAGCGTGACGTACGAGCCTATAACGGTCTCTATATCGTTTCTGTATACTATTTCGTCAATTATCTCTCTCGGTATCATCGCGCTCCTCCTTTCCGCCCTGATAAGTCAAAAACTGTGGCGCAAAGCTAAAAAGCGCCATTTTACAATTCAATACATTATAATATACGCAAAAAAAATCGAATATACTTTTTTTAAAAACAAATTTCTTTTATTTTTTAAAAAATAATTGACTTATTTGCGTTTTTTGCCTATAATATACTTAAAGATATAAAAATACTACCCAATAAGGAGATATTTATGAGTAATATTGATAACACCGCTATGTTCAAGCTGTCCTACGGACTTTTCGTGCTTACCGCAAACGAGGGCGGTAAGGATAACGGCTGTATTATAAATACGGCTATGCAGGTCACCGATACCCCCAAGCAGATCTGTATCGCGGTGAACAAGAAGAACCTTACCTGCGAGATGATAATGGCTACGGGAGTGTTCAACGTGTGCGTACTTACCGAAAGCGCGCCCTTCGGCATTTTTGAACGCTTTGGATTTGTCAGCGGCAGAGATAAAAACAAATTCGAAGATCTCGCAGATACCCGCAGAACCGAAAACGGACTCCTCGCGCTCACAAAGAATACCAACGCCTTCATCAGCGCAAAGGTATGCCGGACCGTAGATTGCGGAACGCACATGATGTTCGTAGCAGAGGTCACCGAGGCAGAGGTGCTCAGCAGTGAGAAGAGCGTCACATACGAATATTATTTCGCAAATATCAAGCCCGCGCCTCAGAAGAAAGCCAAAGGCTACGTCTGCAAGATCTGCGGCTACGTCTACGAGGGAGAAACCCTCCCCGCCGATTTTGAATGCCCCTGGTGCCTGCACGGCGCCGAGGACTTCGAGCCGATTAAAGATTAAGTAACTTACTTTTTTCGAGAAAAAGGTAAGCAAAAAAGCTTTCCACTTTTTTGAAAAAAAGTGGAGCAAAAAATTTCCTAAAAATAAAGATTAAAAATATTATTGGTGGAGTATCCGTATTTGTTATGGGAACTCCACCAAATTTTATTTTATTCATTTCTAATTTGTAGGGGTCGACGTCCTCGGCGTCCCGCCGCCACGCGTTGTCATCCTCGAGCAAGGCGTTTTCTCTCGGGATTCTTCGCTTCGCTCGAGAATGACGGCGAGAGAAAACGCCGACGCGAAGGATCTCGTGGGGCGTTGAATATTATGCATTCGTAGGGGCGGATTCTAACTCCGCTTACGCTATGTAGCAAGCAAAGTTGTAGTCGCCCGCGGATCATTCGTGAATGACCCCTACATTTTTTAAAACGATAATCGATTCTTATGAATTACCCATATTCGATACGTTAACGACAAGCCTTCCCTTGTTAGTGTTGGTGGCACTCGCTAAGAGCACCGACAGTGTGCGGCGAGTGACGGAAGAGTAGTTTTGGTAATAAAGTAATATTTATACCCAAACGTATTGCCGAGGACGTCGCCCCCATTGATAGCTGTATAATGTCTGCTTACGTATTTTTATGATCGTTCATATATTCCCACTCATAATATTCCCGCATATTTTTGCGGAATTTTTTTATTCTCAAATATTCTCAAATATTTTTCACTCTCTCGCCCTATTATGACAAATTATTCGTGTCTTGGGGTGTATAATGTTTGTACTAAGAGAAAGGAATAAAAAAATGAGTCAAACGGTTTACGTGGATCTGTTCTTTATGATAAATTTCAGCATGGATTTTCTATGCTTTTTTCTGACATGTCAGCTACTTAGTATACGCTTGGGGCTTGGGCGAGTGGTGTGCGCGTCTGTGCTTGGCGGAATATATGCTTGCGCCGCGCTGTTTATGCAGGTGGGGAGCGTGGGGGCTTTACTTATTGATATTCTTGCGTGTGTACTTATGTGTGCTGTTGCTTTTGCGGGAGTGGCGCCGCTGTTTTCCACGAGTGCGGTATACGTTGCCGTGTCCATGACGCTCGGCGGCTTTATGACGGCAATATTTTCGTTACTTAACAAAGCAGACCTGCCGCTTGCAGAGGTGGAGGGTGACGGAATATCGGCGTGGGTGCTTGCCGTTATTGCCCTTATCAGCGCATTTATTGCGTATTTTGGCGGTAAATTCTTTAAAAAAAGAGTTTCGCGCCGTTATGCTACGGTGAATATTCGTATGGGGGAGAAGCAGGTGAGCCTCAAAGCCTTTTGTGACAGCGGCAATCTTTTGCGCGATCCGATCACCGCGCGTCCTTGTATAATTGCAGATATTGATGCGCTATCCGAGGTCGTCCCTCCGCCGATCGCTGAGGTGGCGCGCGGTGCGAGCGTGGCGCAGTTTGCTTCGCTGAGCGCGGATACGGCTCGCAGAATGCGTTTGATACCGAGCAAGACTGCCACGGGCGAGGGAATGATGGTAGCTATGCGCGCGGACGGGATATTCATTGAAGACGAAAAGGGAGTCAAAGAGCTTGACGCGCTTCTTGCGCTTTGCCCCACGGGAAAATTTGACGGCGACTGTCAGGCCTTGCTGCCTGCGTCGTTGCTTATGTGACGGAGGTGAAGATATGATACGTTTTATTCTGGGGTCTCTTGAAAAGCTCGGAGATGCCATAACGGATTTTTTCAAGAGAATATACGATAAAATAAGCCTTCCCGCGAGGCGAATATATACTCTTATAAAGAGCCGCAGGGGCGGTATATATTATATCGGCGGCGCGGAAATACTGCCGCCGCCCCTGACGCGTGACGAGGAGAATGAAATGATCGCGCGTCTTGGAGCGGAGGATTCGGCGCGGCAGACGCTTATCGAGCACAATCTGCGCCTCGTTGTTTACATAGCCAAGCGTTTTGAAAATACGGGCGCGGGGCTTGAGGATCTGGTTTCCATCGGAACTATTGGACTGATCAAGGCGGTAAACACCTTTCAGTCGGACAAAAATATAAAGCTTGCCACCTACGCTTCTCGCTGTATAGAGAACGAAATACTTATGTATATACGAAAAAACTCGGGTGCTAAAAACGAGTTTTCCATAGACGAGCCGCTGAATATTGACTGGGACGGCAACGAGCTGTTGCTGTCCGACGTGCTTGGAAGTGAGGAAAAGCCGATCTCGTTTGAGATCGAGCAGTTTGAGGAGCGAATGGCGGTACGGCGCGCGGTTGCGGCGCTTGAGGACAGGGAACGGGAGATAATCGAGCTTCGTTACGGAATGAACGGCAAGAAGGAGCTTACGCAAAAAGAAGTCGCGGCGCGCCTTGGTATCTCGCAGTCCTATATTTCAAGACTCGAGAAGAAGATAATTGCAAGACTCCGCGAAGAAATAAAATAAAAAAAGCAGGTGTGATATACACACCTGCTTTTTATGTTGTGGGGTTAAATTACTTAACCTCAACCTCAGCGCCAGCCTCTTCGAGAGCCTTCTTAACAGACTCAGCCTCGTCCTTAGTAACGCCTTCCTTAACAGCCTTGGGAGCACCCTCAACCATTTCCTTAGCTTCCTTAAGTCCAAGTCCGGTGATCTCACGAACTGCCTTGATAACGTCGAGCTTCTTAGCGCCGAATCCCTTAAGGATTACGTCAAACTCAGTCTTCTCCTCAACTGCTGCTGCGGGAGCTGCGCCTGCAACTGCTACGCCAACGGGAGCTGCTGCGGATACGCCGAATTCTTCCTCAACTGCCTTTACGAGGTCAGCGAGCTCAATGATAGTAAGTGTCTTGATTTCTTCAAGAATGTTAGTAATCTTTTCAGATGCCATTTTTAATTTCCTCCTATTAATACGGAATTATTTATAAATTTTATTTTTGCGTGTCTGACGCTCACGCCGCGCGTTTGACGGTTACGCCGTCATCGGCAGATTTCTTACGCCTCTGCGGGAGCTTCCTCTGTGGTAGCTGCCTCTGCGGGAGCTGCCTCGCCGTCCTTGTCCACAACAGCCTGGAGTGCGTATGCAAGTCCGTAAAGAGGGGACTTGATGCTTCCGAGGAACTTTGCGATAAGAACTTCCTTAGAGGGAATGTCAGCAAGCTGCTTAACTGTTGCGTCATCAACTACCTTGCCATCAAGGTAACCTGCGAGAATATTGAAGGACTCGATCTTCTCTGCGTATTCCTTGAGAACCTTTGCGGGAGCGATAGCGTCTGTTGTACCGATAGCGATAGCGGTCATACCTGTGAGGTACTGCTTCATATCGGAAAGACCAACCTCGTCACAAGCTCTGCCTGTAAGAGAATTCTTCATAACCATGTAGTTTACGCCGGCAGCACGAAGAGCCTTACGCATCTTTGTATCGTCCTCAACGGTGATACCCTGATAGTTAACTACAACGCCTGCGGGAGAATTCTTAAGCTGCTCTGCAAGATCAGCAACGATAGCCTGCTTCTGTTCAAGAATTGATTTGCTGGGCACGTCTGTTTACCTCCTGTGAGTATTTAGCAGGGAAAAATAAAAAAATCTTTCTTACGGAGGCATAAGCTCGCGCGAAGAAAGACACAAAATAACACAATTATTCATTGAATTAAGTTTAGATCATTTCCTCGGCAGGAGAGCATATAGCCTTTACCGTAAACCTGCTGTCTTTGGATAACGTTGGTATTATACCACAAGAGTCCTTACTTGTCAATATCTTTTTTGAAATTTTTTAAAAAAATAACAAAATATTTTTATCCGCCGCATACCGACAAATTTTTTATAATAGATATGGTAGAATAAGCAAAAAAAGAAAGGAGCATTATATGTCAAAAAATAATTGCGGATTGCATATTCAGTGCGATGGGGAGACGCTTATTGCCACGCTCTCGGGCGAGCTTGACCATCACGGCGCGGTTGCCGTACGAACGCTGATAGATGCGGAAATACGCAGAAGGATACCAAAAAAGGCGGTGCTTGATCTTTCGGGGCTTGACTTTATGGACAGCTCGGGACTGGGTCTTATAATGGGCAGACATACGCTTATGTCAAGCCTTGGCGGTACGCTTACCGTAAGGCGTCCGAACGAGCGCGTGGTCAGGATATTCAAGCTCGCGGGGCTTGAGAGAATCGTTACTGTTGAGGAGGGAAAGCATGAAGCCTAAGGGAAGTAAAAATGCGTTCAGTACGCGAGTGCTGAATTCTATGGAGCTGAAAATACCGTCGTTTTCGGTAAACGAGAGCATGGCGAGAGCCGCTGTGGCGGTTTTTTGCGCGCAGGTAGATCCGTCGCCGATAGATATAGCCGACGTCAAGTGCGCCGTGTCCGAGGCGGTTACCAACTGTATAGTTCACGCCTATCGGAACACGGTCGGAATTATTTACATAAGCGTAAAGCTCTGTGAGGGGGGCATCGTGCGTATAGATATTCGCGACAAGGGTTGCGGTATAGAGGACGTAAGCGCTGCCCGTCAGCCGCTTTATACCACTGATGCGGAAAACGAGCGGAGCGGCATGGGCTTTACGGTAATGGAAAGCTTTTGTGATAAAGTGAGGGTATATTCCAGATGCGGCAAGGGTACGACGGTGACGCTGTTCAAAAGACTTGGGACAAGGTAGGGGATTATTCGGATAATCTCTACCTTATTTCCATAGCGCAGAGCGACGGTGGCGATAGCGAGAGGGCTATGAGAGCCACCGAGCGACTTATTGAGATAAATCAAGGTCTTGTGCGTAAAATAGTATCCCGATTCAGCGACAGAGGAGTTGAGATCGAGGATCTGATGCAGATAGGCACGATAGGCATGATCAAGGCTATACGAAGCTTTGATGCTTCGCGTGGAAATTGCTTTTCTACTTACGCCGTGCCGCTGATCTTTGGCGAGATACGCAGATATATGCGCGACGAGGGGCCGATCAAGGTCGGGCGGCAGTATAAGCGGCTGGGGGCGTTGATAATGAAGCACAGAAACCGAATACTCATGGAGGAGGGCAGGGAGCCTCATCTTTCTGAGCTTGCCGAGCTTTGCGAGGTCAGCCTCGAGGAGATAGCGATAGCGGTTGACGCGACTATGCCGCTCGCCTCTCTCTCGGATAGCGCGTACGGTGAGGATGAGGGTGTGGAGCTTCAGGACGTTATCGCGGACGAGGGCTCACTCGGTGAGGCGGAAAGGATAATTGACCGCATCGCGCTCTCAGACGCAATCGCCTCAATGCCGCCGTTGTGGCAAAAGATCGTGGCGTTGCGCTTTTACCGCGGACTTACTCAAAGCCGCACCGCCGAGCTTTGCGGAGTCACGCAGGTCAAAATATCCCGCGAGGAAAAGAAGCTGATAGAACAGCTGCGAGTGCAGTTGATAAGATAAAAAGCAAGAGGGTATTTTGCAATAAAATTATGCTGTTTATATAATAATATGCGCCGCTAAACGCAGGGTACGACGTCCTCTACTGTCCATCCCTGTTAAAAAGCAACATGTGCAGGGGGTGGGTCGCCGAGGACATCGACCTCTACAAATCGGGTTGTCTTGGGCGCAAACCCCTACCGATGAATAATGATATTTCGTGTTGTAGGGGAGGATATTATCCTCCCGATTATGTTTGAAAATAAAAAGCCACTCGTTGGCGCACCTACGATAAAGCGGGTGCGCCATCTTTTTTTGACTTTATTGAATACTTTTTGAAAAAAACAAAATTTTTGCAAGAATATATTTACTTTAGTAAATTTATATTGACAAATTTTAAATGATATGATATAATGCTATCAGAAGGGCGGTGAAGCTATGTATATTGATTATAGTAAATTATGGAAATTGTTAATTGACAAAAGTATGAGCAAAACCGATTTGATAGACATTACTGGGATTAGCTCAAGAGTTTTGGCGAAATTATCCAAAAATGAGACGGTTACCACTGATACGATAGCCAGAATTTGCTCTGCACTTCACTGTGATGTGAGTGATATTATGGAATGCGTCAGCGAGGATCGGCTATCCGCATATGCCGCGTATAAAAAATATGGTAAATGTGTTGAGGAAAATGAGTTATTTAAAACTGTTAAATTTACAATAGGGAGTCAAAAATACACAGTTTATCAATCAAAACAGGTTGCAACCAAGGCAACACATATTGATTGTAAAAAGGATGGGGCTATTTATTGGGAACATTTTTTTGCCATTGGAACTGTTGCCAGGACATCCGAAAAACAACTCTTGATTAAGCCTTGTGTAAGGGACGATGAAATCTCGATCGTGTTGATCAAAGGAAAACCAGCCGTTATTGTTGGGCTTGATGAGAATGGTTTTGTTTCGAGCAGAGGCATTCGAAAAAAACAATCTGATATTTATGTCATGTCCGAAGCTGCCTTTAAATTGTTTATTCCTCAAACATTTTAAACTTGTATTATTTTCACCTCCAGATAAAACGACACACCGCCGAGAACAAGAAATTTGGTTTTCTCGGCGGTGTGTTTATTTACTTAAAAAAATAAATGCGATATAAATATTCCCAAACTGCAACAAATAATTATACGGCAAAAAATAAGGTTATGGACAAAATATATAGAATAACGTCCCTGATGATATTCTTCATACTATACTATGCGGTTCTTTACCGGCAGTAACATTTTTAAAAAGATGTTAAGAAGTTGTGGCCGTGATGAGTATTTATTCAAAAAGGTCTTGTATCTCCACTCCCAATGCCTTGGCAAGATCATCAAGAATGAGAAGATCGGGGCAACATAATCCACGCTCCCATTTGGAAACTGCCTGAATTGAAACCATACACTTTTTGGCGATGTCACTTTGTGTAAGATTTGCTTTGCGGCGAAGATATGAAAGCCTTTGCGCGAATTTATTTATATCGATCATATCTGACCACTCCTTCTTGGTAATTTGAAACGTCGTCTCTTTTTGATTATATCACTAATATCGAATAATGTCAATTATACCATTGGTTTAATTTAATAATTATTGGACTATATCCTTGTTTATTATTAACATTTATGGAAATAATGATGTGAAAATCAATTAGCGTATAAATATAATTGATTAAAAATGTTGACAATATCGTTGATATGTGTTAGAATGTTTTTAAATGAAATGTGAAAGAGGTTACTTTATGCCAGACTTGAAGCTTATAAAAAATCCGGGATACGTTTATGATCTCATGTTTTTGTTTTATTATAAATACAACGCCGATATATTACCTGAAGTCTTTCACGCAAGTGAGGAGGATATGCAGTGGTTTTCAGAGGAAATGAAAATATTTGAGCCGATCTCAGACGATTTGTATATATTCTTCAGAGTGCTCCCATCCAAGCGCTGTTTCTTTACAATAAATTATTTTGACAATTATTCGAGCGCATTTAAAATTGACTATGATCTTGCTTTTTTGCAAAAGAAAATAAGTAATTATGATTTGTTTATAAGGAATGTTATAAATCATTATTTTGAAAATCTTGATATTGATCAGATAAATGAGTGTATGCGATCGAAGAAATATATTTTCGATGTAATAAAAAAATCTGATTATGATGATAAGCTCAAAGCAAAGCTTTATGAATTTTTTATTGATCCCGAATCGTACATTCATTTGCTTCAGTATGAGCTGATAGCAAAGGATATTCAGCTTTCGTCGTACTATGAAAGAAATTACTCAAAGATACTTGACGCATATAATGAATTGAATTTTGAATTGTTGCAAGAGAGAACGGAGTTTATCATAAAAGATATTTTTTATGAAACAGATCCCGTCAATACGTGTTTGTCATTTTGCCTTTTGAATAAAAATCTTATACGTTTTAGTAATCATCAGGATGGTATTATTTATCTTTTAGGTGTTGATTACCTTTCTTCTATTGAGGTTTCAAGGAAAAAGTATATTACACCGGATCTCGAGCAATTCGGCTCGGCGCTCGCTGATGCTACGCGTGTAAAAATGCTGAATATTATTTTGCAAAAGGGAAGATGTACCCGTAAGGAGCTTGAAACAGAGCTTGGAATACCCGCGTCAACGGCATATCACCACGTAAGTATACTTGAAAAGTCAAGACTTGTTTGGGCAAATATAGCTAAAAAAACACAGGTTTATAGTATAGACAGCGGATATTTCTCGGTGGTTATAGATTATTTAAAGAGGTTTTTGGAGCAATCTGAAAAACAGTGATAATAAAAAATAAAGGACAGAGATTTCTCTCTGCATTCTTAGCGGAGAATTAGTAGCACGACCGATTTGTGTTATAATGGGACTAACAAAAAGCCTCCCTTGTGTAAAGGGAGGTGGCAGCCGAAGGCTGACGGAGGGATTGTAAAAAAGCCCAAAATAGCAGGAAACAATCCCTCAGTCGCTAACGCGACAGCTCCCTTTACACAAGGGAGCCTTTGGATGCGCTCGTTCATCTTTAGGGGTATGGGCTTTGCCCGAAGCCTTTGTAATACAAAGGCGAAACTTGCGATAAAAGAGGTATCAAATGATTTTACTAACTTCAAATGGTTTATCAAGTAATGAATTAATGGGCAGAGTAAAAACATACATCAAAGCAGGTAAGGCTGCTCTTGTTGTTACTGCTGATAACGAATATAAAGAAAAAAACTATCATGTTGAAAGATTAACAAACGAATTAAGAATGCTTGGGCTGTCTGTTGAATGCTTTGACTTTGACAATCAATTACCAACAGAGCTTATGCAATATGACGTGGTAGAATTAATAGGAGGCAATCCGTACTATCTATTGAACTCAATACGAAAAAATTGTTTTTTTGATGTGTTAAAATACTTCGCACAAAATAGGTATTTGATAGGATGTAGTGCAGGCGCACTGGTTCTTACACCTTCTCTTGATTTGATAGATCTTTACTCTCCCGAGATGAACATTGTAGGACTAAAAGATTTATCTGCGTGCAATTTTACAGATATTTACATACTTCCGCATTACAGTAAATTCTTAAAGAAATACACAGGTTTTGAGGAAAAATGTGCTCAATATGAACATACACTTAATCGTGAAGTAATTCGATTAAATGACGGACAAGGTGTGATTATAAACGAAAGTAACATAGATATTATAAAATAACGTAAGCCCCGACAGACATAAAAAATCTGTCGGGGTTAATCTTTGCTTTCCGCATATAAAAAAGCCTTCTCCTGTGGGAGAAGGGGGACCGCGAAGCGGTGGATGAGGAGTGCTTTGAGTTTAGAACACCTCATCCGTCAGCCTTCGGCTGCCACCTTCCCCCACTGGGGAAGGCTATTCAATTTCTCCGCTAAGAGTGCACGTCGTTCTCTCTGTCCTTTTGAATTTGTATATAAATCAGTCGGGAATTGCGCCCTTGGGTGCGCCGCCGATGTAGGGGTCGGGGTATCTGTGGGTTCTTTCATCGATCGGAACGTGTACGGGTGTACGCTTCCAATGAACGCCTGCCTCCGCATCGGTGGTTACTGTGGGCAAGCAAGAGATACGCAGACGTGCGCATCCGAGCGGGATCATTTCGATCTCCTCTTCCTCAAAGTCGGTGTATGCGGGGGAGGGCTGAAGCTTGCCGCACATATCGTCCTCGAGTGACCACTCGGGAATTCTTCTTGCGCGAGCCTTGAGTACGATAGGAGCGTCTTCAACGGTAAAGGGCTGAGCCGCAAGCTCGGTCTTTATTTCCTTGATGGAAACGCAGGAGCTTATGTCGTCACCCTCAAGGCAAAGACCGTAGTTCCAATGCGTCTTGGGAAGCACCTCGTAGTTCTCGAAGAGGTGAGGATCGGGATGAGCGTAAGAGCCCTCGACGTCTTTTTCTCTCCAGCACTCGGGGATCTTTACGGAGTAAGTAAGCGGGCCAAGGTCAACGGAAACGCTGCCGTTGTTCTTCCATTTGGTCATAGAAAGACTTGCGCCAAAGGCAAGCTTTATTTCGTCGCCCTTTTCGAATATTGCCTTAACGCATACGAAGCCTTCTTTATCTGCCACAAGATCAGCCGTCTTACCGCCAAGAGTCACCTTGACGCTCTCACTCCAAGCGGGAATACGGAAGTACATGGGAAGCTCGTCTGTGATCTCACACTCGGTAACCTTTACCGTGATCGTTGTGTCGAAGGGGTAATTGGTACGCATAGCAAGAGCTATCTTCTTGTCGCCAAGCGTTGTGTTAAGCTCGCTGTCGCTGTAAAGCCAAGCAACTATGCCGCCGTCAGTTGATCTCTGCCAGAGATTCATAGCGTACCAGGGCCAACCCATTCCCGTGTTGTGTCCGCAGCAACGGTTGTTGGGGGTGAATATCTCGTGAGATCTGTGCAGAACCCATGAGCCGTCGGTGGTAGGCTGCTGACGCCAGTCGCTGAGTATGGGAAGATTTGCACAGGTGATATAGTGCATCTGCTGATAGCTTGGGCTGAATGAGGGCGCGAAGTGATTGAGCATAATATCCTCGGTTCTGTCACCGTAAACGGTGTTTCCGCTTATTCTGCCCATCTCGTAAAAATTCTTGGTAAGCTCAACTATACCGCAAGGCTCGTAGCCCTGTCGGGGATCGGTCTCACCCTCGCGTATCTGCTCGTCAGCGGCAAAGATACCGCGGGGCATCTGTCCCCATACCTCTTTGAACAAAAGATACGCGTCCTCGGACTTTTGGAAATCCTCTACGCAGTTTGACTGCTGAGAATATACCGCGTCGTATCCAACTCTCTGACCGAAGTCAACAGCGTGGTGCGCGATAAATTCCATATCGCACTTCCAGATTTTCTGGTGGAACTTTTCTGCAAGGTCGAGGAGCCAATCCTGTCCCGTCTGTCTGTAATACCAATAGATAGGCGTGAGCATATCACCGCCGCGAACCTTTTGCCAACGGAGTCTGTCGCGTCTTGCAGGCAGGAAGATGGGATCGGGGATATTCGCGCAGAACTTGAAGAAAGCGTCCATGGTTTCCATAACGCGTTCGTCTTTTGTGTTTTCATAGTAAAGAATGAGTGCGTCAAGCAGCATCATAGAGGGGAAGAGGTCGGGCATTTTCATACCGTTCGGGAGTATATCGTATTCCTTGAGGTATGCGGGGCCAAACCAGCCGTCCTCCTGTCTTGACGCGAAAAGCGCCTCGAAATATTTCTGAGCGGTTGCAAGATGCTCCTTGTTATCTGCAAGCACCGCCATAGGATAAAAGCCTCTGAACCAATAGGGGATCTCTTCCCAACCGCTTGCGGTCTCGGGATAGAGGAAACCGTTCTTATCGGGCTTGAAATAAGGGCCAAACTCGGGGAGCTTTCCTGTGATACCCTCGCACATCAGGTCAAGCTGAGTGCGGAGCCAGCCCTGACTTACGGTAACGTCGCCCAAGGGGAGCTTGTTCATATAAAGCTCGGTGAGCTTGTTGTCGGTCTGATTTTTGAGAGGGAGCTGTTTTGAGTAATAAAAGGTATTATTTTTCATAATCCACCTCGTACTAAATTATTCTGATTCTATTATAATATATTGCGTGAAATTTTCAAGGATAAAAATAGACTTTTATATTGAAAAAATCGATTTTTTGTGTTATAATATAAAAAAATAACAGAGATATAGTGATTTTATCGATTAAATTATTGAAAAAATCTATATAATACAAAACGGAGAAAAAATATGCAGAATAATTTGTATCTCGACCTGAGCTATATACCGCGATATCTGACCTCGGGTATCAAGACCTTTGGGGAGGGTGAGGCTCACGTTTCGCGTTATAACCGACAGAATATACTTATCCTTGTTTTTGAGGGCGAGCTTTATTTTGAGGAAGACGGCGAGGAGATAATTTTGTGCGCGGGGGAGTATTACGTTCAGACCGTAGGGAGATGGCAAACGGGTAATACGCCGAGTAAGCAGCCGAGATATTGCTTTATAAATTTCTCGGGTCAGTATACCGACAGGACCGAGAGGGCGATGGCTCTGCGAGGTAAGTTTGATATTACGCGTGCGGAAGTGGTCTGCGAGCGGCTTTGCAGCGCACAGCGTGAGCTTGCGCGCGGCGGTGGCATAGACAGTATGTTTGAGGTTCAAAAGCTGTTCTTTGACGTCTTGAATATCCTTTGCCGCGCAAACGTTTCGTTCGCGGAGAAAAAGTCACTTGCCGAGCGAATTTACGCGTATATTACCGAGAATTTTTCGCAAAGTATCACGCTTGACTCCCTTGCGGAGCGATTCAGCTATTCCAAGGATCACATCATAAGGGTGTTTAAAAGCGTGTATAAAATAACCCCGCACCAATATCTGTTGCAGTGCAGGGTGTGTTATGCCAAGCTCTTGCTTTCGGCAGAGCGTCTTTCGGTTTCCGAGATAGCCGCGGAATGCGGCTTTGCCGATCCGTCAGCCTTTCATCGCGCATTTCTGAAGCTGGAGGGTGTTTCACCATCGCGTTATAAGGCGGATAAAAAATAAGCGTTGCATCCTTTTGGACGCAACGCCTATGGAGCTGGTGATGTGACTCGAACACACGACCTGCTGATTACGAATCAGCTGCACTACCGACTGTGCTACACCAGCAAACAGTAATATTATAATCGAAAACCCCATTTTTGTCAAGATGTTTTCGCAAAAAATACTTTTGATATATTTCTGTTGATTTTTGTGGCGCATTGTGGTAAAATGATAGGGAAAACTTTGTATGGAGAAAATTTATGAATCTTTGTGACGTAAAGACTATAAAACAAATAATGGCGATGTTCTCGCTCAATTTCCGTAAGGAGTTCGGGCAGAATTTTCTGACGGACATCTGCGTGGTTGAGGATATTGCCGATAATTGCTGTGACGACTATGACAGTACAATTCTTGAGATCGGCCCCGGTGTTGGCTCATTGACACGTGAGCTGGCGGCAAGATACAAGAGGGTTATTGCCATCGAGATAGACAACGGACTTATTCCCGTGCTGAAATATACGCTTGGTGAATTTCCAAACGTGACCGTGATCAATCAGGACGTTATGAAGGTGGATCTCGGTGAGCTTCTCGCACCTTATTTCAAGGAGGGAAAGGTCAGCGTGTGCGCTAATTTGCCGTACTATATCACGACTCCCATACTTATGAAGCTGCTTGAATCGGGATTGCCGTTTGAGTATATAACGGTTATGATACAGCTCGAGGTGGCTCAGCGTCTTTGTACCGCTCCCGGCGGCAAGAATTGCGGAGCTATTACGGCGGTGCTTAATTATTACGGAAAGCCCGAGAAGCTTTTCTCGGTCGGTGCGCACAAATTTATTCCCGCGCCCAAGGTTGATTCAAGCGTGGTGAGAATAAAGTTGCACGGAGAAAAGCCGTACGTTCCAAAGAGCGAGGAGATGCTGTTCCGCACCATTAAGGCGGCGTTTGAGCAGAGAAGAAAAACGCTTCCCAATGCGCTTGCGGCAGGTTTTGGCGAGCTTAGTAAGGATGAGCTGACCGCGGCAATAGTCGAGTGCGGCTTTGCCCCCGAAATACGCGGAGAAAAGCTTGGCGTTGCCGATTTCGTCGCGCTCTCCGACGCGATATTTGATAGAATAAACAGTAAATAAGAAAAAAGCTCAAAAATCAAAGCGCTCCCTTGCCGCTTTCGCGGCAGGGGAGCGCATTTTTTGTTTTCTTGCTTATCAAATATCTTCAAGACTGAGAACCGTTCCTCTGTCTTTCTGAGGACTACTCATCCACCGCAAGCGGTCCCCCTTCCCTGACAAGGGAAGGCTTAATGTGAC